>NZ_JBFTOU010000004.1:0-299081 GCF_056398125.1 Pseudomonas sp. 05L36 | reverse complement strand
GCGTTCAAGGCCAAGACCATTATCGTCAACAAGCGCTCGATGGCCAGCGGCTACGCCGGCCTGGATAACGAGCTGTTCTACCTGGATAAAACCATGATGGTGTTCGGCGACGCGAAAAAGGTCATCGAAGACATGGTCAAGGCCGTCGACTAACCTTCTACGGCACACAGAACGCCCCGACTCGTCGGGGCGTTTTTGTTTGCGCAAATCGTCGGACAAACTATTCTTTTGTTACCGATCCGGTAACGGTGTTTTGCTTGAAAGGCCCTGAATAGACGCCTCGATTGCGACCTTGGTAGCGGGACAGAAGCTGGCGCAATTCACTAGACTGCACGTCCTGCTACCTGTTGCCCGAGATAACAATCCATGTACCGTGACCGTATTCGCCTGCCTTCGTTGTTGGACAAAGTGATGAGCGCTGCCGACGCTGCCGCTCTGATTGAGGACGGCATGACCGTCGGCATGAGTGGCTTTACTCGCGCCGGCGAAGCCAAGGCCGTCCCCCAGGCGCTGGCCGAGCGCGCCAAGGTCACGCCGCTGAAGATCAGCCTGATGACCGGCGCGAGCCTGGGCAACGACCTCGACAAGCAGTTGACCGAAGCTGGCGTGCTATCGCGACGCATGCCGTTTCAGGTCGACAGCACCCTGCGTAAGGCGATCAATGCCGGCGAGGTCATGTTCATCGACCAGCACTTGTCGGAAACCGTGGAGCAATTGCGCAACCAGCAATTGAAACTGCCGGACATTGCCGTGATTGAAGCCGTGGCGATCACCGAGCAAGGGCATATCGTGCCAACCACCTCGGTCGGCAACTCGGCCAGCTTCGCGATTTTCGCCAAGCACGTGATTGTCGAGATCAACATGGCACACAACCCCAACCTCGAAGGCCTGCACGACATCTATATCCCGACCTATCGTCCGACCCGCACCCCGATTCCATTGGTCAAAGTCGACGACCGCATCGGCAGCACTGCCATCCCGATTCCAGCGGAAAAAATCGTTGCCATCGTGGTCACCAACCAGGCTGACTCGCCCTCCACTGTGCTGGCGCCGGACGCCGAGACCCAAGCCATTGCCGACCACCTGATCGACTTCTTCAAACAGGAAGTGGCAGCCGGACGCATGACCAACAAGCTCGGCCCGCTACAGGCCGGTATCGGCACCATCGCCAACTCGGTGATGTGTGGCCTGATCGACTCGCCGTTCGAAGACCTGACGATGTATTCCGAGGTGCTGCAGGATTCGACCTTCGACCTGATCGATGCGGGCAAGCTGAGTTTTGCTTCGGGCAGTTCGATCACCCTGTCGAGCCGGCGCAATGCCGACGTGTTCGGCAATCTGGAGCGCTACAAGGACAAACTGGTCCTGCGTCCGCAGGAGATCTCCAACCACCCTGAAGTCGTGCGCCGCCTCGGCATCATCGGCATCAACACCGCCCTGGAGTTCGACATATATGGCAACGTCAACTCCACCCATGTCTGCGGTACACGGATGATGAACGGCATCGGTGGCTCGGGCGACTTCGCGCGCAACGCGCACCTGTCCGTGTTCGTGACCAAGTCGATCGCCAAGGGTGGTGCGATCTCCAGCGTGGTGCCGATGGTCAGCCACGTTGACCATACCGAACATGACGTCGACATCCTCGTGACCGAAGTCGGTCTGGCAGACCTGCGAGGCCTGGCACCGCGGGAGCGTGCCCGGGTCATCATCGACAAGTGCGTGCACCCGGATTACCGCCAGGCGCTGAATGATTACTTCACCGCCGCATGCGCCATCGGCGGGCACACCCCGCACATTCTGCGTGACGCCTTGAGCTGGCACATAAACCTGGAAGAAACCGGGCAAATGCTGAAGAAGTAATTGGTACAGATAGCAGCTGGCGCAAACACAGTTTCGTCAGCTTGCTCTTGCCTCTTCGAAATATGAAAAAAACTGTACTGCTGTACCGGTCATTTCCTAGGGAAAATTCCTACCCAATCGGACAAAAACAGCAATTTCGCACCTTAATAGTGCGGACAGGTACAGTTGCCTCTATTTCGACCAGTACACCACCTATAAACAGTTAACTGAGCCATCACAATACAGATGAACTGTATCTACAGGGACTAGGCAAACGAGAGGATCATGGGCACCAGTTAAACCACTACCTAATCCCGCCATAAGCGGAAGGATGACCACCATGGAACGTACACTCAGTTCCGATCTGTTCTTTCAAGACACTGCTGCAAAAACCCAGGCTTCCATGCCTCTGCGCGTTATCGCCAACCTGATGCTGTGGCAGCGCCGCATCACCAGCCGCCATCAACTGGCTCGCCTGGACTCGCGTCTGCTGGCTGACGCCGGGATTAGCGAAGCACAACGCTACGAAGAGCTGAGCAAGCCGTTCTGGCGCTAAGTTAGCGTCGCTGGCTCTGACCTGAAGGTCCACCGCCAGCAACCCGAATTGAAAAAACAAGACCCGTCGTGGGAAACCACGACGGGTTTTGTCGTTTTGGCCTGTCAAATCCGGTCTGACAGTAGGGAATTCTCAACACCAGTACAGTTTGCAAAAAGCACTAACTGAATGAGTACAATATTGCCGTAGTGTGTCTGTAATGGATATTCGGCGGGTGTCAGCATGAAGCTCTCCACTTATCAGGACAGGGACCGCGCCATGAATTCTTTACAGGATGTTTCCAAGCCCGAAATTCAATCGAGACCTTGCCTGAACTGGGTCAGAGACCTGTTAACAGGACTGTTCGCTAGTCTCGAAAGGGCGAGAACACGACGTTTACTGGCTCAACTCGATGATTGTCAGCTATCAGATCTTGGTATCAGCCACGCCGACCGCATCAATGAATTGGATAAACCGTTCTGGCGCTGACTTCCTGTTTGCATGACGGGCTGTTCGAACTGACACACTCAGGCCTAATATCAAACCAGAACGTGGCGAGCGCCAAGCGCCTGGCGTCTGACTTTGCAGACACTGCGCCATTTTTCAATTGGTTTACACAAAGGAGTTACCCATGTCCCGTCTCCGTCTGCTCAGCGCTGCAGCCCTGTTTGCCGTAGCTGCCAGTGCCCAAGCCAGCAGCTTCATCGTGACCACGGATGCTGTCGTCAATGCACTCAAAGCCACGTCCGATGCGACTACCGATGTCGTCTCGTCTTCGTTCAAGGATGACAAGATCGTCCTCGCGGCCCGTGACGACGCTGCCAGCTTCGTCGCCAGTGAAGGTTCCATCCGCGGCGTGAAACTGGAAAGCGCCATCGACCACATTCACCGCCAGGCGCCACAGCTGAACGCAACCGACGCCCAACTGGCGCAAGCGATCCTGACGATCTAAACGACTGCACAGACATGGGGCACGCCCGGCGCGCCCCAATGTTTCGACGCTGGCTCTAGATCGGGCCTTGCGCTAGCCTTGGGACTCATTTTCACCTGTCGAGTCTCATGCGTTTTCCTTCAAGTCTCTTGATCGCTCCAGTCTTTCTTACCCTTGGTTACTGCGGATCGGCCCACGCTTATGACGCCTTCAATCTGTCCACCCAAGGCATCGTCGCCAGCGGTTACGCCACAAGTTTGGTGACCAGCGCCCCCTTCGACCATAAACTGCTGCTCGCCGCCCAGGATGACGCTGCGGCATTCATTGCCAGTGATGGCCAACTGAGAGGCGCACGACTGGAGTCGGCCCTGCGGTATCTGCGCCGATCCCAGGCAAAACTTCATGCCAGCGACCTTGAACTGGCACAAGCAATTCTCGTCCAATAGTTATCCCTGTTTTTCTGGAGTCGTTCCATGCGTAACCCGCTGATTGCTGCCACCTTAGGCCTGCTGCTGTTGGCCGATGTGTCCCAGGCACATACTCTGGTTGCCACCAGTAACATGCTGATCCGCGCCACCCAGCGCACCCTCGATTTCACCTCCGACACCACCACGTCCATTCGCGATTCGAAAATCGTGCGCGAAGCCCAGGACGACGCCGCCAGTTTCGTTGCCAGCAATGGCGACATTCGTGGCGCTCACCTGGAATCCGCCTTCGATTTGCTGCGCACCCGCGTGCCGGAAGCCCGTGACGCCAGTGACCAGGACCTCGCCGAAGCCATCCTCGCACTGTGAAGCGTCCATGCGCCTGGCTGCTGGCCGGGGCCCTGTTGCTGCTCGGCAACACGGCCCACGCAGGCCTTCAGTTACAGCTCAAGACCGAAGGCCTGACGCCCGCGCAACAGCAAGCCAGCCAGGCGTTGCTCGATGAAGCCATGCAGGCGCTGCCGCCACGCTTTATCGAGCAACTCGATCGACGCATCGACGTCGGCTGGACCGATGACATGCCACGCCACGCCTACGGTCAGGCATCACTGGTGTCCGAGCTCGATCTGAACCGCAACCTGCTGGCCGGCCTCACCGATGGCAGCGCCGCGACAAGGAAAACCCATCGCCCCCATGGCACCGTGCGCCGGGAAATGCTGGCCACGGTGTTGCACGAGCTGACTCACATCTACGATCGCTCACGCCTGTGGCCGGATGCCGAGCGCAAGCTGATTCAACGCTGCACCCAGCGCAACAACAGCTCAGGGTTGGTTGGCATTCCCGACCAATGCCGGGGCCAGTCGGATCGGCGTTTTACCCTCAGTGATGATCCACGCCTGCTCGATCTCGCCGGTTGGCAGCAATACGTAGGCCGTCGCGGTGAACGCGAACAGCACAACCGCCAGATTGCCCGCAGTCCGGACATCTACGAGACCAGCAGTCCAAAGGAATTCGTCGCGGTCAACATGGAGTATTTCCTCCTCGACCCGAGCTACGCCTGCCGCCGACCCGCACTGTACCGCTACTACAAGGAACATTTCGGTTGGGCGCCCGCTACCAAAAACACCTGCAATAAAACCTTCGCTTTCCTCAATGCCGGCAACGACTTCGCCAGGACACCTTTGGGCCAGGTCGATCCGGAGCGGGTGTATGCCATTGACTATCTGCTGGCCGAAGCTAACCAGAACCTGTTCAGCCGCTGGGGCCACAGCATGTTACGCCTGGTGATCTGCGCGCCGGGCCGACCACGCGGACCGGATTGTCGACTGGACCTGGACCAGCATCTGGTGCTGTCGTACCGCGCCTTCGTCGGCGACGTACAGCTGTCGAGCTGGGATGGCCTGGTCGGTAAATACCCGTCGCGGCTGTTTATCCTGCCGCTGTCCCAGGTCATTGACGAATACACCAAGACCGAACTGCGCAGCCTGGCCTCCGTACCCCTGAACCTGTCGCGCAACGAGATTGAAGACGTGGTGGGACGTGCCGCCGAGATGCACTGGAGCTATGACGGCAACTACTTCTTCCTGTCGAACAACTGCGCGGTGGAAGAGCTGAAATTACTGCGTGGCGGTACCAATAACCCGCAATTGGTGGGACTCGACAACATCATGCCCAACGGTTTGCTGGAAGTGCTGAAAGGCCGCGGGCTGGCGGACACCAGCGTGCTGGACGACCCGCGGGAAGCCTTGCGCCTGGGTTATCGTTTCGACTCCTTCCGCGAGCGCTATCAGGCCATGTTCGAGATCCTGAAAAAGCACTTGCCGATCAAACAGGAAACCGTCGAAGACTGGCTCGAATTGAAAGCCGCGGAGCGTCGGCAATGGTTCGAGCAGGCCGATTTGCGCACCAGCGCGGCGTTGCTGCTATTGGAACAGGCCAGTTTCCGTCAGCAATTGCTGCTGGCCCAGGATGAAGTGAAGCAGCGTTATCTGGGCGCCCGAGAGCTGAAGAATGGCGGCATGGACAAGGCCAACGAGACGCTGAAGGACATTCTCGCCAACAGTGGTTTCCTCAGCCGGCCGGCGGAGCTGCTGGGCACTAACGGTTATGGCTTGCCGCAACCAAGCGAGTGGGAGCATCTGGAAGCGGAAAGCAGCCAGCGCCAGAAGCAGCTCCTGGCCCTGTCCGGGGATCTGGACAAGGAAGTGAGGGCATTGCTTGAGCCGAGCCGTGCCGCCGAGATGGCCGCCAACGAGGCCAACGTGAAGCAGATTGGTGAGCACCTGCGCAAACTGCACAAGGCGTCGGGCGGGATAGAGCTGCCTTGAGACCGCAACCTTGTGGGTGCTTGCTCCCAAAAGGTTTACAGCGTTTAGCCACACACAGCAAAAAGGGCTTCAGAACACAGTCCTGAAGCCCTCGGTCTTGCTGTTTAGTCTGTGCCGCGAGGCTCTAATTCCTCTGTATCAGGAACTTTGCCTTCAGCTGACGCGGGCTTTACGCACGCCATCGGCCAACGCAGAGCACAGGCTCAGCACGCCATCCACGGCTTGTTCCGGGGAGGTGGCATTGGCGATGTGATCGATCAACGCTGAACCCACCACAACACCGTCGGCCAGACGCGCGATGGACGCCGCCTGTTCCGGAGTCCGGATACCGAAACCGATGCTGATCGGCAAGTCGGTATGGCGACGCAGACGGGCGACCGCTTCCTCGACGTGTTCCAGCGTGGCGGCACCGGCGCCGGTCACACCGGCCACCGAGACGTAGTAGACGAAGCCGGAGCTACCGTTAAGAACGGTCGGCAGGCGCACATCGTCGGTAGTTGGCGTGGTCAGGCGGATAAAATCCAGGCCCGCGGCCTGCGCCGGGTCGCACAGCTCACTGTTATGTTCAGGCGGCAGATCGACCACGATCAGGCCATCAACCCCGGCCTCTTTGGCTTCGGCAATGAAGCGCGGTACGCCGTACATGTGGATCGGGTTGAAATACCCCATCAGCACCAGCGGCGTTTCGTTGTTGTCCTGGCGGAACTCGCGAACCATTTGCAGGGTTTTCGCCAGATTCTGCTTGGCACCCAACGCACGGATGTTGGCGAGCTGGATGGCCGGGCCGTCAGCCATCGGGTCGGTGAAGGGCATGCCCAGCTCGATCACGTCGGCGCCCGCCGCTGGCAAGCCTTTGAGGATTGCCAGGGACGTGTCGTAGCCCGGGTCGCCGGCGGTCACGAAGGTCACCAGGGCGGCACGGTTTTGTTCCTTGAGTTCGGCAAAACGCGTTTGCAGGCGGCTCATCAGTGTTTCTCCTGCTTGGACTGCTGTTTCTGAGAGTGTTCCATATGGTGCATCACGGTCTGCATGTCTTTATCGCCACGGCCGGACAGGTTGACCACCATCAGGTGATCCTTTGGCAGGCTCGGTGCGCGCTTGAACACTTCAGCCAGGGCATGGGCGCTTTCCAGGGCAGGGATGATCCCTTCCAGGCGGCAGCACTGGTGGAACGCGGCGAGGGCTTCGTCATCGGTCACCGAGGTGTACTGAACGCGGCCAATGTCGTGCAACCAGGCGTGCTCCGGACCGATGCCCGGGTAGTCGAGGCCGGCAGAGATCGAGTGGGCGTCGATGATCTGGCCATCGTCGTCCTGCAGCAGGAAGGTGCGGTTGCCGTGCAACACACCCGGTACGCCGCCGTTCAGGCTGGCCGCATGCTTGCCGGTCTCGATGCCGTAACCGGCAGCTTCAACGCCGATGATCTCGACGCTCTTGTCGTCGAGGAACGGGTGGAACAGGCCCATGGCGTTGGAACCACCGCCAATGCACGCCACCAGGCTATCTGGCAGACGGCCTTCCTGGGCTTGCAGTTGCTCACGGGTTTCCTTGCCGATTACGGCCTGGAAGTCGCGAACCATTGCCGGGTAAGGGTGCGGACCGGCCACGGTGCCGATCAGGTAGAAGGTGCTGTCGACGTTGGTCACCCAGTCACGCAGGGCTTCGTTCATCGCATCTTTCAGCGTGCCGGTGCCGGCCACCACCGGGATCACTTCGGCACCCAAAAGCTTCATGCGAAACACGTTGGCCTGCTGACGTTCGATGTCAGTGGTGCCCATGTAGATCACGCAATCCAGACCGAAGCGCGCGGCGACGGTGGCAGTGGCCACACCATGCATGCCGGCGCCGGTCTCAGCGATGATGCGCTTCTTGCCCATACGCCGCGCCAGCAGGATCTGGCCGATGCAGTTGTTGATCTTGTGCGCGCCGGTGTGGTTCAGCTCTTCGCGCTTGAGGTAGATCTTCGCGCCGCCACAGAACTCGGTCAGACGCTCGGCGAAGTACAGTGGGCTTGGACGCCCGACGTAGTCGCGCTGGAAGTAGGCCAGTTCCTCCTTGAATGCAGGGTCTTCCTTGGCCAGCTCATATTCACGGGCCAGGTCGAGGATCAACGGCATCAGGGTTTCGGCAACGTAGCGGCCGCCGAACGCGCCAAACAGGCCGTTGGCATCAGGGCCGTTGCGCAGATTAGTCTGGGTCATTTGGCGCTCCAGTTGAATGCGTGAAGTGATGCATAAAGAGATAGTGGGCTTCACTCTACCCCTGACGCCCCGGCCTGAAAACCGATAAGATCGCCACAACCTGTCAGGAAAACTCACAGATCACATGAGCCATGACCTTCCTCCGCTGAACGCGCTTCGCGCCTTCGAAGCCACTGCCCGCTTGAACAGCGTCAGTCAGGCGGCCGAACAGTTGCACGTCACCCATGGGGCCGTCAGTCGGCAACTCAAGGTGCTTGAAGAACACCTCGGCGTTAGCCTGTTCATCAAGGATGGACGCGGCCTGAAACTCACAGATGCCGGGTTACGCCTGCGTGACGCCAGCAGCGAAGCCTTCGAGCGCCTGCGCAGCGTTTGCGCCGAACTCACACAAAGCACAGCCGATGCGCCATTCGTGCTCGGTTGCTCGGGAAGCCTGCTGGCGCGCTGGTTTATCCCGCGACTGGGGCGGCTCAATGCCGACCTGCCGGACTTGCGCCTGCACCTGTCGGCCGGAGAAGGCGATCTGGATCCGCGAAGACCGGGGCTGGATGCTTTGCTGGTATTTGCCGAGCCACCCTGGCCGGCGGACATGCAGGTTTTTGAGCTGGCCAGCGAACGTATCGGTCCGGTGATGAGCCCTCGGTTCGTCGGCTATGAACGGCTCAAGCAAGCACCGGAAACCGCACTGCTGAACGAACCCTTGCTGCACACCACTTCACGCCCGCAAGCCTGGCCGAACTGGGCGCAACCACGGGGCCTCGACGCCAGGGCGCTGAAGTACGGCCAGGGATTTGAACATTTGTATTACTTGCTGGAAGCCGCCGTCGCGGGTCTGGGCGTGGCGATTGCCCCCGAACCTTTGGTGACGGAGGACTTGAAGGCCGGCCGCCTGGTTGCACCTTGGGGCTTCAGTGAAACCCCGGCGCAACTGGCGTTGTGGCTACCCAAGCGCGCCGCGGACGGGCGCGCCCGGCAACTGGCGCAGTGGCTCAAGAACGAGCTGCGTCGAGCGGATTAATCACGCTTGCACAACAGATAAGCGGCCAGCAGGCCCAATGCGCCCACGGCGACACCGGCTGTTGTCCAGGGGTGTTCCTGGGCGTAGTCCCGGGTGGCAATCCCGGTTTCGCGGGTTTTGACCTTGACCTCCTCATAAGCATCGGCAAGCAGATGGCGCGAGTGCTTCAAGGCATTTTCGGCGTTGCTTTTCAGGGTATTGAGGGTTTTACGCGACTCGTCCGAGGCGTCGCCCTTCAGGCTTTCCAAAGACTTGAGCAGACTCTCGATCTCGGCTTCCATGCTTTGCAATGAGGCTTTGCGTAACGAGGTGTTGGCCATGGTGGCTCTCCTGCAATGGTGATGAGTGGCGTGTGTTGGTTGGGACTTCATGGGCTCAAGAAAGTGCAGAAAATATGAACTTCACACTCAGAACGGCCAACAGAAGAAATAGGAAAAATCACTGCTAGGCTGTAATTCACACGCCGAGGAGAACGCCATGTCTGACCATCACACCTACAAGAAAGTCGAGCTGGTTGGCTCGTCCACCAGCAGTATCGAAGATGCAATCAACAACGCCCTGACCGAAGCCAGCAAGAGCATCAAGTACATGGAATGGTTTGAAGTGACCGAGACCCGTGGGCACATCAGGGACGGCAAGGCTGCGCACTTTCAGGTGACCTTGAAAGTCGGGTTCCGGATTGCCAGCAGCTGACTTTGGGCTAGTCTTCTGAACTTGCACGCCAGCCGAATGCCATAGGGAATGGCAAAGCACTCGATGAGCGCGTCCGGCTGACGGCTGGTTACCCCTATGATCCGACCAGGGAATGCAACAGATGAAGAAGTTTATGTTGGCGGTAGGTTTGTTGAGCCTTGCAGGGACCGCATTGGCGGGCGGCAAGCCATGCGAAGAGCTGAAAGCCGAAATCGCCGCGAAACTTGATGCCAAGGGCGTTTCCGGATATTCGCTGGAGATTGTCGATAAAGGTGCCGCTGCCGGCGGGAAAGTAGTTGGCAAATGCGAAGAAGGCGCCAAAGTGATCGTCTATAAAAAGTAGGCCGATTCCCGCCGTCTCAATGAAAAAGCCGACGCCCTGGCGCCGGCTTTTTTATGTCTGTCGATTGAGTATCAGCCTCGCATGACCTGCGCCAGCAACTCGTAGGAATGCACGCGATCCGAATGCTCGTACAGGTCACAGGTGAAAATCAGCTCGTCAGCCTGGGTCTGTTCGATCAGGACCTCGAGTTTGGCGCGGATTTTCTGGGGGCTGCCGATCATGGCCAGGCCAAGGAAATCGTGCACGGCCTCTTTCTCATGGGGCAGCCACAGGCCGTCCATGGTCTTCACCGGTGGACGCTGTACCAGGCTTTGGCCACGCATCAGGGCGAGAATCCGCTGGAACACCGAAGTCGCCAGGTAATCGGCCTGCTCGTCGGTATCGGCTGCCACTAAAGGCACGCCGAGCATCACGTAGGGTTTGTCCAAAACGGCTGACGGCTTGAAGTGATTGCGGTAGACCCGGATCGCTTCATGCATGTAGCGCGGCGCGAAATGCGATGCGAAGGCATAGGGCAAACCGCGTTCACCGGCCAGCTGAGCGCTGAACAGGCTCGATCCCAACAACCAGACCGGCACATTGGTCCCGGTGCCCGGCATGGCGATGATGCGCTGGTCCGGAGTACGCGGCCCGAGATAGCGCACCAGCTCCGCCACATCTTCCGGGAAATCGTCGGCGCTGCCGGAGCGCTCGCGGCGCAGCGCACGTGCGGTCATCTGGTCGGAACCGGGGGCGCGACCCAGGCCCAGATCGATCCGGCCCGGATAAAGGCTTTCCAGGGTGCCGAACTGCTCGGCGATCACCAACGGCGCGTGGTTGGGCAACATCACCCCACCCGAACCGACTCGAATGGTCGACGTACCACCGGCCAGATAACCGAGCAGTACCGAAGTCGCGGAACTGGCGATGCCGTCCATGTTGTGGTGCTCAGCCACCCAGAAGCGGTTGTAACCGAATTTCTCGACGTGCTGCGCCAGGTCCAGCGAATTGCGCAGCGACTGGGCCGCGCTGCCGTTCTCGCGCACCGGCACCAGATCGAGGGTCGAGAACTTGATATCGGACAGTCGTTTCATAAACCTGCTTCTCCAATTGAGGGCGCAGGTTTGTTCTTGCGAACGCAAACCTGCCGAATCCAAAAGCGTGTTCATGCAATGTGGGCATATACCCGAGTTTCAATAGCCCGGTAAAAAATCCATCGAAAAAAGCGGATTGATCGGACAGGTCTGCCCGGTGTCCAACGTGCGGAATGCGAAGATCAGATTGGAGGCAACATTGGTCGGCTAGATTTTCGTTGAGAACAAGAGATCGCTGCCTTGAGCAACCTGCCGGGATCATTCGGCAAAAAGTGCTCGCGTCTGCGATCTTTTTTGCGTCGCGACAGATTTGCCCGCTAAAACTGTGGTCGAATAAACGACAGCAGCGAAAACCCACGACTGTGCGTGCTGCCTCAAAGGAGCTTCAAACCATGAAACGTTTTGCCTTGGCGGTTATCTGTTGCGCACTGGCCGCTTCGGCCCTCGCAGCGCCGAAACCCTGCGAAGAACTCAAGGCCGAGATCGAAGCCAAGATCCAGGCCAGTGGCGTCACCGCCTACACGCTTGAAATCGTCACCAACGACGAGGTCCACGACCAGAACATGGTCGTTGGCTCGTGCGAAAACGGTACCAAGAAAATCATCTACCAGAAGAACAACCGCTGACCACTCACATCAGGCAGTAAGACTCTCGATCTTCTGCAACGATCTCCCGCTTGGCGTTGTATAGCCTGGCTTCAGGGATGAAGGCAATCGAGCGGCCTTCAAGCACATAACGTTGGCCGGCTTCGAAATGATCGAAGTTGATGGTCAAGTAACATATGCGTTCAGAAGGGCCGCCCATCATGTTCAAGCCCCCGCCACCAGGTACTTCGAAGTCGAAGCGGACGATCAGTTCATGGCTGCCGGGCATAACCTCAAAATAACGCCCGTCGGCCAAGCGCTGTTTATCCAGACGCTCGGCCATCAGCAATTTATCGTTAGGGAAGGGCGTGGAAAAATCGACCCAGGCCATCTTTGGATTAGCCGTCGGCATCGGGCTCTGACAGCCAGCGACAATGCTGGCAACCAGCAACAGCATCAACCTGTACATGATGAATGTCCCAAGGGGTTATGCATTCAGCATAACGCCGATCAGGAGTGTTGGCAGCCCGCAGGCGTGCCTTGGCCAATCACTTTTCGCTGTTGATCGTAGAGTTTCGCCCAAGGCCGAAAGCCGATGTTCCCCGTCTGTAGCCGATAACGCTCGCCCGCGTTGAAGTCGTTGAATTTCACGTTCAACTGGCAATCGCGCCACAACGGTTCGGCATCAGGGCCGATGTTGGTAGGCTGGACCGAAAATTGGTAGCGGACCGTCAACTCATGGCTACCGGGCTGGACCTGGAAATAGCGTTTATCGTCGGTGGCCTTGTCATCGACCTCCAGCGCTTGCAGCTTCGTATCTTCTTGCTTCGACTCCAGGTCGATCCAGGCTTGCGCAGGATCAGGGCGGGGTAGTCCGAAAAAAGCACAGCCGGCCAGCATCAGCAGGCCTCCTGTCAGCATCAACATGCGCATAGCGGAGCTCCAGTCAGGCGGGATAGTCTTGTGGAAAGACTCTCCAAGGAAGAATTATTGTGATCAGGCCGCTTCCTAGCCTTGGGTTACTTGATCGCGTTTTTCGCGTTTTGTTTCCGGGTGTGTTGTTTTTGTTGCTCAACGGTTGCACCAGCGCCAGCTATTACAGCCAACTGGCCAGCGGCCAACTGCAGTTGCTGCGGGCCAGGGAGCCGGTTTCCAGCGTGATTGCCGACCCGGCGCGCGATCAAAAGCTGCGTACACACCTGGAGCAATCGCAAAAGGCCCGAACGTTCGCCAGCCAGCAATTGCACCTGCCGGATAACCCGAGTTACCGCTTGTACGCGGACATTGGGCGTCCCTTCGTCGTCTGGAATGTCTTCGCCACGCCGGAATTTTCCCTAAAACCGGTAAACCACTGCTTCCCCATCGCCGGTTGCGTGGCTTATCGCGGTTACTACAGCCAGAGTGCAGCCCGCGGCGAAGCAGCTTTGCAACGCTTGCAGGGCATGGACGTGTCGATTGGTGGTGTCGAAGCCTATTCGACACTCGGCTGGTTCAACGACCCGATCATCAGTTCGATGATGGGCTGGGGGGATGAGCGACTGGCCACGCTGATCTTTCACGAGCTGGCCCATCAGCGTTTCTATGTGAAGGACGACACGGAGTTCAACGAATCCTTCGCCACCTTCGTCGAGCAGGAAGGTACTCGCCAATGGCGCGCCTACCGCCTCCTGCCACCGGATAACAATGCGCAGGCGCGTCAGCGCAACCAGTTCACTGTGTTGGTGCTCAAGACCCGCACCCGACTGGAAAAACTCTACACCTTGCCGTTGCCAACCGAACAAATGCGCCAGCAAAAGGCTGCCGAGTTCGAGCGCTTGCGCAGCGAATACCGGCAATTGCGCGACAATCAGTGGGCCGCAGACAAACGCTACGATACCTGGATCTATGCCCCCATGAATAATGCCCGGTTATTGCCATTTGGTTTGTACGACCAATGGGTTCCGGCATTTGCCACGCTGTTCCATCAGGAGGATGGCGACTGGCTCAAGTTTTACGCTGCCGTGGAAAAGCTCGGCGCCTTGCCGGCGGACGAGCGTAAGGCCGCGCTGAAAGCATTGGCTGGCGAGGCCGATCAACCAAAGAACCAGTAGCAAACCCCGATCGCGCCCAGCACCCCGGCAAGCTCCGCCAGCAATGCACAACCGACTGCATGTCGTGCGCGCTGGATGCCCACGGCGCCGAAGTACACCGCCAGCACATAGAACGTCGTTTCGGTGCTGCCCTGGACCGTCGCCGCCACCAGCGCCGGGAAGCTGTCGACGCCCGAGGTCTTCATGGTTTCGATCAGCATCGCCCGGGCGGCGCTACCCGAGAAGGGTTTGACCATCGCCGTCGGCAACGCATCGACGAATCGCGTGTCCCAACCGGCCCATTCCACCAGATGGCGAATGCCATCCAGACCGAAGTCCAGCGCCCCGGACGCACGCAGTACGCCCACTGCGCAGAGCATCGCCACCAGATAGGGCAGCAAGTTCTTGGCGACGTCGAAACCCTCTTTGGCTCCTTCAACGAAGGCCTCGTAGACCTTCACTTTGCGCAGCGCGCCGATCAGTAAAAACAGCATGATCAGGCCAAACAGCGTCACGTTGCCGAGGATCGACGACAGGCCGGCCAGTGCGGTCGCTGAAAGGGTCGCCAGCAAAGCCATGAAACCACCGAGGGCGAGGGCGCCGGGGATCAGGTAGGCCAGCACCACCGGGTCCCAGATGCGCAGGCGCTGCATGAACGCCACCGACAGGAAGCCGACAATGGTCGAGCAACTGGTCGCCAGCAGGATCGGCAGAAACACCAGCGTCGGGTCAGGCGCGCCTTGCTGGGCGCGATACATGAAGATCGTCACCGGTAGCAGGGTCAGCGAGGAGGCGTTGAGCACCAGGAACAGGATCTGGGCGTTGCTGGCGACAGTGGCGCTGGGATTGAGTTCTTGCAGCGCCTTCATGGCCTTGAGGCCGATCGGTGTGGCGGCGTTGTCCAGGCCCAGGCCATTGGCGGCGAAGTTCAGGGTGATCAGGCCGATGGCCGGATGACCAGGCGGGACTTCAGGCATCAGGCGCAAAAACAGTGGCCCCAGAGCCTTGGCCAACCATTCGACGATCCCGGCTTTCTCGGCAATGCGTAGAAAACCCAGCCAGAGGGTGAGGGTGCCAAACAGCAGCACCATGACTTCGACCGACAGCTTGGCCATGGCAAAAATGCTTTCCACCATTGCCGCGAAAATCCCGGCATTACCGCCGATCAGCCACTGCGCCAGCGCCGATACGGCTGCCACGATGAAGAAGCCAAGCCACAGGCCATTGAGCATCAGTCAAATCCCCCAAAAGATCCGCGAATGATAGCGGGGTGGCCAGAAACGACAAACCCCGGATTTCTCCGGGGTTTGTACATACGCACCACATAACCAATGTAGGAGCCGGCTTGCCGGCGAAGGCGTCATAGCTGGCGATGCAAGGCTCGAAGCCGTCTTCGCTGGCAAGCCAGCTCCTACAGGAGATTTGTGTCAGTTGCTGGAAATTTCACCTGCCGGCAGTTTTTCCTTGCTGCGCCAGTGCGGCAGGGAGTTCCAGTAGCGCTGGCCCTTGGCGTCGTCGTACATCCCTTCCCAACGAGCGATAACCAGAACAGCCAGGGCGTTGCCGATCACGTTCAGTGCGGTACGGGCCATGTCCATGACGCGGTCGACACCGGCGATGAACGCCAGGCCTTCCAGAGGAATACCGACGCTGCCCAGGGTAGCCAGCAGCACCACGAAGGACACGCCCGGTACGCCGGCGATGCCTTTGGAGGTGACCATCAGCGTCAGTACCAGCAACAGTTGCTGGCTGATCGACAGGTCGATGCCATACAGCTGGGCAATGAAGATCGCCGCGATGCTTTGGTACAGGGTCGAACCGTCGAGGTTGAACGAGTAACCGGTCGGCACCACGAAGCTGCAAATGGCTTTCGGCGCGCCGTAGGCTTCCATCTTCTCGATCACGCGCGGCAGCACGGTTTCGGAGCTGGCGGTGGAGTAGGCCAGTACCAGCTCATCCTTGAAGATGCGCATCAGCTTGATCACCGAGAAGCCGAACAGGCGAGCGATCAGGCCCAGGACCACGAAAGCGAAGAAGGCGATGGCGACGTAAACCAGGATCACCAGTTTGGCCAGCGGTATCAGCGACGCGAAGCCGAAGTTGGCCACGGTTACCGCGATCAGTGCGAACACGCCGATCGGGGCGTAGTTCATGATCATGTGAGTGACCTTGAACATGCTTTCCGATACGCCCTGGAACATCTTCACCAGCGGTTCGCGCAGGTCCGCCTGCAGGCTCGACAAACCGAGACCGAACAATACAGAGAAGAAGATGATCGGCAGCATTTCGCCGCGAACCATGGCCGCAAAGATGTTCGACGGGATCAGGTTGAGGATGGTTTCGACGAACGCGTGTTCATGCCGAACCTCGGCCGCCGTCGCCTGGTACTTGGAAATGTCCACGGTGCCCAGGGTGCTCATGTCGATGCCGGCCCCCGGATGGAACAGGTTGGCCAGCAGCAGACCGACCACGATGGCGATGGTGGTGACGATCTCGAAGTAAATGATGGTCTTGAAGCCGATACGCCCCAGCTTCTTGGCGTCACCGACGCCGGCAATGCCGACAATCAGGGAGGAGATGACGATCGGGATTACGATCATCTTGATCAGACGGATAAAGATATCGCCTGCCGGTTGCAGGACGTTGCTGATCCACCAGGCTTTTTCGGCACTGAAATGGTTGAGCAGCGCACCGATTGCAATCCCCAATACCAGACCGATGAGGATCTGCCAGGCGAGGCTAAGCTTTGCCTTCTTCATATCTTTACCCTTACTTGTTGTTTGACTCAGGGAGATGCGCGAACTGGAACGCTTATGGCGAAAAAGTCTAGTGCATCTGCCCCCGTATAAGGTGCCCCGGAACGCGTGTTTACGGCTCTCCGGCAGGCGAAAAAGGCGCAACTATTCCGATGCAAGGGAGCGCCGTCTAATGCCGTAAACGCCTACCCTATGCCGAATCGGCATGAGGTTTTTTTAGTAAAACACGCGTCCCAACCGGTTCGAATGCGACATTTCGGCAGGTATAAGTGCCGTGAACCGGTCATCACAGAGCAGATTGAATGTTTTTTGAGCGGTGGCCGAGGATTGATTTTTCAGCAAAATCCCGCAGGACGAAGCGAAAAATCGCGGCAAAAAAAACGTGGTTTTTCTCGATATACGGTCGCTGGTGAAACACCGGGAAAAGTATTTTCCGACGTAACCAGGACAAGGACGCGATAACGGTGAGGAAACCGAGACGAGCGCTCTATTTCAATGTGTTGCGTGATCAAGCCCTTCGCAAGCCCGTCGAACCATGGCGGTCCGGCGAACTTGCGCAGTAGCTTTTCCTGACCCAGCCCTTGCGCAGGCACTCGCTGTACCCGTAGGTCACTCCACCCCTGAAACAGGCAGAACGTCCCGACCCCTTGGTCATGCGCCAGCCTTCCTCAGGCGACGCAGGTGGAAAGAGGCGCTGTGGCCTCCCTCATGTGCGTACTTCAATACCCGTTCGGATCTTTCTTCGTTTGCTCCATCGACAGGGCGGCTGCCAGTGCCTTGAACAAACCTCTCATGTCAGCCTCGACCGCGACGACCAAAGAAGAAGGAGGCAATGAACATCACCAGGAACACGACAAACAGAATCTTGGCGATACCCGTGGCGGTGCCCGCGATACCACCGAAGCCCAATACAGCGGCGATGATGGCGATGATCAGGAATGTGATTGCCCAGCTCAACATGATGATTCTCCTTACGCTCTGTTTAGAGGTGCTGCGTTTCCCGGCGCATCGGATGCGCGGAAGTTTGCCTAGAACACCCAACGCTCCTGATGACGTATCTCACCCACAGGCCCGGCCTGGTCGACATCCATCATGCGCATCGGGGTGCTATCGGCCTGACCGCTGCTGACCGCGCTGAAATGGGTTTGGGTCGGATGCTGAATCGACAGACGTGGCGTTTCAGGCTGCTGGCCCTGCTCCCAGCGCTGAAACTGCTGGCCGCCGATCAGGGTGATCAACAGCGCCAGAACAGCAAACAGTCCTTGCTCGATTTGCACAGGCGAGAGGTGCAGGTGGGCGGCACGTTGACGGTTCATCTTGGAGCTCCTGCCTCTCGGGTCGGTATTCGATAGCGGGCGTTTGTTTTTGAATGCCCTGGTTAACCAGACAATTGCAGCCCGCATGCCAGCCTTGACTCGATTTAATTTCTTTTAATTTCAATATCTTATGATCATAAAAGAAATCACTTCGCACGCATCCTGCACGATGCCACTTGCGCGGTCGTGCGTATTGCATGATTCGTTTGAAGGAATGCGTAAATTTTTTGAATTGGGAGGAGGGCGCGGATGTCAGAATTTTACGCTGGCCGCTGTCAGAAACCGGACATCTATTCAAAGACCCGCAAAATCAGGTGGCTAACCGATACTTGGGATGAAAGCTACCCTGCCATGACAGGAATGGCTCAGAATCAATCATGCAACTTGCCCGATTTCTCTGAGACTAAATAAAGATATTTATTAAGGAGCGCAGGAAAATGGAATCAGCCACTGAGCATCAAGGCCGCATTCTGCTGGTGGATGATGAGTCCGCCATCCTGCGTACTTTCCGTTATTGCCTCGAAGACGAAGGCTACAGCGTGGCCACCGCTACCAGCGCCGCGCAGGCAGAAGCCCTGTTGCAGCGGCAGGTCTTCGACCTGTGCTTCCTCGATTTGCGTCTGGGTGAAGACAACGGCCTCGATGTGCTGGCCCAGATGCGTATTCAGGCGCCCTGGATGCGGGTGGTGATCGTCACTGCGCACTCAGCCGTCGACACCGCAGTGGATGCGATTCAGGCCGGTGCCGCCGACTATCTGGTCAAACCGTGCAGCCCCGATCAATTGCGGCTGGCCACCGCCAAGCAACTGGAAGTGCGGCAACTGTCGGCGCGACTGGAGGCCCTGGAAGGTGAAGTGCGCAAATCCAAGGATGGCCTGGACTCCCACAGCCCGGCCATGAAAGTGGTACTCGAAACCGCCCGCCAGGTTGCCACGACCGATGCCAATATCCTGATTCTTGGTGAATCCGGTACCGGCAAGGGCGAGCTGTCCCAAGCCATTCACGGCTGGAGCAAACGCGCGAAGAAATCCTGCGTCACGATCAACTGCCCGTCGCTGAACGCTGAACTCATGGAAAGCGAACTTTTCGGCCACAGCCGTGGCGCCTTCACCGGTGCCAGCGAAAGTACCCTGGGGCGAGTCAACCAGGCGGACGGCGGCACGCTGTTTCTCGACGAGATCGGCGACTTTCCCCTGACATTGCAGCCGAAGTTGCTGCGTTTTATTCAAGACAAAGAATATGAGCGCGTCGGTGATCCGGTGACCCGTCGTGCCGATGTGCGCATCCTTGCGGCCACCAACCTCAATCTTGAGGACATGGCCCGCGACGGTCGTTTCCGTGAAGACCTGCTCTATCGCCTGAATGTCATTACCTTGCACCTGCCACCGCTACGCGAACGCCACGAAGATATTCTCAACCTGGCCGACCGTTTCCTGGCGCGCTTCGTCAAGGAGTACGCCCGTCCCGCGCGCGCCTTCAGCGACGAAGCCCGGGAAGCGCTGCTGAGCTATCGCTGGCCGGGCAACATCCGTGAGCTACGCAACGTAATCGAGCGGGCGAGCATCATCTGTCCGCAGGAGCGGGTCGAGATCAGTCATCTGGGTATGGCCGAAACTCCGGTCAACAATGCACCGCGCATCGGTGCGGCACTGAGCCTGGAGGAGCTGGAAAAGGCCCACATCAGCGCGATCCTCACCACCGCCGACACCCTGGATCAAGCGGCGAAAACCCTGGGCATCGACGCCTCGACGCTGTACCGCAAACGCAAACAGTACAACTTGTGAGCAGCAGCGGATGAAACTGGCGATGAAATTGCGGACCCGGCTGTTCCTGAGCATCTCCGCACTGATGACCATCGCGTTGCTCGGGCTCTTGCTCGGGCTGGTCAGCGTGATGCAGATGGCCGGCAGCCAGGAAGTGCCCACCCGCAACAACTTCGTCACTCTGGACCTGGGGCTCAAGCTGCGTCAGACCCTGGATGATCAACTGATCATCATGCTCAGCGAGAAACCTGAATCCGCCGCTTTCGCCGCCTCGAAACAGCATTACTTCGAACTGCTGGAGGAAGGTATCGCCCAGGAGCCAGCGCAGTCCGGAGGCGAGTACGGCTTCAGAAAAGCCAAGGCCGACTATGAGCGCTTTATCCAGGCTTATGAAACGTCCCCGGCCCCGTCGAATGTGCTCGGCAGCCACGGCAACCTGATGGAAAAATTCAACGCGCTACGCAATGGCCTGATCGCCGAGCACAAGCGCGCACTGGATAACATCAACGATACCGATCGTCAGGCCCGGGAGCAGGCGCTGCTGATTGCCGGTTTGCTTGGCCTGGTGGGGCTGGCGGTGCTGATCGTCGGCTTCGTGACCGCGCAGGCCATCGCCCGGCGCTTCGGGGAGCCCATCGAGGCTTTGGTCAAGGCGGCGGACAATATCGGCCAGGGCAATTACGATGTCACCCTGCCGATCTCTTCGGCGGTGGAGTTGAACCAGCTGTCCCGGCGTTTCGGGATCATGGCCCAAGCGCTGCGTGAGCATCAGGCCACTAACGTCGATGAACTGCTGGCCGGTCAACAGCGTTTGCAGGCCGTGCTCGACAGCATTGACGACGGACTGCTGATGATTGACCGTCAGGGTCATCTGGAACACCTTAACCCTGTGGCCCAGCGTCAGTTGGGCTGGGAATCCGATCGTCTGGGTCTAGGGTTGGGCACGGCGCTGGAGCGCCCCGAACTCGATGAGCAACTACAACTGGTACTGCGCGGCAGCACGCTGGAGCGGGCGCCGGAAGACTTGAGCATCGAAGTCGATGGCGAGTCACGACTACTGACCTATAGCCTGACCCCGGTAAGCCATACCCAGGGACATATTCTCGGTGCCGTGATGGTGCTGCATGACGTCACGGAACAGCGTGCCTTCGAACGGGTACGCAGCGAATTTGTATTGCGCGCCTCCCATGAGTTGCGCACACCGGTCACCGGCATGCACATGGCTTTCGGATTGTTCCGCGAGCGCGCTCACTTTGCCCCGGATTCCCGGGAAGCCGATCTGCTCGATACCGTGAATGAAGAGATGCAGCGGCTGATGCAGTTGATCAATGACCTGCTGAATTTCTCCCGTTACCAGAACGGCTTGCAGAAACTCACCCTGGCGCCGTGTGCCATCGAGGCATTGCTGGAACAGGCTCAATCGCGCTTTGCCACATCGGCCGAGGAGAAAGAAATCAGTCTGCTGGTGGAAGTGCAGGGGCCTTTGCCGCGGTTACAGGCCGACCAGCCACAACTGGACCGGGTACTCGACAACTTGCTCGACAACGCCTTGCGTCACACCGGCTCTGGCGGGCGGATACGCCTGCAGGCCCGGCGCCACGGCGACCGGGTCATCATCAGTGTCGAGGACAACGGCGAAGGCATCGCCTACGGTCAACAGGGGCGGATCTTCGAGCCGTTCGTACAGGTCGGACGCAAGAAGGGCGGGGCCGGGCTCGGCCTGGCCTTGTGCAAGGAAATCGTGCAATTGCATGGCGGGCGCATGGGCGTCTACTCCCGGCCGGGGCAAGGTACTCAGTTCTACATGGCGCTGACCGTTTAGCTCACCTTCACACCTCGTCATCCAGACGTCGGCCAGCGCCGGCCAGGCGTCGGCCCCGGGTTATCAATTCAATGAACTGCACGGAGCTCAGCGCGCGGGCGAACAGCCACCCCTGGCCGAACTTCACGCCTTCACTGCTGAGGAATTCGGCCTGGGCCTCATGTTCGATGCCTTCGGCAATCACCTTCAGGTGCAGCGACTGGGCCATGTGAATGATGTGCGGGGCCACACCGCTGCTGGCGGCGTCATGGCCCAATGCATCGATGAACGCCTTGTCGATTTTCAGGCAATCCACCGGCAGGGTTTGCAAATAGGCGAGGCTGCAATAGCCGGTGCCGAAGTCATCGATCAACACCTGGTGTCCGACATCCCGCAAGGCTTGCAGGTTTTCCCGGGCCACCACCACATCGACCAGCCCGCGCTCGGTGACCTCAAAGGCAATTTGCTGCGCAGCGACACGGTGCAGGGTCAGCAGCCGCGCCATCACCTGACCAATCCGCGGAACCATCACATCACACGCCGCGAGATTGACCGAGATGTACAGTTGCGGGTTGGCACGCAGCAACTGGCCGAGTTGCTCAAGCAGGCGTTGCAGGACGAAGTCCGTCATCTGGCGAATCTGCCCGGTGTTCTCCGCCATCGGGATGAACAGGTCGGGACTGGTCAGAGTACCGTCCGGCCTGCGCCAGCGTAGCAGCGCTTCGGCCCCGACACAGTTGCGGCTATCGAGGTCGAAGATCGGTTGATACAGCACCTGCAACTCGCCACGGCGAATCGCGCCGGTCAGTTCGGCGTCCAGCGACTGCCGCTGGCGCACCAGCAGAAACACCAGGAACCCAACGCATATACCCAACGCGAGGCTCGCCGGCAGCAGCCACCACCAGACCGCCGGGATGTGCATGCCGGTACGCGGGCTGATCAACACCAATTGATACTCCGGGTTGTCGGTGGGCATGCGGTATATCAGGCGTGTCTGGGTGATCTGCAGCGCATCACGGTTTTTCGGTGGCCAGGCCTCGGCTGGTGGCCAGATCTGAGAAGCACCCAGCACCGGAATCGCCCGCGCGCCATGGTCCAGGACTACCAGCAGGCTGCTGCCCGGTGACAGGTCGACCATATCGGTCAAATGACCGCGAGAGGTCGCGACCCGGAAATTCCCGCGCCCGAGCATCAGCGCGGCGCGGTTTTCATCGGGTTCGGTGGTGGTGTTGAGCCAATAGCTGTAAGTCGGGCCTTTTATGTCTGGCGATCGACTCAGCGACAGCCCTTCCTGGCGAGGGCGATTGGAGCAGATTCGCGAGGAGTCCATGTAGGCGGCTTCGTAGACGAAGCGATAATTGAACGTAACCTGTTGCAAGGTCGCGATCATTTCAGCATCGCAGCCGCGCAACGGTTGCGCTTCAAGATCGTCAAGGCTTTCACGCAGTTGCCCGAAGAGCTGTTCCAGGCGGGCGAGGAAGCGCTCCCCCTGAGCATTCATTTCTTCGCTTTCGTTTTGCTCGACCTGGTGTATGGCGACGAACAGGCTGCCGGCCATCAATAACGTTGCGCTCAAGACAGCAGACAGCAGCCCCAAAAACCAGGGGCGATGGAACCAACTATGGAAGGTCTCTCGAGCAGCAGGCATTGTGTAATATCCGACGGATTACCAATGAGTTATAGCTGCTGATTGGAAAAAAGCCCTGACCGTCGGGCGGGCGTCATTATTTTGTCTGATTCAACACCAAAAGTAGCGCTGCAGTTTGCGCATCCGGAGTGCCATCGAAGCGCGCCGGGCGGAAATGCATCTGGAATGCCGCTATCACATGCCGTGTCGCGACATCGAGCTCGCCGGTTTGTGGCGAGGTATAACCCAGGCGGGCCAATTGCGCCTGAAACCAGCTGATGCTCGGCAATTGTTCGGCGAACTGCATTTGCTGGCGCGCCACCGACTGTTCGTTCGGCCAGATGCCCAGGCCTTCGGCAGCAAGGCGCTTCCAGGGGAACAGCGGCCCCGGGTCGAGTTTGCGCAACGGTGCAATATCGCTGTGACCAATAATGTCGCGAGGCCTTATACCCTGACGCTTGCTGATGTCCTTTAGCAATACGATCAAGGACTGGACCTGATCTTCGGTGTAGGGGTACCACACGCGTCCGGTCGGGGTGTCCTTGAAGCCCGGGTTGACGATTTCGATACCGATGGAACTGGAATTCAGCCAGGTCCGGCCATTCCACTCGCTCTCCCCGGCGTGCCAGGCCCGCACATTTTCATCCATCAGTTTGTAGATGGTGGCGCCCTTGTCGTCGCCGATCAGGTAATGGCTGCTGACTTCACCGTGGGTCAGCAATTGCAACGAACGCTCCAGCGAGGCGTTGGTGTAATGCACCACCACGAACTGCACACGGCTGTCGTAATTGGCTGAAGGGTGGCTGGTGTCAAAACGGGGACCGCTGGCGCAGCCGGCCAGCAGAATCAGTGACGCGATCAGAGCAAAATATTTCATGGCGAAGGCAGTACACATAAGACAATAATGCAACAGTGTAACGTAATGCCTGGCGGGCGGACGGCAATCAAACAAAATGGAACAATTGACGATCAGCCCGGCTCCACGCGGTTGCGCCCGGCATTTTTTGCGCGATACAGCGCCTGGTCGGCTCTTTTAAGCGCTTGATCGCCATGCTCACCCTGCCTGAACGCCGTCATTCCGATAGACACGGTGATGGTCACCGGCTCTCCCTTGAAGTGGAACGGACAGGCCTCAATCGAGGCACGCAAGCTTTCCAGCAACTTCAGCCCCGCCGCCGGCACCGTGGATGGCATTAACAGCACAAACTCTTCGCCGCCAAACCGCGCAATGAAATCCGTCCCGCGCAGACGCTTGCGCAACACGCTGGCGATGATTTTCAGCACTTTGTCACCGGCCAGGTGCCCGTAGTTATCATTGATACGCTTGAAATGATCGAGGTCCAGCATGGCCAGCAGCAACGTGTTGCCATGTTGCTGCCATTGTGTGACTTCATGGTCCAGGCGCTCGCTCCAGGCCGCGCGGTTGGGCAGATCGGTCAACGGGTCGACCAATGCCTTCTGACGCTGCTCTTCAAGGTGCTCACGGTAACCTTGGGCCTCCTGCTCCATATGGGCGACCCGCTCGGCCAGGCTATGCAAGCGCACAGCGACCTCTTGCTCGCGCTCATCGCGCTGTTTCTGGTGCTGGTCCATGGTGCCCAGCAAGCCTTCGAGATGGTTTTCCAGGACGTGCTTGAGATCTTCCAGGTCCGCGGCTTCCTGCATGCTGCTTTGCAAGCCATCGACCTGTTCGCGGATCTGCGTGTCCATCTGCCGCGCAGCCGAACGGTTGTCGGCGTGCCCTGCGGTGGCGGCCTGCAAGTTGCTCTGGAACGATTCGAGGCGCTCGTTCAATCGTTGTAGATAGGCTTCGAACTCATGCTGGCCGCTGTCGGTAATGGCCAGCATCAACGTGGCGAAGTCGTCGAGGATCGGCAGCAATTCGTACCAGTTCAAACCGTTTTTCAGACGATCGCGCATGGATTCGGCTTGCGGGCGATAACGTTCGGGCAATGTCAGGTCGTCGAGCAGCCCTAGCAGCGTGTCCTCGATGTGACTGGCCACCGAACTGTAGGAGGGCTCGGGGGAGTCCGGGAGTGCGTAGAGAATGTCGTGTTCGGATGGCGCCTGATCGGTGGCGACCACGTCCTCCGTCGGAATCGGAGGTACGGGCACATTATCCGTCGATGCTTGCGCGGTCAGCTCGTCGGGGTTCGCTTGCGGCTCAGGAGGTGTCGCAATGGTTTCCGGAGCTGGTTGCTCGGCCGATTCGATTTCTGTCGAGGCTGCACTGGATGGTTGAGGCTCCGCAGCCGGAGGTGCAAAAGCCACGGCTGGCTCAGTCGGCACGGACTCGTCCTCAGCTCGCTCAACAGCGGGTACCTCGCAGATTGCTGGCTCAATCACGACCGGGGCCGACTCGATAATCGCCACAGGGCTCTCGGCTACAGGGGCAGCCAGCGCAGGAGAAGTAGCCGTCGAGGCCGCCGTCTCCTGCGCTTCACGACCGCCGAACAACCGCTGCAGCAAGCCCGGCCGATCGGGTTCCGTCGGGGTCTCCAGCTGGCTCAGGGCCTTGCCTTGCAAGCCACTCAGTTCGCTGAGCAACAACGGTATCTCACGTGCCTGACTGACCCGCGCCTCCAGTTGCTTGGCGAAACTCTTGAGTGGCCGGCTCACATCCCGTGGCAGCGGCAATGTTTGCAGTTGAGTGACCAGCGCAGTCAGGGCGGCACTGGTCTGGTTGATCCGGGTTTCCCGACGCTGCTCGGAGTCGAGCACGGCTTTTTCCAGGCGTGGAATCAGCGCGGCCAGGCCGGCGTCCATATCGTCGGTACGCACGACCTCGCGCATTTCCTTCATGCACTGGTCAACGGCGCGGTCAGTGCCTTCCGCCGCCAGGGTGCTGCGCACCAGTCCACGGCGCAGCAAGTCGAGCCGCGCGTCCCAGCGACGTTCGAGCTTTTCCTGTTGTTCAATGCTTTTGAGGTATTTCTCTTTCCAGCGCTGTGTTTCGTCGCTCATTCATGGGATCCGCGAAGGGCAGGACTCAACGCGGGCAATGCATCGGCCGTGAGCGAACCCGGCAGACGAATCTCTACCGCGACCGGCAGGTGATCGGAAATGGGCTGTGCCAGCACCTCGACCTTTTCCAGGGTCAGGCTCGGGCTCAGCAGGATATGGTCCAGGCAGCGCTGCGGGCGCCAGCTGGGAAACGTCGCTTCCAGTTGTGGCGCAAGCAGGCCGAGATCGCGCAACGCAGAGTTTTGCAGCAGGTCACTGGCATGGGTATTCATGTCGCCCATCAGTACCTGGTGTTTGTAATCGCCAATCAGATCGCGGATGTAGGCCAGTTGCAGGCTGCGCGCCCGGGCACCCAAGGCCAGGTGCATCATGACCACCACCAGCGCTTCCGGGCCTTCGCCGAACCGTACCAGAATGGCTCCGCGACCTTTTGGCCCCGGCAACGGATGATCTTCAATGGCCCACGGACGCAATCGACTGAGCACGCCATTGCTGTGCTGGGCCAGGCGACCAAGGTTGCGATTGAGTTGTTGATACCAGTAGGGGAAGGCGCCGAGCTGGGCCAGGTGTTCGACTTGATTGACGTAGCCTGACCGCAGGCTGCCGCCATCGGCTTCCTGCAAGGCGACCAGATCGAAATCGCCCAGCAGATTGCCGATTTTCTGCAGATTGTCGGCACGCCCGGTGTGCGGCAGCAGATGCTGCCAGCCCCGGGTCAGGTAATGCCGATAACGCTCGGTACTGATGCCGACCTGGATATTGAAGCTGAGCAAGCGCAGACGACTGTCTACGGGCAGGCCCGTGGACTCCAGATGATGCTCGTTGACCCGCGGATCATGCCGGCCAACGACACGTTCAGTACCCCATCGGCGCATGGCAGTGACTGCCCTTAGTTGGCGGCAGCCTTGTTAGCCGCCCGCTCTTTGTCGATCAGTTTGTCGGCCAGTTGCAGGGCCTGTTCAGCACCGCCGGCAGAACCCACGTCAAACCGGTACTTGCCGTTGACGATCATGGTTGGAACGCCGGTGATTTCATACTTCTTGGCCAGTTCACGCGCCTTGACGATCTGACCTTTGATAGCGAAAGAGTCGAAGGTCGCGAGGAACTTGTCCTTGTCCACGCCTTGGGTAGCGAGGAAGTCGGCCATGTCATCCTTGTCGGTCAGTTTCTTGTGTTCTTTCTGAATCGCATTGAACACCGCGGCATGAACGTTGTGCTCGACCCCCATGGCTTCAAGGGTCAGGAACATCTGACCGTGAGCATCCCACGGGCCACCGAACATGGCTGGAATGCGTACGAAATTCACGTCCGTCGGCAGCTTCTCGACCCACGGATTGATCACCGGCTCGAAGGCGTAACAATGCGGGCAGCCGTACCAGAACAGCTCTACCACTTCGATCTTGCCAGGCACAGCGACCGGAACCGGATTGCTCAGTTCCACATAAGGTGCGGCGGGGGCTTCAGCAGCCTGGGCGGTCATGCCGAACAGGCTGGCAGCGGCAAAAACGGCGCTGATGATCAGATTACGCATGCTTCACTCCTGGACAAATTTTATCGCCTCGCGCGACTGTTTTCAGACAGATCCTGACGGGCTTGAGTTCTGTAGTGTAACGGCAGCGGCCACAAAAAAGGGCGGCCAAGGCCACCCTTTTTATACTTGCTGTCACGGATTAATCGAGCGTTAACGTTGCAGGCGATAAGCACCCTGTTCAACACCCGATCCGCCGGCCTCAGTGCAGGCCTTGAATGTAGCTGGACACCGCAGCGATGTCTTCGTCGCTCAGCTTCTTGGCAATGGTCTGCATGGTTTTGGCATCGCCGTCGTTGTTGCGGCCGCCTTCTTCCTTGCGGAAGTCGGTCAGCTGCTTGCCGATGTATTGAGCGTGCTGGCCGCCGAGGTGCGGGAAACCGGCAGCCGCGTTACCTGCGCCATTTGGCGAATGGCACCCGGTGCAGGCTGGCATCCCCTTGGCCAGGTCACCACCACGGAACAGGGCTTCACCGCGAGCGACGACTTTCGGATCGGCGGCGCCGACGCTGCCTTTCTGGCTGGCGAAGTAGGCGGCGATGTCCGCCAGGTCCTGATCGCTCAGGTTGGTCAGCAGACCGGTCATTTCCAGAACGGTGCGCTTGCCCGACTTGATGTCGTGCAATTGCTTGGTCAGGTAGCGTTCACCCTGACCCGCCAGTTTTGGAAAATTTGGCGCCATGCTGTTGCCATCCGGGCCGTGGCAGGCGCCACATACGGCGGCTTTGGCCTGGCCGGCTTTTGCATCACCCGGTTGTACTGCCTCACCTGCAGCATGGGCCATGCCGGAGATGCCCACGGTCAACAGCAGACTCACGATCAATTTCTTCATCAGCTAATCCAACTACGGCTAAGGGTTAAGAGTTATGGACCGGGCTTACTCGCTCATCCAAAGGATGGTGGCTTGGTAATCCTCGGCACTGCAGTCCATGCACAAACCACGCGGCGGCATCGCCTTGAAACCCTGGGTCACGTGTTGCACCAGCGTCTCCATACCTTTCGCCAACCTCGGCGTCCAAGCTTCCTGATCGCCTTTTTTCGGCGCCATGGGGAGTTGGCCGGAATGACAGGCACCACAAACACGGTTGTACACAGCTTCCGGATCCTGTGTAGCCTGAGCGCTGTAAAGCGGCATCAAGACACCGGCAGCTAGCAGCCATTTCGTCATAAAACGACCTTTTCAGGGTTGAGAGCGAGCTGCGTTCTAGTGCGCAATCAAGGTTTGTCGCTCTCGTGAACTTCATCCTACGCTGGGACAAAGCGCACACAAAATCTGCGGCATTATATACTGGCGTCACTGAAACGGAAGCGACACTGCTTGCCGCACCCATTCCTGGCGCCGCCCACATCGGAAATCCCATGCAACTCAAGAATCCCATCCTCGGTCTGTGCCAACAGTCCACCTTCATGCTCAGCGCCGCCAAAGTCGACCAATGTCCGGATGACGAGGGCTTCGAAGTCGCCTTCGCCGGGCGTTCCAACGCCGGCAAGTCGAGTGCCTTGAACACCCTGACCCATGCCAGCCTGGCGCGCACCTCGAAAACCCCGGGGCGCACACAGCTGTTGAACTTCTTCAAGCTAGACGATGAACGCCGCCTGGTCGACCTGCCGGGCTACGGTTATGCAAAAGTACCGATCCCGCTCAAGCAACACTGGCAGCGTCACCTGGAGGCATATCTGGGTGGTCGCGAGAGTTTGAAAGGTCTGATCCTGATGATGGACATCCGCCATCCGATGACCGATTTCGACCTGCTGATGCTCGACTGGGCCGTGGCTGCCGGCATGCCGATGCACATTCTGCTGACCAAAGCAGACAAGCTGACCTATGGCGCGGCCAAGAACACGCTGCTCAAGGTTCAGGCGGAAATCCGCAAGGGCTGGGGTGATCTCGTGACGATTCAGCTGTTTTCGGCCCCGAAACGCATGGGCCTGGAAGATGCCTACACCGTACTGGCTGGATGGATGGAACTGGCGGACAAGGGTGCCGAAGTAGAAGCCCAGTAAGCAGCGAAGGTTGCCTGGGGCGCCCCAGGCAGTTTTCTGCAGGCAAAAAAAACCCCGGGCTTCATATGGGGAGGGAGAAGTTCCGGGGTTCAAGCTCTAGACCGCTAGGGCGGGGTCCAGATATCTGCCAACACTTAACACAACATAGGAGCATCGAAGGGCTTCACCAGCCATTCAGTAACTCTGAGTGGTGGTTCGCAAGATTAGTTCAGATTTTTTTCAAATAGCTTTGGAATAACTCTGATAATTTTCCGGACTAAGTGGTTCACGCCCTTCTGCCGCGGCACTATGCCGCAGCAGAACACGACAATTTTCTGTAGGAGCGAGCCTGCTCGCGATGGAATTTCAGTCGAAATCGATGTGCCTGACACTCCATCGTCGGAACGCCGCCCGGAGCAAGCTCGCTCCTACAAGAAGGCTCAGTGAGCCTCATCCCAGTTATTTCCGACACCCACTTCGACCAGCAACGGGACATCCAGTTTCGCGGCCTCGCTCATGTGCACGCGAATTTCATCGCGAACCTGGTCGATCAGGTCTTCACGCACCTCAAGCACCAGTTCATCGTGCACCTGCAAAATGACTTTGGCGTCGAGGCCAGACGCGGTCAGCCAGTTATCCACCGCGACCATGGCTTTCTTGATGATGTCCGCCGCAGTGCCTTGCATCGGCGCGTTGATCGCCGTGCGTTCGGCGGCGGCGCGCTCTTGCGGCTTGTTGGAGTTGATGTCCGGCAGGTACAGGCGTCGGCCGAAGAACGTCTCGACATAACCTTGCTCGGCGGCCTGGGCACGCGTGCGGTCCATGTACTGGCGAACGCCGGGGTATCGGGCGAAATAGGTATCGATGTAGGCCTTGGCGGTCTTGGTGTCGACGCCGATGTCCTTGCCGAGCTTCTGCGCGCCCATGCCGTAGATCAGGCCGAAGTTGATCGCCTTGGCGCTGCGGCGCTGGTTGGAGGTCACGTCGGCCAGTTCGACCTTGAACACTTCGGCGGCGGTCGCGGTGTGCACGTCCAGATTGTGGCGGAAGGCGTTCATCAGCCCTTCGTCCCGGGAAAGGTGCGCCATGATCCGCAGTTCGATCTGCGAATAGTCCGCCGCCAGCAGCTTGTAACCTGCCGGGGCCACGAAGGCCTGGCGAATGCGACGCCCTTCGGCGGTGCGCACCGGGATGTTCTGCAGGTTCGGGTCGCTGGAGGACAGCCGCCCGGTGGACGCCACCGCCTGATGATACGAGGTATGGATCCGCCCGGTACGTGGGTTGATCTGCTCCGGCAGACGGTCAGTGTAGGTGCTTTTCAGCTTGCTCATGGAGCGGTATTCCATGAGCACTTTCGGCAATCGATAGTCGTCTTCTGCCAGTTTGGCCAGCACTTCTTCGGCGGTGGACGGCTGGCCCTTGGCGGTTTTCTTCAATACCGGCAGGCCGAGCTTCTCGTAAAGGATCACGCCCAGTTGCTTGGGCGAACCGAGGTTGAACTCCTCGCCGGCAATCTCGAAGGCTTCACGCTCCAGCGCCACCATCTTGTCGCCCAGTTCGATGCTTTGCACGCCCAGCAAGGCGGCATCGACGAATGCGCCCTGACGCTCGATTCGCGCCAGCACCGGCACCAACGGGATTTCGATGTCGGTCAGCACGCTGGCCAGGCTCGGAATGGCCGAGAGCTTTTCGAACAGGGTCTGGTGCAGACGCAAGGTGATATCCGCATCTTCGGCGGCGTAAGGCCCGGCCTGCTCCAGGGCGATCTGATCGAACGTCAGCTGCTTCACGCCTTTACCGGCGATGTCCTGGAAACTTACCGTGGTGTGGTCCAGATACTTCTGCGCCAGGCTGTCCATGTCATGGCGGGTGGCCGTGGAGTTGAGCACGTAGGACTCAAGCATGGTGTCGAAGGCGATGCCCCGCACGGTAATGCCATTGTCCTGATCGCCGCCGATGGCGCAGTTGGCCAGGATGTTCATGTCGAACTTGGCGTGCTGGCCGACCTTGAGTTTGCTCGGGTCCTCCAGAATCGGCTTGAGCGCACGCAGAACAGTGTCGCGGTCCAGCTGTTGCGGCACGCCGATGTAGGAATGGGTCAACGGGATGTAGGCCGCTTCGTTGGCCTGAACCGCGAATGACAGGCCCACCAGTCGTGCCTGCTGCGCATCGATGCCGGTGGTTTCGGTGTCGAAGGCAAACAGCTTGGCGTTGTTCAGCTTTTCCAGCCAGGCATCGAACCGCGCCTGATCGAGGATGGTTTCATAGGCGGCTTCAGCAGCGGCAACCGGTGCTTCGGCCTCTGGTTCGCTGAACAGATCCGCGGCCGGTGCAGGCTCGGCGGCAGCACTCAGTTCCAGGCGTTTGGCGTCGCGATCAAGGTCGTTCAGCCAGCTCTTGAATTCCAGCAGGGTGTACAGCTCGTAGAGTTTGGCCGGATCTTCAGGACCCATTTGCAAGTCGTCGAGTCCAACGTCCAGCGGCACGTCGACCTTGATGGTCGCCAGTTGATAGGAGAGGAAGGCCATCTCCTTGTGCTCTTCGAGCTTGGCTGGCAGGGTCTTGGCGCCGCGAATCGGCAGGGTCGGCACGATGTCGAGTTGCGCATAGAGTTCGGTCAGGCCGCCGTTCACACCAACCAGCAGGCCCGAAGCCGTCTTCGGACCGATGCCCGGAACGCCCGGAATGTTGTCGGACGAATCGCCCATGAGCGCCAGATAATCGATGATCTGCTCCGGAGCGACGCCGAATTTCTCCTTCACGCCCTCCACGTCCATGCTGCTACCGGTCATGGTGTTGACCAAGGTAATGTGACCGTCGACCAATTGCGCCATATCCTTGTCACCGGTGGAGATGATCACCGGACGATCCGCCGCCGCGCTGCTTCGGGCCAGAGTACCGATCACGTCATCGGCCTCGACGCCTTCGACGCACAGCAGCGGGAAGCCCAGGGCGATCACGCTCTGGTGCAGCGGCTCGATCTGCACGCGCATGTCGTCAGGCATGCTCGGACGGTTGGCCTTGTATTCGGCGTACATGTCATCGCGAAAAGTCCCACCTTTGGCGTCGAACACCACAGCGAACGGACTATTCGGATATTGCTTGCGCAGGCTCTTGAGCATGTTCAAGACGCCCTTGACCGCGCCGGTCGGCAGGCCTTTGGACGTGGTCAGCGGCGGCAACGCGTGAAAGGCGCGGTACAGGTAAGAAGAACCGTCCACCAGGACGAGGGGGGCTTGGCTCATGAGCAGGATCAACCTTTTCGGCGGGTCCGGCGCTAGAATAGCGGGACCGTTGACGACAAAGGGACAAGGTTATCATGCGCACACTAAATCGCCTGTTGCTGGCTGGCTTGTTTGCAATCGCACCATTGGCCGTCATGGCGGCGGACGATGCGCCGACACCCGAGCCGGAAGTCACGATCCACACGGAAGGGGATAAAGTCATTCAGGAGTACCGTCAAAACGGTTTTCTGTATGCCATCAAAGTCACGCCCAAGGGCGGAAAGCCATACTTTCTGGTGCGTGCGGACGGTACAGATGCAAACTACATCCGCTCGGATTACCCGGATATGCTGATTCCGGCGTGGAAGATCTTTGAGTGGAAATAGTTTCCTAATTTCAATTGGCGCTGGCTCACGAGCGGCGCCCGTACTGGCAGTTTAAACATGTCTGTGTTCACCCCCCTGGCTCGGCCCGAGCTGGAAGCTTTTCTCGCCCCTTATGGCCTCGGCCGCCTGCTTGATTTCCAGGGGATTGCCGCCGGTAGCGAAAACACCAATTTCTTTATCAGCCTGGAGCAGGGCGAATTTGTCCTGACCCTGATCGAGCGCGGTCCGGTTCAGGAAATGCCGTTCTTCATCGAACTGCTCGACGTGCTGCACGGCGCCAACCTGCCGGTACCTTACGCCCTGCGCACCACAGACGGCGTGGCCTTGCGCGAACTGGCGGGCAAGCCTGCGTTGCTGCAACCGCGCCTGGCCGGCAAGCACATCAAGCAAGCCAACGCGCAACATTGCACACAGGTCGGTGAATTGCTCGGCCATCTGCACCTGGCGACCCAGGCCAATATGATCAAGCGCAAAACCGATCGCGGCCTGGACTGGATGCTGGAAGAGGGCACGCAGTCCCTGTCGCATCTCGGTGCCGAGCAGAAAGACCTGCTGCAACGGGCGCTGGAAGAAATCACCCGGCAGAAAGAAAAAATCCTGGCACTGCCGCGGGCGAACATTCACGCCGACCTGTTCCGCGATAACGCGATGTTCGAAGGCACGCACCTGACCGGGCTGATCGATTTCTACAACGCCTGCTCCGGGCCGATGCTCTACGACGTGGCGATTGCCTTGAACGACTGGTGCTCCGACGACGATGGCGTGATCGATGGACCGCGAGCGCGGGCCTTGCTGGGCGCTTATGCAGCCCTGCGACCGTTCACCGCTGCCGAAGCCGAGTTGTGGCCGACCATGCTGCGGGTGGCTTGCGTACGGTTCTGGTTGTCACGCTTGATCGCCGCGGAGTCGTTCGCCGGACAGGATGTGTTGATTCACGATCCGATGGAGTTCCAGTTGCGCCTGGCGCAGCGGCAGACGGTCAATACGCCGTTGCCTTTCGCCCTTTAAAGCAAAAGATCGCAGCCTTCGACAGCTCCTACGGACCGCGGTAGGAGCTGCCGAAGGCTGCGATCTTTTTATGGGTTTATAACGACTCCAGACACCCTGCCAAATCATTCCCCAGCTTCTCCAACACCTGCTCATAGCCTAGGGCAGTCGCCGGCGTATACCCGCCCAGCGCATCCAGTTCAGCCAGTTTCACCGGCAAACCCGCCACCAGGGTTTCCGCCAGGCGCGGCCGCAGAGGCGGTTCGCTGAACACGCAGGTCTTGCCGACTTCCTGCAATCGCGCGCGCATCGCCGCGACATGCTGGGCACCGGGTTGCACTTCGGCCGCGACGCTGAACACACCCACGTGCTTGAGGCCGTAGGCGTCCTCGAAGTAGTCGAAAGCTTCGTGGAACACGAAGTAGGGCTTGCCCTGAACATCGGCCAGGCGTTTCTTCAGGCGCGTATCCAGTGCATCAAGGCGCTCGTCGAAGGCTTTCAGATTGCTCTGATAGCGCGCAGCATTGTCAGGATCGGTGGCACTCAGGTCGGCCGCCATTTTCGTAGCGATGACCCGGGCGTTAACCGGCGACAGCCACAGGTGCGCATCCAGGCTGCCCGGGCGGTGATCGTGGTCATGTTCGTCGGCTTCTTCAGCGTGGGAGTGGCTATCTTCGGCAAAGCGGCGCAGTTTCATGCCCGGCAAATCCTGCACGGCGACGCTGGGCAACGTACGACCATTGAGCACCCGCGGCAGGAAACCTTCCATGTCCGGGCCGATCCAGTACAGCAGGTCCACCGATTGCACCTTGCGCACGTCGGAAGGGCGCAACGCATAGTTATGCGGCGATGCTCCAGGTGGCAGCAAGACCTCGGGAATCGCCACACCGTCCTGCACCGCCGCGGCGATCAATTGCAGAGGCTTGATGCTGGTAAGGACCTTGACCTCGGCCTGCGCCGAACCGATCAGCAGAAAACTTGCGGTAAATGCGACAAAGATAGAAAAAAGTCGGGACACGATGACCACTCGAAGAGGCGAGAACGGGTAACATAATAACGTCTCTCACAAAACTCGTCGCCGCCCATGCTAAAAACACCGATCGCCAGCCGTCCCCACGACCACTCACATTGCGTTCACAGCGCTTTGTCCGAGGCCGATGCCCTGTGCGCACGTCAAGGCCTGCGCCTGACCGCGTTGCGCCGGCGAGTGCTGGAACTGGTGTGGCAAAGCCACAAGCCGCTGGGTGCCTACGACATTCTCGCGGTCCTCAGCGAGCAGGACGGTCGCCGTGCCGCGCCGCCGACGGTGTACCGCGCGCTGGATTTCCTGCTGGAAAACGGCCTGGTCCATCGGATCTCCTCGCTCAACGCCTTCATCGGCTGCAATCACCCGGAACATGCTCACCAGGGTCAGTTCCTGATCTGCCGTGGGTGCCACGCCGCCATCGAGCTCGAACAAAAATCCATCAGCGACGCGATCATCGCCAGCGCCAGGGATGTCGGGTTTATCGTCGAAAGCCAGACCGTTGAAGTGGTCGGTCTCTGCTCGGGTTGCCAGGGGGCTTGATGAGCAACGCGCTGATCCGTCTTGAGCAGGTTGCCGTCACCTTCGCCGGGCAACCGGTGCTGGACAACATCGAGCTGAGCGTCGAACCGGGGCAGATCGTTACCCTGATCGGCCCCAACGGCGCCGGCAAGACCACACTGGTGCGTGCCGTGCTCGGCCTGTTGAAACCGGACAGCGGCAGCGTATGGCGCAAGCCGAAACTGCGGGTCGGTTACATGCCGCAAAAACTTCACGTCGATCCAACCCTCCCGCTATCGGTCCTGCGATTCTTGCGCCTGGTGCCGGGCGTGGACCGTGCGATGGCCTTGGCGGCACTCAAGGAAGTCGGTGCCGAACAGGTGATCGACAGCCCGGTGCAAAGCGTTTCCGGTGGCGAAATGCAGCGCGTGTTGCTGGCCCGGGCCTTGTTGCGCGAGCCGGAACTGCTGGTGCTCGACGAGCCGGTGCAGGGTGTCGATGTGGCCGGCCAGGCTGAGTTGTACAGCCTGATCACCCGCCTGCGCGACCGTCACGGTTGCGGCGTGCTGATGGTCTCCCACGATTTGCATCTGGTGATGAGCACCACGGACCAGGTGGTTTGCCTTAATCGCCACGTCTGCTGTTCCGGCCATCCCGAGCAGGTCAGCGGCGATCCGGCTTTCGTCGAGCTGTTCGGAAAAAACGCACAAAGCCTGGCGATTTATCACCACCACCACGACCACGCCCACGACTTGCATGGCTCGGTGGTCAAGGCGCCCGCGTCGGGTAAACCCCATGTTCACGGAGATAGCTGCAAGCATGGCTGATTTTCTGCTCTACGCCCTGCTTGCAGGCCTGGCCCTGGCCGTCGTTGCAGGCCCGCTGGGGTCTTTCGTGGTCTGGCGGCGCATGGCCTATTTTGGCGACACCCTGTCCCACGCGGCATTGCTCGGTGTGGCCCTGGGCTTCCTGCTGGATGTCAGCCCGACCGTTGCCGTCACCGTCGGCTGCTTGCTATTGGCAGTGTTGCTGGTGACATTGCAACAACGCCAGCCGCTGGCATCCGACACACTTTTGGGAATTCTCGCACCCAGCACGCTCTCTCTGGGCCTGGTGGTACTAAGCTTCATGCACGAAGTGCGGATCGACCTGATGGCCTATCTGTTCGGCGACCTGCTGGCGATCAGTCCGACCGATCTGGCCTGGATTCTTGGCGGTAGTGCTGCGGTACTGGTCTTGCTGGTTGCGTTGTGGCGCCCATTGCTGGCGATCACGGTGCATGAAGAACTGGCCCGGGTCGAAGGCCTGCCGGTGGCTGGATTGCGCCTGGCCCTGATGCTGTTGATCGCCGTAGTAATTGCCGTGGCGATGAAAATCGTCGGCGTGTTGCTGATCACTTCATTGCTGATCATCCCGGCGGCTGCGGCACAACGTCACGCCCGCTCGCCAGAGCAGATGGCACTGGGCGCGAGCCTGCTGGGCATACTCGCCGTGTGTGGCGGGCTGGCACTGTCCTGGTTCAAGGACACCCCCGCTGGCCCATCGATTGTGGTGGCAGCCGCCGCACTGTTTCTGCTGAGTTTTGTTCTGCCCCGTCGAGGGGTGTAGACTTGCTCGTTTTTTGCGCAAATAGAGAGTCGCAGGAATGAAGTCGTTCGCCTCCCGTTATCTGCTCCTTGTCGCATTTTCTTTGCTGCTGGGCGCCTGCCAAAGCACGCCATCGGAAGCCACCAAGGCCGCCGACGCACGGGCCACGGCCATCGTGCAGCTGGAGCAAAACATCGCCAGCGATGAACTGGCCACCGCCGAGGACCAATTGGCAGCCTTGCAGGCCGAATCGCCCAACGATGCTTCCCTTGAGCAATACCAGCGGCAACTGGCCGAAGCCTACCTGCGCCGCAGCCAGATCGTGCTGCAAAAGGGTGATGTGGATGCCGCCGCGACCGCCCTGAGCCGTGCCCGCGCGTTGATGCCCAAGGCTCCGGCACTGACCGGCGGAGTCAACGGCTCGATTGCCCAGGCGCGCAAGGCCGAGCTGGAAAAAGCCGAAGCCGCCCTCAAGGCTGCCGAAGCCAAGCCAAAAGCCAAGGTTATCGACCTGACGGCTGAAAGCACCACGATCGTGCTGAATATCAACGATATGGGCAAACTGCGTCGCCAACTGGATGCCATTGCCGCTGATGTGGTGAATTTTCAGTGCGACGTGAGCATTCAGGCTCCACGCACCAATGATTACCCTTGGCTGGCTAACTTGCTGACCAAACGGGTGAAGAAGCTCGATCCTGAGTTTGATCTGAAGCTTGAGCGGCAGATTTTGCGCAGTGTTCCGGCGCAGATGGTTCTTAGCCCTCGGAAACCCTGAAAAGCTTCGCGGGCAAGCCCGCGAAGGCATCCTTTCTGGCAATAAAAATGCTCAGGCCGAAATCGCCTTGGCCTTCGCATACCTCTCCCAAACCCGATGCCGACCAATCGCTGGAGTGAGCCTCTTCAGCCGTTCCTTTTTTCTGACCTTTGATCGCGTTATTTCCAAATGACAGGACAAATGCGAAATAAATGCTAAGAACCTCTATACGGACAGGCTAAAATGCGCGCCCGGCTAACCGCTGATCCTTTTCTAACGCGCCCCACAAGGTTCGCTACGTGATCGAGTTTCAAAACGTCCATAAAACCTACCGCATCGCCGGTAAGGAAATCCCCGCTCTGCATCCGACCAGTCTGACGATTGAGAACGGGCAGGTTTTCGGCTTGATCGGTCATTCCGGTGCAGGAAAAAGTACCCTGCTGCGTCTGATCAATCGCCTGGAAAACGCCAGTGGCGGCAAGATCACCGTCGACGGTGAAGAAGTCACCGCGCTCGACGCCAATGGCCTGCGCCGCTTCCGTCAGCAGGTCGGGATGATTTTCCAGCACTTCAACCTGCTGGCCTCCAAGACTGTCGCCGACAACGTCGCGCTGCCACTGACCCTGGCCGGCGAGCTGTCGCGCAGCGAGATCGACTCGCGCGTGGCCGAGCTGCTGGCGCGGGTCGGTTTGTCCGACCACGCGAAAAAGTACCCGGCGCAATTGTCCGGCGGACAAAAGCAGCGTGTCGGCATTGCCCGCGCCCTGGCGACCAAGCCAAAAATCCTGCTGTGCGATGAAGCCACCAGCGCCCTTGACCCGCAAACCACCGCATCGGTGTTGCAGTTGCTGGCCGAGATCAATCGCGAGCTGAAACTGACCATTGTGTTGATCACCCACGAGATGGACGTGATCCGTCGGGTTTGCGACCAGGTAGCCGTGATGGACGCTGGCGTGATCGTCGAGCAAGGCTCGGTGGCCGAGGTATTCCTGCATCCGAAGCACCCGACCACCAAGCGTTTCGTGCAGGAAGACGAGCAGATCGACGAAAGCGAGCAGCGTGACGACTTCGCTCACGTACCGGGGCGCATCCTGCGCCTAACCTTCCAGGGCGAAGCGACCTACGCGCCTCTGCTGGGCACTGTCGCCCGGGAAACCGGTGTGGACTACAGCATCCTGGCCGGTCGTATCGACCGCATCAAAGACATCCCTTACGGGCAACTGACCCTGGCCGTGACCGGCGGTGACATGGAAGCGGCCTTTGCCCGCTTCACCGCAGCCGACGTCCACATGGAGGTGCTGCGCTAATGGAAGCCCTGACAAGTTTCTTCGCCAATATCGACTGGTTCGAAATCTGGCTGGCCACCGGCGACACCCTGCTGATGCTCGGCGGTTCGCTGCTGTTCACCGTGCTGCTCGGATTGCCCCTGGGAGTGCTGCTGTTCCTGTGCAGCCCGCGCCAGTTGCTGGAAGCCAAAGGCGTCTACGCGTTGTTGTCGCTGGTGGTGAACATCCTGCGTTCGCTGCCGTTCATCATCCTGTTGATTGTGATGATCCCGTTCACCGTGTTGATCACCGGCACGTCCCTGGGTGTCGCCGGTGCGATTCCGCCGCTGGTGGTGGGTGCCACGCCGTTCTTCGCCCGCCTGGTGGAAACCGCCCTGCGTGAAGTGGATCGCGGCATCATCGAAGCGACCCAGGCCATGGGCGCGACCACGCGACAGATCATCACCAATGCCTTGCTGCCGGAGGCTCGCCCGGGCATCTTCGCGGCGATAACGGTGACAGCCATTACACTGGTGTCCTACACGGCGATGGCCGGTGTCGTGGGTGCCGGTGGTCTGGGTGACCTGGCGATCCGCTTCGGATACCAGCGTTTCCAGACCGATGTGATGGTCGTGACGGTGGTGTTGCTGCTGGTACTGGTCCAGGTGCTGCAAACCGTCGGCGACAAACTGGTTGTGCATTTCTCCCGTAAATAAGACATGAGCCGGCCATTCGCTGGCAGGCGCCGGAAACCGGCGCCGCAAGCGGGCACCCACAAGGAGTTAGCTGAATGAAAAAACTACTCGTCGCCTTCGCTGCTGTTGCCGCATTCTCGGCCCACGCGGCCGACACCCTGACCGTCGCGGCTACTCCGGTTCCGCACGCCGAGATCCTCGAATTCGTGAAGCCGGCCCTGGCCAAAGAAGGCGTGGACCTGAAGGTCAAGGTATTCACCGACTACATCCAGCCGAACGTGCAGGTCGCGGAAAAGCGCCTGGACGCCAACTTCTTCCAGCACCAGCCGTACCTGGATGAGTTCAACAAGGCCAAGGGCACCCACCTTGTGTCGGTGGCGGGCGTGCACCTGGAGCCTCTGGGTGCTTACTCCAGCAAGTACAAGACCATTGCTGAACTGCCTGGCGGCGCCAACGTGGTGATCCCGAACGATGCGACCAACGGCGGCCGTGCGCTGTTGCTGATGGCCAAGGCCGGCCTGATCAAGTTGAAGGATTCGAACAACATCCTGTCGACCGTCAAGGACATCACCGAGAACACCAAGGACCTGAAAATCCGCGAACTGGAAGCCGCGACTATCCCGCGCGTGCTGACCCAGGTCGACCTCGCGCTGATCAACACCAACTACGCGCTGGAAGCCAAGCTCGATCCGTCCAAGGACGCGCTGTTCATCGAAGGCAGCGACTCGCCTTACGTGAACATTCTGGTGGCTCGCCCGGACGACAAGGACAGCGAAGCGATGAAGAAACTGGTGGCTGCCCTGCACAGCCCGGAAGTGAAGGCTTTCATTCTCGAGAAGTACAAAGGCGCGGTGGTGCCGGCGTTCTGATCGAGCTGCAACGAAAAGGGGGCGCATCGAATGCGCCCCTTTTTTGTGCCCGAAACACAGCCCTCCTGTGGGAGCGAGCTTGCTCGCGATGGGGCCGTCACATCCAACATAGATGTTGAATGTCAGTCCGCCATCGCGAGCAAGCTCGCTCCCACAGGGTTTGGTGGTGTTTTCAGTTGCGTTTGAGCATCACCGGCAACTGCGCCACCAGCTTCGCATTGTTCAACGGCGCCCGAATAAACCCGCGCTGGGTGCCGTCCGGCCCGATCACCGCGAGGTTGCCGCTGTGGTCAACGGTGTAGTTCGGCTTGCTGGTGTCCGCCGGAATGAACGGAATGCTCACCGCGTTGGCGATCTTTTGCAGCTCTTCGGTCGACACTGGGGTCAGGCCGATGAACTGTGGGTCAAAGTAACCCAGGTACTGCTTGAGCTGCTTGGGCGTATCGCGATTGGGGTCGATGCTGACCAGCACGATTTGCAGTTTATCCACCGCTTCTGGCGGCAACTCGCTCTTGATCTGTCGCAGCTGGGCGAGGGTGGTCGGGCAGATGTCCGGGCAGAAGGTGTAGCCGAAGAACAGCAGGCTCCACTTGCCTTTCAATTCATTGATCGCGACCGGCTGGCCGTCCTGATTGGTCATCGTCACGTCCGGCAGATTACGGCTCTGCGGCAGCAAAATGATGCCGGCGTCGATCAGCGCTGTAGGATCGCCCTGATTCTTCCCGGATAGCACCTTGTTGACGGTCAGGCCCAGGATCAGTGCGACCAGGGCAACGAGAATGAAGACGGTTTTCTGGGTTCGAGTCATAGGTTCAACAGTAAGTAGTGGTCTACGAGCAGGGCGATAAACAGCAAGAACAAGTAGTAAATAGAGTACTTGAACGTGTTGATCGCCGCGTGCGGCCGAGTGCCACGGTACAACACCACGGCCCATTGCAGAAATCGCGCACCCAGCCCGAGCGCACACGCCAGGTACAGCATACCGCTCATGTGGATCACGTAAGGCATCAGGCTGACAGCGAGCAACGCGAAGGTATACAGCAGGATATGAATCTTGGTGTAGTGCACGCCATGGGTGACCGGCAGCATCGGGATGTCGGCCTTGGCGTATTCCTCCTTGCGATGGATCGCCAGTGCCCAGAAGTGCGGCGGGGTCCAGGCGAAGATGATCAGCACCAGCAGCAGCGGTTCGGCGCTGACGTGGCCGGTGGCGGCGGTCCAGCCGAGCAACGGCGGGGCGGCGCCGGCCAGACCACCGATGACGATGTTCTGCGGGGTCGCGCGCTTGAGGAATCCGGTGTAGATCACCGCGTAGCCGAGCAACGAGGCGAGGGTCAGCCACGCAGTCAGCGGGTTGGTAAACGCCAGCAGCAGGGCTTGTCCGAGGAGCGCCAATACCAGCGCGAACGTCAGCGCGGCGGCCGGCGAAACCCGGCCTTCGGCGAGCGGCCGTTTGTGGGTGCGCGCCATGATCGCATCGATGCGCCGGTCCACCACATGATTGACCGCCGCCGCGCCACCGGCACACAAAGCGATGCCCAGGTTGCCGAAAATCAGCACCGTCCACGGCACGCCGGCACGGGTCGCGAGGAACATCCCCACCAGTGAAGTGATGAGCATCAGCACCACGACTTTGGGTTTGGTCAGCTCCAGGTAGTCACGCCAGATCGCCTGACTGGGACGTTCGCCGATCAGAATCGCCATGGCATCTCTCCTTTTATTGTTATGGGCCCGGCTGAGTGTTTACGTGGGCTGAAGTGCCAGCGCATTGGCTGTTTGACCCGGACCAGACTGGTTCTGGCGTGGTAATTGACCAGCACCATGGTCAGCAACAGCGCCGCGCCGCCCGCGTTATGCGCGACGGCCACTGGCAGCGGCAGATGGAACAGCACATTGCTGATGCCCAGTGTGATTTGTGCACCAAGGGCAATCAGCACCAGACCTGCCAGGCGCGTCATGCCGACAACCTTCAATTGCCAGGCCAGACCGAGCAACACCAGGGTGACCAGCAATGCACCGATGCGATGGGTCAGGTGAATGGCCGTACGGGCATCGCTGTCCAGTTGCCCGCCGAGATAGTTCGGACCGATGTGTTGGGTCAGGTGAAAGCCATTGGCGAAGTCGGCAGGCGGCAGCCATTGGCCGTGGCAAGTAGGAAAGTCGATACAGGCCACGGCGGCGTAATTGGAACTGACCCAACCACCGAGGGCGATTTGCCCGATCACCAGCAGCAGTCCGGCAGTCGCCCAGTGCTGCAGACGTCGCGGCACGGTCAGCGCCGGCAATACGCCGGACAGGCGCAAGGTCAACAGAAACAACAGGCTCAAGGTCGCGAAACCGCCAAGCAAATGCCCGGTGACCACCTGCGGCCAAAGTTTGAGCGTTACCGTCCACATGCCGAACGCGGCCTGGCCAAAAACCACCGCCAACAGAAACAACGGCAACTTCACCGGTTGCCCCGGATGGCGGCGATGCAACCACGCACGACCGGCCAACACCGTGATCAATATCCCCAGCGTGCCGGCGAAGTAGCGGTGGATCATCTCGTTCCAGCCCTTGTGGGCCTCGACTGGAGTGTCCGGAAAATGCAATTCGGCATGGGCCAGCTGGGCTTCGCTTTTCGGCACGCTGATGAAGCCGTAGCAGCCGGGCCAGTCCGGGCAGCCGAGGCCGGCGTGGGTCAGGCGGGTGTAGGCGCCGAGCAACACCACAATCAGTGCCAGCAAGGTGGCAAACAACGCGAGGCGAAATCCAGGTTTGGCCATGACGATGCCCTTATCCGATATTCGACAGTTTCAGCAGGTGACGCAGGTCGTTGAGCAGGTCCTTGCCCTTCACCGACGGGTCGTAGCGCAGCACCAGATTGCCGTGGGGGTCGATGATCCACAGGTGCGGCGCATCACTGCTCTGAGCGCCTTTTGTATAGGCAGGCAAGTCCAGTGAATAGCGTTGCAACTGCGGGTACTCGCGTTGAAGTTTAGTCTCGTAATCGCTGTTCAGCGTCTGCGTGGCGGCCAATGCATGGCTGGCGCGGGACGCATCGCGGCCGAGGCCGATCTGGATCTGCCGCGCCAGATACACCAGTTGCTGGCAGTCCACCGCGCAATCCTTTGGCGCCGTCACCAGCATCTGCCAGCGATCTTCCTGGGCCTGCACGCCGATATCGGCGCGGGTCTGGCCGTTGCCGATCAGTTCGCCGTGATAACTGCGGCCCTCGGGCACCCAGAAATTCAGCTTGTACATGCCGGTGGCGAGGATCATAGGACCGATCACCCCGAGCAAAATCAACAGCAGTTGCATGCGGCCCTTGCGCCGGTTCACCGAAGGTTTCGCCTCAGACATGCTGGGTGGATTCATGGCCGCTCCCATGGTGTTTCTCCTTTGCATTGTGCCAGCCGAGATAGAGATAAAGACCGAACAGGGCGATCGCCATGGCGAACCACTGCACGGCATAAGCGATGTGTTTTTCCGGGCCCATGGCTACCACCGGCCAGTCGGCCTGATAGGTGGCGGGGCCGGTTTCGGCGCGTAGCTCAAAGGCAAAGCCTTCGCGGTTCAATACTGTCCAGAGTTTGTTTGGCTCAACGGCCGTAATCAGCTTCGGCCATGTCGACGTTGTGGGATCTGCGTGCAATTGGAACGTCGCACCGGGGGAGACGTAGACCCACGCGTCGAGGCTGACCGCTTCGGTGGGTGTCTTGAATTGGGGTGGCGTGCGGCGCTCCGGCCACGGCAGCCAGCCGCGATTGACCAGCAGCCAGAGCCCGCTGGCCTGATCGTGAAACGGTTGCAACAGCTCGACACCAACCCTGCCGTTGCGTTGACTGTTGTCCAGCAGCAGGCTGTGTTCGACATCGAACTGGCCGTGCAGGCGAACCCGGCGGAAGGCCGGGTCTGTAGTGTGTTGCAGTTCGGTGCTGGCCATCGGCTCGGCGACACGGCGCTCGGCGTAGGTTTGCAGCAGCGCGCTTTTCTCCGCGCCCCGGCTCAACTGCCAGAACCCCAGGGACACCAGCAGCGGCAGCAACAGCGCCACCACAAGCGTTGGCACGATACCCGGCCGAAAGCATTTCATGGCATAGCCAGAAAGTCTGGTCATCGCGATAGCTATACTCAAATGCATCGCTTGTCCCCCGGAGTCTCACCATGCTCAAAGCAGCCATCGTCCTGATGCTGATTGCCACGGTTGTCAGCCTGTTCAGCGGCCTGTTTTTTCTGGTCAAGGACGACAGCCGCTCAAACCGCCTCGTCATTGCCTTGAGTGTGCGGGTAACGCTGGCCGCCCTTACCCTCGGTCTGATCGCCTGGGGGTTTTTCAGCGGCCAACTGGTCTCCCATGTCCCCTGGTAGCTGTAGGAGCGAGCTTGCTCGCGAAGGTGTGTCAGACACTTTGATTTCGACTGATACACCTTCGCGAGCAAGCTCGCTCCTACAAGCTGCTTTAGAGCACATAGACGAAAACGAAGAGCCCGATCCACACCACATCCACGAAGTGCCAGTACCAGCTCGCCGCTTCGAAGCCGAACTGGTGCTCGCTGTCGAAGTGCCCGCGCATGATCCGCATCAGCATCACGAACAGGATGATGGTGCCAATGGTCACGTGGGCGCCGTGGAACCCGGTGAGCATGAAGAATGTCGCACCGTAGATGCCCGAGCCCAGGGTCAGGCCCAGCTCGCGGTAGGCGTGCATGTACTCTTCGGCCTGGAACGTGAGGAACCCACAGCCCAGCAACACGGTGAACGCCAACCATAGCTTCAGTGCGCCGCGATGGCCCTTTTTCAAGGCATGGTGGGCGATGGTCACGGTCACGCTGGAGCTCACCAGCAACACGGTGTTGAGCAGTGGCAGGCCCCAGGGGCTGATGACTTCCTTGGGCGGCGGAAACAATTTCGAGTCGGGGTTGTTCAGCAACGGCCAGACGAACTCGAAGTTCGGCCACAGCATATGCGCGATGCCTTTGGCGCCTTCACCGCCGAGCGCCGGCCCGGAGATGTGACGCACATAAAACAGCGCGCCGAAAAAGGCGATGAAGAACATCACCTCCGAGAAAATGAACCAGCTCATGCCCCAACGGAATGAGCGATCCATCTGCGCGCTGTACAAGCCGCCGCGGCTTTCTTTGATGACCGTGCCGAACCAGCCGAACAGCATGTAGGCCAGCAGCAACCCGCCGACGAAAAAGATCAGTGGCCCGTGGGATTCCGGGCGCGCCGCTTTCAGATCGTTGAACCAGGTGGCCAGGCCGTACACGGTGGTGACCATGCCGAGCGTGGCGATGATCGGCCATTTGCTCTGGGCGGGAACGTAATAATGTTCATGAGTTGCCATTTATTGTTCTCCTTATCGGGCACGCTCAGCCGCCAGTGTTTACAGCTACCGGTGGATGTCGGGCGGTGATATCGAACAGCGTGTAAGACAGCGTCAGGTGCTTCACATCCTTGGGCATGTCACGGTCAACGATGAAACGCACCGGCATCTCGATCCGTTGACCGGGCTGCAGCACTTGCTGGGTAAAGCAGAAACATTCGGTCTTGTGGAAGTACGCTGCCGCGGTGCTCGGCGCAATGCTCGGCACGGCCTGGGCACTCATCGGCTTATCGGTGGGGTTGTGGGCGATGAAGATCATTTCGTTCACCGCCCCGGGGTTGGCTGTCAGTTCATCGTGCTTGGGATAGAAGTCCCAGGGCATATCGGCAGTGTTGGTCGACAGAAACTGCACACGCACCTGCCGCGAGGTGTCGACCGTCTGCTCACCCTCGTACTGCCCGCCGGTCTTGCCATTAATGCCGAAGGCCTTGCACATCACGTCGTAGATCGGCACCAGTGCAAACCCGAACACAAACATCGCAATCACCACGGTCAGCAGGCGCGTGACCAGTTTCCTCAACGAAATCGAGTCAGCCATGGTTTCCAGCCTCCACCGTGCCCCTTGTAGGAGCGAGCTTGCTCGCGATGGGCGTAAACGAAAACGCATGCTGTCTGGAAAAACGCGTCGCTTTCACATTCATCGCGAGCGAGCTCGCTCCTACAGGGGCCAAGGTATTCATTTCACTTCCGGCGGCGTGGTGAAGGTGTGATACGGCGCCGGTGACGGGATGCTCCACTCCAGGCCTTCAGCCCCGTCCCACGGTTTGGCCGGTGCTGGCGGACCGCCGCGAATGGTCTTGATCACGATGAACAGGAAGAAGATCTGCGTGGCGCCGAACATGAATGCACCGATCGACGACACCATGTTGAAGTCGGCGAATTGCAGGTTGTAGTCCGGAATCCGTCGCGGCATCCCCGCCAGCCCCACGAAGTGCATCGGGAAGAAGGCCATGTTCATGCCGATGAACGACAGCCAGAAATGCAGCTTGCCGAGGGTTTCGTCGTACATGTGGCCGGTCCATTTCGGCATCCAGTAGTAGGCCGAGGCGAAGATCCCGAAGATCGCCCCCGGCACCAGTACGTAGTGGAAGTGCGCAACCACGAAGTAGGTGTCCTGGTACTGGAAGTCCGCCGGGGCGATGGCCAGCATCAACCCGGAGAACCCGCCGATGGAGAACAGGATCACGAACGCCACGGCAAACAGCATCGGCGTCTCGAACGTCAGCGAGCCTTGCCACATGGTGCTGGCCCAGTTGAACACCTTCACGCCCGTTGGCACCGCAATCAGCAGTGTGGCGTACATGAAGAACAGCTCGCCCACCAGCGGAATGCCGACGACGAACATGTGGTGCGCCCAGACGATGAACGACAGGAACGCGATACTCGCCGTGGCGTAGACCATCGAGGTGTAGCCGAACAATGGCTTGCGCGAAAAAGCCGGAATGATCGAGCTGACGGCACCGAAGGCCGGCAGGATCATGATGTACACCTCGGGGTGACCGAAAAACCAGAACACATGCTGGAACAGCACCGGGTCACCGCCACCGGCGGCGCTGAAGAAGCTGGTGCCGAAATGGATGTCCATCAGCATCATGGTCACGCAGCCCGCCAGTACCGGCATCACCGCAATCAACAGGAACGCGGTGATCAGCCAGGTCCAGACGAACAGCGGCATTTTCATCAACGTCATGCCGGGGGCGCGCAGGTTTAGGATGGTCGCGATCACGTTGATCGCCCCCATGATCGAACTGATCCCCATCAAGTGAATGGCGAAAATGAAGAAGGTCACGCTTTCCGGCGCGTAGGTCGTCGACAGCGGTGCATAGAAGGTCCAGCCGAAGTTCGGCCCGCCGCCGGCGGTGAACAGGGTCGATACCAGCAGCAGGAACGCTGCCGGCAACAGCCAGAAGCTGAAGTTGTTCATCCGCGGCAGGGCCATGTCCGGCGCGCCGATCATCAGCGGGATCATCCAGTTGGCGAGGCCGACGAAAGCCGGCATCACTGCACCGAAGACCATCACCAGACCGTGCATGGTGGTCATCTGGTTGAAGAACTCCGGCTGGACGATTTGCAGTCCCGGCTGGAACAGCTCGGCACGGATCACCATGGCGAACGAGCCGCCAAGCAGGAACATGGAGAATGCAAACCACAGGTACAGCGTGCCAATGTCCTTGTGGTTGGTGGTCAGCACCCAGCGCATCAAGCCTTTGGCTGGGCCGTGGGCGTGGTCGGTGGCGGTGGCGGTATGAACATGTTCATCGATTACAGCAGTCATGTCCTGTCTCCTGCAAACAGATGGGCTGGGCAGGCCGGGGTGCATAGCCCCGACCGGTTCCGTACGTGCGCAATAGACCGGGTCATTTGCTTTCCGCCTGTTTCAGCTCCAGTACTTCTTTAGGCGTGACCATGTCGCCCTTGTTGTTGCCCCAGGCATTACGTTCATAGGTCACGACTGCCGCGATATCGACTTCCGAGAGTTGCTTGCCGAACGCCGCCATGGCGGTGCCGGGCTTGCCGTGGAAGACCAGGCTCAGGTGAGCCTCTTTTGGCCCGGTGGCGATTTTCGAGCCCTTGAGCGCCGGGAACATCGGCGGCAGGCCCTGGCCTTCGGCCTGGTGACAGGCCACGCAGGTGGTGTGATAGACCTTGTCGCCGCGATCCTTGAGTTCATCGAGCGTCCATTCCTTGCTGGTCAGCTCTTTGAGCTGTGCGGCCTCGACCTTGCGATCGGCCAGCCATTTTTCGTAATCGGCCTTTTCCTTGACCTCGACCACCGTCGGCATGAAGCCGTGATCCTTGCCGCACAACTCGGCGCACTGGCCACGGTAGATGCCGGGCTTGTCGATGCGGGTCCAGGCCTCATTGACGAACCCGGGAATCGCATCGCGCTTGACCGCGAAAGCCGGCACCCACCAGGAGTGGATCACGTCGGCGGAGGTCACCAGGAAGCGCACCTTGGTGCCGACCGGCAGCACCAATGGCTTGTCGACTTCAAGCAGGTAGTGCTCGCTCTTGGTTTCCTTGTTGTGAATTTGATCCTGGGGGGTGGTCAGGTTGCTGAAGAACTCGACGTCCTGGCCCAGGTATTTGTAATGCCACTTCCACTGGTAGCCGGTGATCTGTATATCGATCTCCGGCTCGCTGGCGTCGTACATCTTGATCAGGGTTGCGGTAGCGGGAACCGCCATGGCCACCAGGATCAGGAAGGGCACGATGGTCCAGAGGATTTCGACGGTGGTGCTTTCATGAAATTTGGCGGCCACCTGCCCGGTCGAGCGGCGGTGGAGAATCATCGACCAGAACATGGCACCAAAAACGATGATGCCGATCACCACACAGATCCAGAAAATGGTCATGTGCAGGTCGAATACTGCGTGACTGATTTCAGTCGCTCCAGGCGCCATATTCACAGTCCAGGCCGCTTGCGCCTGACTGAAAATCGACCACAACAGGAGGCCCATCCAGACATGTGGATGTCGCATCATTGCGGGTTCCCCTTATCGTTCTTGTTATCCCGCCGGCTTTCACCTGCGGCAAGGGAGCGGCTGCATCAGACTACGAACTTGAATCGCCGGGCCTTGCTGCACATGCAGTCGGGCGTCATCAGCTAGCTCCATTCCAACCCGAGTATAGACAGCGACTCCGACCTCGCAACGCGATGACGTAAATGATCTGAAACAGCGGGGACTTGCGTTCAAGGGCACGATTGGAGAAGGATGCAGACGAGTGGTGGCAAATCGATATAACGCAGATGCATCAAGGATGAAATAATTATGACAAATGCGTCTTAGCATTTTTCATAAGCCAGCTAAGTTATGTCTTCCCTATTTCATTGCCTTGTTTCCTGGAGTTTTCATGAACACCGCCGCATTGCGCGAGCAGATCCAAAAAGCCCAACAACATGAAGCCGAGACCGGCCTGCTGACGCGTCAGCTGGAAAGTAAACTGCCTCATCTACACCCGGCGATCCAGTTGCCGGAGACCGATACCAACGGCGTACTGACGCGATTTGTCGCCGCCTACATCGAAGAAGTGCCTGATCTGCTGGATGCAGCCAATGAAGTCGCCAGGGAAGCGGGCATTGAGTCACAGATCAAACCGGTGCTGGAAATCGCCGAGCAGTACTTCCTCCAGCCGCCAGCCATCATGGAAGGCCATGTCGGGCTCGACAGCCTGCTGGATGAAGCCTATCTGGCGCACCGGTTTGTCGAAGAGGTGAACGACCTGTACATCAAGCATTTCGGCCAGCCACTGATCCCCTTGGACATGACTGTCGCCAACCTGATTGCTCACCAATTGATCGGTGAGGAGTTTGCCAACCAACTGGACGAAGTAGTGCATCACGCCATCGACGAGATGCTCAATGACGAAAGCTTCGCGCTGGAGTCGGTGGAAGCCTACCGTGAAAAGCTCAACAGCCCGGACACCGGCGCCGCGTGGAAACGCTGGCCGTGCATGTCCCGCCGTTTGGGTGTGGGCCTGGAACTGGATCAGCCGGCAGCTTGATCCAGAGCTCAACACAGTACCTGTAGGAGCGAGCCTGCTCGCGATTCAGTCGACGCGGTTTGTCAGGCAGACCGCGTTATCGTTCATCGCAAGCAGGCTCGCTCCCACAAAGGACTGTCGTTAAACCACTGTCGAACCGACGCCGGTATTCGTCCGCACCCGCCCCTCGAGCCTGCGCTTCAACCCCCGCGATTCAATCAACAGCTTCGAACCCTTGGCCGCATTCGCCCGCCCCCATTCCTCCAGCAGTTCCAGACACGAGTGATCGATGTAGCTCAAATTGTTGAGTGGCACATGCACTGTTGTGCCCGGCGCAATGCTGCCCAGCACCTGGGTCAGCGCCGGCACTTTGAGGAAGGTCGCCGCGCCCACCAGGCGCAATTCCATTTGCCCTTCCTGAGACAGGTCGATCAGGCTGATTTTCAAGCGCGAGGCTTTAAGCGCCAGCTTCACCAGCGTCAGACCGAAGCCAATCAACACGCCAGTCAGCAGGTCCGTGAAAACGATGGCGAGCGCGGTTGCCGCGTAAGTGAACATCGGCGCCCGACCATATCGGCCCAAACCACGGAAGACCTTGAGATCCACCAGTTTGAAACCGGTGTACACCAGCACGCCCGCCAGGCTCGCCACCGGAATGCTTTGCAGCACGCTGGACAGCAACAGCACGAACGCCAACAACCACAGGCCGTGGAAAATGGTCGAAAACCGCGTGGTTGCTCCGGCCTGAACGTTCGCCGAGCTGCGCACGATAACGCCGGTCATCGGCAACGCCCCTAGCAGGCCACACAGCATGTTGCCGACACCTTGCGCCAACAATTCCCGGTCGAAGTCCGAGCGCTGACCACTGTGCATGCGATCAACCGCGGCGGCTGAGAGCAAGGTTTCGGCGCTGGCGATGAATGCCACGGCAAACGCCGCGATCAGCAAGGTCGGATCAGCCAGGTTGAGCAGATCCGCTGGCTTCAGCCAGTCGATGGCCTCCATCAGGTTGGCCGGCACCTCAACCCGTTTGACCTGCAATGCCAACACCAGGCTGGCAAGCGTGGCCAGACCGACGCCGAGTAGCGCGCCGGGAATGAAGCGCAGGGATTGCGGACGGAATTTCTCCCACAGCCACATGACGGCGATCGTCGACAAACCGAGTAAACCGGCTTGCCAGCCAAACGTGGGCAACGCCTGAGCTAGCGCTGCCGGGAAAGCTGCCAGGTTATCCAGGCCCGAGGGCTTGGGCACGGCATCAAGCATTACATGCACCTGAGACAGCACGATCAACACGCCAATCCCGGCCAGCATGCCGTACACCACCGCAGGCGCCGTCACCCGAAACCAGCAGCCCAGCTTCAATCGGCCAGCAACCAGTTGCAGCAAACCCGCCAGCAACAGAATCGGCCCGAGCATGGCGATGCCATGCTGGCGGACCAACTCGAATACCAGAACGGCCAGGCCCGCCGCAGGGCCGCTGACTTGCAGTGGCGAACCGGCCAACCAGCCGACCACCAGACCACCGATGATGCCGGTGATCAGACCCTTGGCCGGCGGCAGCCCCGAGGCAATCGCGATGCCCATGCACAGGGGCAGGGCGACCAGAAAAACAACCACCGAAGCCAGCAGCTCCCGTGGCAGAACAGCTTTGAGTCGAGCAGCACGCATGGTGAGTCTCCCGAAGTTTTCTTCAGGCATGGCAAAGCCAGGCTGCCTGAACGGCAGCCTCGGATGAACCACACAACGATTTAGGAGGGTTTAGAAGCGCGCTTTGGGCGTCGCCACAGGAATCGGCAGGCTGCCATTGAGCGGCAGGAAACAGCCTCGATCGGCGTCGTACGCTTTGATTTCGCTGGTTTCGATGTTGTAGACCCAGCCGTGGATAAACAGCTGACCGTTGGCCATGCGCGAGGCCACCGACGGATGGGTGCGCAGATGCTGCAATTGGGCGATCACGTTCTCTTCGGTGAGGATGTGCATGCTTTCGCTTTCGCTGGAGCAGTTGCAGTTCTCCTGCACCATGGTTTTGGCCACTTCGGCATGACGTAGCCAGGCTTTGACCGTGGGCATTTTTTCCAGACTGTCCGGGTTGAGCACCGCACGCATCGCGCCGCAGTCGGAATGCCCGCAAATGATGATGTGATGCACGCCGAGGGCCAGCACGGCGTACTCGATAGCCGTGGAAACACCGCCGTTCATTTGCCCGTAAGGCGGCACAACATTGCCGACGTTGCGAGTCACGAACAGATCGCCTGGGGAGCTTTGAGTGATTAATTCAGGAACAATGCGCGAATCGGCGCAGGCAATGAACATCGCTCGCGGCCGCTGGGCCGTGGCGAGTTTCTTGAAGAGCTCTTCCTGCTGGGGAAAGACCTCATGATGAAAATGCAAAAAGCCGTCAACGATGTGCTGCAACGCTGCATCGGCGGTTTCCGCCTCGGGTTGGGCTGAAGCCGACGCAGCCAACGGCTGTTTATCCTTGTCACTCATCAATTCATCCTCATTGGCGGGCTCAGGGAGTCATCCCGTGTGTTCCGGTGTGATGCCAGTGGCTGGTTAAAAAACATCCAGGCCAAACATCTCGACCCATCAGTCACTCGATGAACAAGGTAGCGGCCGAATCTTAATTGAAACTGAATAAAACGCTCTAGGACGCGTGTTCCAGGTCACAAAAAACGTGACCAGCCTAAGGCGTGAGCGCGATCTTCAGTACTCAACCATAGGCCAATTGTCCTCAAATCAACGACATTTGGCGACCGGGCGGACAAAAGGCTTCGCAGTCCAGATTGAACCCCTCCCGGTGATTGAGCCCCAGCCGTTTGATCGCTTTGGCAAAGCGCTGCGCCAGCAGGTCCGCAAACGGGCCTTCACCGCGCATCCGCGCACCAAAGCGGCTGTCATAAAGCTCGCCGCCACGGCTCTGGCGAATCAGGCTCAGCACATGCGCCGCCCGTTGAGGGTAGTGGGCCGCCAGCCATTCCTCGAACAGGGGCGCCACTTCAAGTGGCAAGCGCAGCATCATGTAAGCGGCGCTCTGTGCCCCGACCGCATGGGCCTCGGTGAGCAGGTTTTCGAGTTCGCTGTCGTTGATCATCGGAATCATCGGTGAACACAGCACGCCCACCGGGATGCCTGCATCGCGCATGACCCTGATCGCCCGCAACCGGGCCTTGGGCGCTGCGGCGCGCGGTTCGAGGATGCGCTTGAGTTCGTCGTCCAGGGTGGTCAGGCTGATCATTACCGCAACCAGTCTTTGGCTGGCAAGCTCGGTCAGCAAGTCCAGGTCGCGAAGAATCAGCGATCCCTTGGTAACGATGGTTACCGGATGGCGGTAGCGCAGCAACACTTCGAGGGTTCGGCGGGTGATTTGGTATTCACGCTCAATCGGTTGATACGGGTCGGTGTTGGAACCCAGATTGATCGGTGCGCATTGATAACCACGTTTGGACAGTTGCTCTTCCAGCACATCCACGGCGTTGGTCTTGGCGATCAGCTTTGTCTCGAAATCCAGCCCCGGCGACATGTCCCAATAGGCGTGACTGGGGCGCGCATAGCAATAAATGCAACCGTGCTCGCAGCCGCGATAGGGATTGATCGAGCGATCGAAGGGCAAGTCCGGCGACGTGTTGCGGGTAATGATGGTTTTCGCCGTTTCGATGCGCACCTCGGTGCCCTGTGTGAGCGGTACTTCCTGGTACCAGCCGTCGTCCTCAACCACCGAATGGCTGGGGGCAAAACGGTTGTGCGGGTTGGTTGCGGTGCCGCGGCCGCGGCCGCGAGGGGGTAGTGAAGTGGTCATCGACGGACCCTCTTGACTGTATATTCATACAGTACACGAAAGCGTCGCTAGCGCCCAGTACCGTTCGGCCTGCGATTCGATGGCAGATCGCTCAGCTGATAATTAACACGCCAGCCGCAAACTAACGAAACATATAGCGCGTGGCTGAATTCAATACCAAATCGTATATTCACCTCTCCTGCAACGCCACCTACACCTAACCAATAAAAGGATTTATTGATGTCTTTTTTTAATCAGCGCGGTATCTTCCTCCAACTGATGCAACCGAGCCTTTCGGAGCCCAATACAGTTGTTTCTCTGCAACTGGCACGCAAGGAACTAAGCTGGGATGCCGATAACGAAAAGCAAGTTGAAGCACTGGTGGACTCGGTTTTTTTCAATGCCGTTTCCTCTGACGGCGGTAATTCTTTCAGCATCAGGGTCGTTGGAAAGGATGTAGACGGTGACGGTGACGTCGATGCCGACGACAAAGCCAAGCTACAGGCGCTGGCAAAGGCTTATGCCAGTATCGTCAATCCCTGAGCCCTGACTTTTCAATCACTGGAAAGCGCTATTGCCGAATGCATGCGGGCTCCCGCATGCATTCCAGACAGCCACGAGAATAAAAATGTCCACGCCCATAAAAACCGGTGCTTATCTACAACAAATAGAAACGCCGGAAGATGTGCAGGTAGTTATCAAGCTAATAAGGGCAGGCGAGTATCTGAACAAAACAATGGGGCAGTTCGCTGATGCTCTCGCGACTGCTCCATCCGTGACACTCCATATAAAAGACGACGGTAAAACTTTAAAGCTCGATTTTGACCCGTGGTCCGACATTAATGTTACCCCAGACAATAGTATCGACGAAAAGGACAATGCAGCTCTTACGGAGCTTGCACTCGCTTTTTATCATCAACAAATAATTGCTCCTGAGGGCATAGCGTATCTTTATCGTCTTCCCGCTGAACCACCCGAGCTTCGAGTAGATGTTGAGGTCTTCGACATTGATGAAGAGGATCACCAACTGTATAGCCTCGGTGTGTACGAGACCAAATCTGCGGACTCCGGCTCGCCTTTTGAAGGTAGTGAGCGCAACCCTGAAACTGGACAGGTGTTTGACTATGGGACCGCACTGAACGAGTTGCTCAAAACATTCATCAAACTGAAACTGTAACCCGAGCGCGGACTTCACGATTCTTTGACGGTCCGCTCACAGGCCTTTGACCGTGCATGACTAATCCTTGCCACCATCTTCCCGTCCCTTTCTGAACGGTCGCTCAAGCATGCCTTTACCACGTTTTTTATCTGCAATATGCCTGTCGCTGGTCGCACTCGTTAACCTGACATCGGCACTTGCTGACGACAGTGTGATGCACCGTCCGGCAGACTGGGCTCAACCGGTAGAGAAGCAATACAACCTCTTCCAGATGTCGCCGACGCTCTATCGCAGCGCCTTGCCGGACAAGGGGGCGGTGCCGCTGCTGGAGACACTCAAGGTCGGGACGGTGATCAACTTCCTGCCTGAAGCGGACTCCAGTTGGTTGTCTACGCCAGGCATCACTCAAGTACAACTGCCTTATCGCACCAACCATGTGGATGACGCCGATGTACTCAAGGCCTTGCGCGCCATCAAGTCTGCCGAAGCCAAAGGCCCGGTGCTGATGCATTGCAAACACGGCTCCGACCGTACCGGCCTGATGGCGGCCATGTACCGGGTTGTCATCCAGGGCTGGACCAAGGAAGAGGCCCTGAACGAAATGACCCAGGGCGGCTTTGGTGACAGTACCCACTTCAAGGACGGCATCCGCTACATGATGCAGGCCGACGTCGAAAAACTGCGCACGGCCCTGGCCAATGGCGATTGCAGCACCAGCCCGTTCGCCACGTGCTCGATGAAGAGCTGGTTCAAGTCCGCCCATATTGAATAAAAAAAGCCCCCGCTGCATGGCGCAAGGGGGCTTTTTTTCACTCAGTGCTGTTCGTCCGGCTTTTTCTTCAGTTTCGGGTTCGGGAAGAACTGAACCGCCTGAACCTTGGTGCCGGCTGGTTTGAGTGCGCTGGTATTAACCCGCGTACCCAACTCCTTGGGCACCGATAGCCCTTGTTCATTGAGCGTGTCGGAGTAACCGCAGGCCACGCACTCACGGTGCGGGACCTGGTCTTCATTCCACATCATCAATTTGTCCGGCTCGCTGCATGCCGGGCAGACCGCCCCGGCGATAAAGCGTTTTTTCGTAATCACAGGTCCCTCACTCATGCTGCCGCGTCCTCACTCAGGCCGCTGTGGCGCAAGAGTGCGTCAATTGATGGCTCACGACCACGGAAGTCGACGAACAGCACCATCGGTTCCTGGGAGCCGCCACGGGCCAGGATTGCTTCGCGGAAGGCGCGACCGGTGTCGGCGTTGAGCACGCCTTCTTCTTCGAACTTCGAAAATGCATCGGCGGACAGCACTTCAGCCCATTTGTAGCTGTAGTAACCCGCGGCGTAACCGCCAGCGAAGATGTGCGCAAAGCTGTTGGGGAAGCGGTTGTAGGCCGGTGGACGCATCACCGAAACCTCGTCGCGCACGCCTTCGAGCACTTGCAGCACGCTGCGGCCGTCGCCGTGGGTGGCGTGCAGTTCGAAGTCGAACAGCGAGAACTCCAGTTGGCGGACCATCATCAGGCCGGACTGGAAGTTTTTCGCCGCGAGCATTTTCTGCAGCAGGTCCTGCGGCAGTGGTTCGCCGGTTTCATAATGACCGGAAATCAGCGCCAGACCTTCCGGCTCCCAGCACCAGTTTTCCATGAACTGGCTTGGCAGTTCGACCGCATCCCAGGCCACGCCGTTGATGCCGGACACGCCAGCATGCTCGACGCGGGTCAGCAGATGATGCAGGCCGTGACCGAATTCATGGAACAGGGTGGTGACTTCGTCATGGGTCAGCAGCGCAGGCTTGCCGCTGTCGGCCGGGGTGAAGTTGCACACCAGGTTCGCCACCGGGCTTTGCAGCACGCCGCCAGCCGTGCGGCGACGGTCGCGGGCGCCATCCATCCAGGCACCTCCGCGCTTGTTGGCGCGAGCGTACAGGTCGAAGAAGAAGCGACCGACGTGCTGGCCGTTTTCCTTGATTTCAAACAGGCGGACATCCGGGTGCCAGGTGTCGAAGCTTTTGAGCTCGGCGATTTCGATGCCGTACAGGCGCTGAACAATGGCAAATAGACCACTCAACACCTTGTCGATCGGGAAGTAGGCGCGCAGGGCTTCCTGGGCCACGCTGTAACGCTGCTCACGGAGTTTTTCACCGTAGAAACCGCTGTCCCAACTCTGCAGATCCGGGCAGCCTTGTTCGGCGGCGTAAGCCTTGAGCTGCTCCAGATCCTGGGCGGCGAACGGCTTGCTGCGCTTGGCCAGATCGCGCAGGAAACTCAGTACCTGATCGCTGGATTCGGCCATTTTGGTCGCCAGGCTCAGCTCGGAGAAACTGCTGAAACCCAAGAGTTTTGCCAGTTCCTGACGCAGGTCGAGGATTTCTTCCATGACCGGGCCGTTATCGTTCTGGCCGGCATTCGGGCCTTGGTCCGACGCACGGGTGCAGTACGCCGCGTAAACTTCTTCACGCAATGCGCGGTCCTGGGCGTAGGTCATCACCGCGTAATAGCTCGGGAATTCCAGCGTGATCAGCCAGCCATCCAGGTCCTTCGCCTGGGCCGCGGCGGCCATTTGCGCCTTGGCGGAATCCGTCAGGCCGGCGAGGGCGGCTTCATCGGTGATGTGTTTCGTCCACGCCTGAGTGGCGTCGAGTAACTGGTTGGAGAAACGGCTGCCCAGCTCGGACAGCTTGCTTTGCACTTCGGCGTAACGCTTCTGCTCGGCTTCCGGCAGGTCGATACCCGACAGACGGAAGTCACGCAGGGAGTGTTCCAGGATAGTTTTCTGCGCCACCTCGAAACCGGCCGCTTCCGGGCTACTGGCCAGGGCTTCGAAGGCCTGGAACAGTTCGCGGTTCTGGCCCAGCTCGGTGGAGTAGGCGCTCAAGGCCGGCAGGCACGACTCGTAGGCTTCACGCAGTTCGGCGCTGTTGCACACGGCATTGAGGTGGCTGACCGGGCTCCAGGCGGCGCCCAGGCGATCGTTGAGCTCGTCCATCGCCAGCACCAGGCCGGCCCACGTTGGCTGTTTGGCCTGGGTCTTGAGGATCTCGACGATGGCGGCACGGTTGTCAGCCAGGATCTGTTCAATGGCCGGTTGTACGTGTTCGGCGCGGATGGCGGAGAACGGCGGCAGGTCGTAGGACTGCAAAAGAGGGTTGTTCACGCTCACGGTTGATACCTTGGCTGGAGAAACATGCAGTCATCTTAATTACAATCGACGCTCACCGCAGCTATCAGCAACAGAGAGAAACCCTATCGTGAACCTTCGCAAGTATCAGAACCACACGCCGCTGCTGGGTAAAGGCGCTTTTGTCGACGGCTCGGCGGTGGTGATCGGCGACGTTGAAATTGGCGAAGACAGCTCCATCTGGCCGCTGACAGTGATTCGTGGCGACATGCACCGCATCCGCATCGGCGCGCGCACCAGCGTGCAGGATGGCTGCGTGTTGCACATCACCCACGCCGGGCCGTTCAACCCGGATGGCTTTCCATTGCTGATCGGCGATGACGTGACCATCGCCCACAAGGTCATGCTGCATGGTTGTTCGATAGGCAGCCGAGTGTTGATCGGCATGGGCAGCATCGTCATGGACGGCGCGGTCGTCGACGATGATGTGATCATCGGTGCCGGCAGCCTGGTGCCGCCGGGCAAGCATCTGCAAAGCGGCTTCCTGTATGTGGGCAGCCCGGTGAAGCAGATCCGCCCGCTGACCGACAAGGAGCGCGCCTTTTTCACCTACAGCGCAGCGAACTACGTGAAGCTCAAGGACCTGCATCTGGCCGAAGGTTACGACCAGCTTTGACCCGGCACTCTTATTCAGGATTCAACATGCATTACCAAACCGTTTTGTTCGACCTCGATGGCACCCTGACCGACCCACGCGAAGGCATCACCCGCTCTATTCAATTTGCCTTGAGCAAACTAGGGATCGATGAGCCGGACCTGAGCAAGCTCGAACACTTCATTGGCCCGCCGCTGTTGCAGGCGTTCATGCAGTTCTACGATTTCGACGAGCCGAAGGCGTGGGAGGCGGTGAATTTCTACCGCGAGCGCTTCAAGGTCACCGGACTCTACGAAAACCGGGTGTTCGATGGTGTCACGCCGCTGCTGGAAACCCTGAGCGGGCAAGGCCGACAGCTGTATATTGCGACCTCGAAGCCGTGGGTGTTCGCCCGGGAAATCGCCCGGCATTTCGACTTTGCCAAACACTTCAAGGTGATTTACGGCAGCGAACTGGATGGCACCCGGACCAACAAGGTCGAGCTGATTGCTCACCTGATGGCCGAAGAAAACCTGGACCCGGCCAACACCCTGATGATCGGCGACCGCAAGCACGACCTGATCGGCGCACGCAGCAACGGGCTGGACGCGGCAGCGGTGGGTTACGGGTTCGGCAGCCACGAAGAGTTGAGCGCCGAAGCGCCGGCGTATCATTTTGAAACGCTGGTTGAACTGCATCAGGCGTTTTTGCAGCGCTGATACGGCCGACACAAATCAACTGTGGAGAGCTTGCTCGCGATAGCGGTGTGTCAGGCACAATGATTGTGAATGTACCTCAGTCATCGCGAGCAAGCTCGCTCCCACAGGGGACTGCGCAGGCTTTCAAGGTCTGGGTGGCGGCGCCAGCCTCTGCCCTTGCTCAACCGCCCAGTTCACCACCTGCGTGGTCAACTGATCGTTCGCCTGACCGAACCCGACCACCACAGCCGGGACCTGCACATCGCTGAGTGGCTGGCGCACTTCAAAGCGGCGGCTGGCGAGGATGCGCTGGTCGTAACTGCGCACCAGCAATGCATCCAGACGCACGACCGTGCTGGCATTCGTGCCCTGGTATTCAGTCTGGAACGCCTGCAGGCTGCCGCCCAATTCAAGATCGGTCTGGAAAATGCTGTCATCGGTGCTCAGCAACGGCACCCGTCCGTCATGCTGGAAACCTTCCAGCAGGCGATTGCGCACCAGCACCGGCGTCGGGTCGCTCCAGCGTGAACCCTTGTAGTGGCTGATCACATCGCCCTGAGGAATCACGGCAATATTCGGACTGTTCAACGCTTCGCTGGACTGGAACTTGCTCAGGCGCAGCGACCAGCGCTGCGGCGTGCCATGGCTGGCCGATGCGCTCTGAGCCGACGGCAATCGATAGACTTCGAAGGGCTCGGGCTTGGGCAGGATCGAGCACGAACTGATCAGCGTGAAGCCAGCGAAGAGGGCAATCCGAATCAGCTTCATGGCGTGAATTCCTTGGTCTTTTCACTGCCCAGCAGGTAACCGCTGGGGTTGGCTTCCAGGCGTGTGGTAATGGTGCGCAACGAACTCAGGGTTTCGCGCATCTCACGCACCGCCGGGCCCAGGCCATTGAGGCCTTGCATGCCGCTGTTGAGAGAATCCTGATTTGCGGTGATCAGTTTGTTGAGGGTGCCACTGCTCTCCTGCAGCGACTTCATCGCCTGCTCGGCGCTGCCCAGCGCTTCCTTGCCATGTTCGTTGAGCAGCCCGTTGGCATTGCGCATCAACGCCGTGGTCTGCTCCAGCATGGTGTTGGCCTGCTTGCCCACCGAGGCCAGTTGCTGCATGGCCTGGCGGATATCGCCGCGCTGCTCGGCAATGGTCCCGGTGGTTTGCTCCAGATGCTCCAGGGTGTTGCTGATGCGCTCGATGTTTTCCGTGGAGAACATCAGGTTGGCGTTATGCATCAGCGTGGTCACCCCGGCCATCAGGTCCTCGCTGTCATTGAGCAGGCGGGCGATGGGCGAGGGCAAGGCGATAATGGTCGGCAGGTTGCCGTCCTTGCCCTTGAGCGTCGGGCTCTGAGGCGTGCCGCCACTGAGCTGGATGATCGAGGTCCCGGTGACCCCGGTCAGGGCCAGCTTGGCATTGGTGTCTTCCTTGACCGGGGTATCGCCGGCCAGGCGAATTCGCGCCAGTACCCGGCGCGGGTCTTTCGGGTCCAGGCGCAGCGAGATCACGTCGCCGACCTTGATCCCGCTGTACTGCACCGAACTGCCCTTGGACAAACCGCTGACGGCCTCGTTGAACACGACTTCGTAGTCCTTGAACTCGGTGTCGACACTGGACTTGGCCAGCCACAGGCCGAACAGCAGCGCGGCCGTCACCACAATCACCGTGAACAGGCCGATCAATACATGATGGGCTCGGGTTTCCATGTCAGACCTCGTTGAGCTGTTGGGCGGCCGTCAATGCCGCGCGGCCACGAGGGCCATGGAAGTATTCGTGAATCCACGCATCGTTGGTTTCCGACACCTTGTCGATGGCGTCCGCCACCAGCACTTTTTTCTGCGCCAGCACCGCCACCCGGTCAGTGATGGTGTAGAGCGTGTCGAGGTCGTGAGTCACCAGAAAGACACTCAGGCCCAGAGCATCGCGCAGGGTCAGGATCAATTGGTCGAACGCAGCGGCACCGATCGGATCGAGGCCGGCGGTGGGCTCGTCGAGAAACAGGATGTCCGGATCCAGCGCCAATGCCCGGGCCAGCGCGGCACGCTTGATCATGCCACCGGACAGCGACGAGGGATACTTCTCCGCCGCCGACAGCGGCAACCCGGCCAGGGCCATTTTCACCGCTGCCAGGTGCTCGGCGTCGTTGCGGCTCAAGCCGGCGTGTTCGATCAGCGGCAGGGCGACGTTCTCGGTTACGGTCAGCGAAGAGAACAGCGCGCCTTTCTGGAACAGCACGCCGAATCGCCGCTCCACCAGCGAACGCTCGTGTTCGGACAAGGACGGCAGGTTTTTCCCGAAGACTTTCACCACGCCTTCGCTGGGCTGGCGCAGCCCGACAATGCTGCGCAGCAGTACCGATTTGCCGCTGCCGGAGCCGCCGACCACGGCGAGGATCTCGCCTTTGTACAAGTCCAGGTCGAGGTTCTCGTGCACGCTCTGGCGGCCAAAGCGGTTGCACAGTCCACGGACTTCAATCACCGCCTCGGAGGGCGCACGGGGGACACGACTCACCAACCCATCTCCATGAAAAACATCGCGGCTATCGCATCCATCACGATCACCACGAAAATCGACTGCACCACGCTCGACGTGGTGTGGGCGCCGACGGACTCGGCGCTGCCACTGACCTTGAAGCCTTCAAGACAACCGATGGCAGCGATAAGGAAGGCGAAGACCGGGGCTTTGACGATCCCCACCAGAAAGTGCTGAACGCCGATGTCCGTTTGCAGTAGCGACAGGAACATCGCCGGCGAGATATCCAGCGCCAGCGCGCAGACCACGGCACCGCCGATAATCCCCGACAGCATCGCCAGGAAGGTCAGCATCGGCAGGGCGATCAGCAACGCCAGGACCCGCGGCACCACCAGCAACTCCACGGGATCGAGACCCAGGGTGCGGATGGCGTCGATTTCCTCGTTGGCCTTCATCGAACCGATTTGCGCCGTGAACGCACTGGCGGTGCGCCCGGCCATCAGGATCGCAGTCAGCAACACACCGAACTCGCGCAGGAAGGCAAACCCCACCAGGTCCACGGTGAAGACGGTGGCGCCGAAAGTGGCCAGCACCGTCGACCCGAGAAACGCCACCACGGCGCCCACCAGAAAAGTCAGCAACGCAACGATGGGGGCGGCGTCGAGACCGGTCTGTTCGATATGGGCGATCATCGGTGTGACGCGCCAGCGCTTGGGACGGAACAGGCCGCGGACGATGGTTTCGATGATCAGGCCGACGAAACCCAGCAGTTGCAGGGTGTCCTGCCAGACGATGTCCACAGCGCGACCAATGCGGGTCAGCAACTGAATGGTAACGCTGACTTCCGGCTCCTTGATCGGTATGCAGAAATCGGTCAACGAGCAGTAGACGGTTTGCAGCAACGCCCGATCGGCGGCGCAGAGTGTGCAATCAGGATGTTCGGCGGAGCGGCCAAGGCGCTCGGAGCCGAGCAGCTCTACCAATAGCGAGGCGCCGGCGGTGTCGAGGGCGCCGAGACCGTTGAGATCGATGGGGGTGTTGGCGTCGTACTGGCCGTGGAGCTTTTCGCTCAACAGTTTGAGGTCAGCGTAATGGGTAAGCGTCCAGTCGCCCGTCACCCGCAACCGCGCAGGGGTAAGCGACGTGTCTAATCGGGCGTTGCCGGCCATCGTGCTGCTGATCATAAGCTCCGTGCTTGTTCAGTGATTACGCAGCCTACGTAATAGCACGAACCGGATTACTTTTCTTTGATCGCTGTGCTGTCCGTGACTTTGAAGCGCAGCACGCCGATGACCTGGCCATCTTCGGTCAGCACCCGAACCTGCCATTTGCCAGCCGGGTTGCCCGGGAAATTCTGCTTGTGGGTCCAGGCCCGGTAACCTTCCTTGCGCCCGCCGTGAATATCCAGAGGAATGCGGTCGACCTCTTTACCGTTGAACTGCCAGACGTGATAAATCCGCTCGTCCAGGCCACGCGGGGCGTTGATCGCGGTGTACGCGTAGAGCCCGCCATTGCGTATCTGTTCGGCACTGACTTCTTCGAGGCTGGCACCAGGCGTGCGGTCCTGCATTTGCGTGCTGATGGCCACGTCGGTCATCCACAGCGTCGCCGGCGGCACCCACGAGCGCAGCTCCCAACCGACGACGCCAATGCCCAGGGTGATACTCAAAATCGCCAACGCACTGCGTATGGTACGAATCGGGAAGATCGACGCCAGGCTCGGAAACGACAACAGCACCGAGATGCCCAGCGCCCATTTGAAACTTTGTGCGGTGGTCAGGTGCATGATCACCGGCAACGCAGTGAGCAGGGCGGCGAACAGGGTCAGGGTGTGCAGGGCCAGAAACGCCCAGCGCCGTGGCGCCAGCCACTTGTAGTAGAGCGGGTCGATGATCGAAATCAGCGCCGCGACGCCCAGCAGCCCAGTGAAAACCAGCTGGCCGCTGTTCCACGTCGTGGTGATGAAGAAGAACGGCAGGACAAAGAACAGGCTTTCCTGATGGATCATCTGCGTTGCATAGCGCAGCAACGGTTCCGGAATTTCGCGCTTGAAAATGCGCGTGAACAGCTTGGTCAGACTGTTTTCCAGCATCAGCCAGATCCAGCTGATCAGCATGATGGTGGTGATCCAGCTCGCCAGGCCTTGCTGGCGATCGACCAGAATGAAACTGCCCACCCCGGAGATGAAACCACCAAGTGCAATAACCCCAGGGTAGCGCTTCATCAATTCGAGGATGCGCTGTACGAATAGGGTCAGGTTTTGCATTCGGCGGTTTCACAGTAGTCGTAGGAAAAAACCTCGACAGGGTACCGTTGGTGCGGCGCTGTGGCGAGGGGTCGTTCAGCCTGACCGAACATAAAACCCGGTGAGCAGACAGAAGATCAAATGTGGCTAGGGGGCTTGTCGGATCGCCACAGTTAGTCACTCGCCAGATGGAATGATTACTGTCGGCGGTGCAAACGCCAGCCCAGCAATATCAGTACGATCAGCCCCGCCACACCGACCGCCAACCACATCAACTGGTCATAGCTGAACAGCGGCTTCTCGATCCGCAAATACCCCGGCTGCAACAGCAGCTCACGCACGGCCTTGTTCGCCTCTTCCAGCGTCACCCCTTGCAGCTCACGGGCCGGGTCGGTGAAGCGGCCGTCCTCGTAATCACCGATGGCGCTCCAGTAGTAGTCGGCCAACGCGCTGTTGCCTTGTACGGCCCAGGCCTGACGGGCAATCGCGGCCTGTTTGAGGCGGTTGAAGGTGTCGGCATTGAGGCCGTCCTTGAGCAGTCCGGCCTTCAAGTCATCGAGCACTTGTTCGGCCGCGAGCACGTCGTCGCGTTCAAGATCGGCATTGAGGCTCATGAAACCCACGCCGCCGAACACCTCGCGTTCCGCCCACGGGCCGTAGGACAAAGCGTGAGCCAGGCGCAGCTGCCGATAGAGCGCCCAATCCAGGTAGTCCTTGAGCAAATCGAAGGTTTGGTCGTGCCCGTCGTCCAGCACCGGCTCCGGCACCAGCCAGTGCAACTTGGCGCTGTTGCCGACCAGACCGTGGGTCAAGGTGCGCTCATGGGCGGCGCTGGCCTGGATTTGCGGCAGCGGCGGATGCTCGCCAGGCGTAATCGCGTCCAGCGCGCCGTACGCCCGCTCCAGATAGGCCGGCAGCAACTTGTCGAGGTCGCCGACCACGATCAGGGTCATGTTGTTCGGCGCATACCAGTCCTTGCGCACCTGCTCCAGTTGCTCATGGGTCAGATCATCGACTTGCGCACGCTCCGGGCACTTGAGGCCCAGCTCCACGGCCAGTTGGTTGCTAGCCGTGTGGCCGAGGTCCTGACGATCGAGCCAGCGTTGCAGGTGCGAGTAGTGGCCACCGTCTTCACGCTCGACCACTTGCTTGGCCGCGTGGATGGCGTTGTCGTCGAAACGGGTCTGGGTCAGCAGCGCCAGCAGCAGGTCGAGCACCTTGCGCTGGTTTTTCGCCGGCGCTTCGATGACGAAAGTCGTATCGGCATTGCTGGTGAAGGCGTTCCACTCACCGCCCAGGGCCTGCATGCGTTCTTCCAGGCCACCTTCGCCACTGGCGTCGATGCCGCTGAACAACAGGTGTTCCAGCAGATGCGGCAATTCCTTTTCTTCGCAATTGAAATCGTCCAGGCCAACGCCGACCACCAGCCGGATCGCCACATGCCCGCGGTCAGTGCCGGGTTTGAGTAGCAACTGCAAACCGTTGCGCAGGGTGTAGCCCTCGACCTGGAAGCGATCCAGGGCCAGCGACGGAAAAGAACCAAGCAACAGGCAGGCGAACAACAGGCAACGCATAACAAGCTTCCGTACGGCTAGCGTGAGTTCAACAGACTTCAAGTAACTGTGGACGTTCAGGGTGAATGCGTAATGTCAGTCAAATCGTCGACCACCAGCGCGCCGGTGTCTGATGTTTCCAGCACCACGTAGGCACTGCTGCAAAACAGCGAATTCAGACGCTTCATGTCGGCGATCAGCTCCAGGTGCAACGAACTGGTTTCGATACTCTGCACGATTTTACGTTGCAAACGGCTGACATGAGCATGGGCCAGGCGCCGCTCCTGTGCACGGAAACGACGTTTTTCACGCACCAACTGGCGAGCGCTTTCCGGGTCGGCGCTGAGAAACACCGACATCCCGAGTCGCAGGTTGGAAATCAACTGCGTCTGCAACCCGGTCAATTCGTCCAGCCCGACTTCGGAAAACGACCGGCGCTGCGAGGTTTTCTGCTGCTGGACCTTGCGCAGCATGCGTTCGATCAAATCGCTGGCGAGTTTCAGGTTGATCGCCAGTTCGATGATTTCCGCCCAGCGCCGACTGTCCTGATCGCTGAGATCTTCCCGGGGCATTTGCGCCAGATACAACTTGATCGCGCTGTAGAGCGCTTCGACATCGTCAGTCAGGCGGCGCATTTCCTGGGTGACGGCGGTTTGCTTGCCGCGCAACACGTCGAGCATGGCTTCGAGCATGTTGTCGATCAGGTCGCCCATGCGCAGGGTTTCCCGGGCCGCGTTGGCCAGCGCCAAACCGGGCGTGACCAACGCTGTGGGGTCAAGGTGCCGGGGCTTGGCCGTGCCGTTGGCCTGCAGGCGCTCCGGCAGTACCCAGGCACAAAATCTGGCCATCGGCCCGACACTGGGCAGCAGGATCAGACAGCGCACGGTGTTGTAGAGCAGGTGAAAGCCGATGACCATTTCCTGAGGGCTGAAGTCGAGGCCATCGAGCCAGCGCACCAGCGGATCAAGTACCGGAATGATCAATAAAAGACCAATCAGTTTGTACAGCAGGCTGCCCAGCGCCACTTGCCGCCCGGCGGCGTTCTGCATGCTGGTGCTGAGGAAGGCGAGTACGCCGCTGCCGATATTGGCGCCGATCACCAGCCCGATGGCCACCGGCAGGCTGATCACGTTGGCGCCCGCCAGAGTCGCGGTGAGCAACACTGCGGCCAGGCTGGAATAGGAAACCATCGCGAACAGCGCGCCGACCAGGGCGTCGAGCAGGAGGTCGCCGGTGAGCGAGGCGAAAATCACCTTCACCCCTTTGGCATGGGTAATCGGATGCGCGGCTTCGACAATCAGTTGCAGCGCCAGAATGATCAAGCCCAAGCCAATGGCGACACGGCCCATCTGCCCGAGTCGGGTCTGCTTGCGCGACAGAAAGAAAATCACCCCGGCAAAAATCAGCAGGGGCGACAACCACGACAGATCGAACGTCAGCACCCGCGCCATCAGGGCCGTACCGACATCGGCACCGAGCATGGTGACCAGTGCCGGGGTCAGCGCCATCAGGCCCTGGCCGACAAAGGAAGTGACCAGCATGGCGGTGGCGTTGCTGCTCTGGACCATCGCCGTCACGGCGATCCCGGAGACGAAAGCCAGCCAGCGGTTGGACATGTTATGGCTGATGACATGGCGCAAATTGGTGCCGTAGACCCGCAGGATGCCGGTTCGGACGATGTGCGTGCCCCAGATCAGCAGGGCCACGGCAGAAAGCAAATTGAGCAGGGTGAGCATAATGACCCCCTGTGGTGTAGCGCCCCAATGGAGCAAGTTGACGGTACCGCGCGACGTTCTACGTTCTGTACTTAAGCTGTAGTTGGCTAACGGTCTGCGCGCCAGCATCGCATAGCCAAAGAAGGGATTGAAACAAAACTGTCATGAAATCCCGTTCATGCAGACATGAAAAATGGGCCCGAAGGCCCCGATTTTAAGTAGGAGCGAGCTTGCTCGCGATGGTCGTTAACGAAAACGCGTGTTTACGAGGTAAACACGGAGCGCTCGAGTCCATCGCGAGCAAGCTCGCTCCTACAAGGTTACTGGCCCGGAATGTCCTTGCGCAGCTTTACCGGATCCTGCTGTTTCTTCTTTTTCGCGATGGCAGTGCGCATCCTGATGTTGATCGCTTCCACCGCCAGCGAGAACGCCATGGCGAAGTAGACGTAGCCTTTTGGCACGTGCACGTCGAAGGATTCGGCAATCAGCACCGTACCGACGATCAACAGGAACGACAGCGCCAGCATCTTCAGCGATGGGTGCTTGTCGATGAACTCACTGATGGTGCCAGATGCCCACATCATCACCAGTACCGCCACGATGATCGCCGCGACCATGACTGGTACGTGGGACACCATGCCGACCGCGGTGATCACCGAGTCCAGGGAGAACACGATGTCGATGATTGCGATCTGGATGATGGTGTAGAGGAAGTTGCCGCCCTTGCCCGAAGGTTCGTCGTTGCTTTCATCTTCACCTTCCAGCGCGTGGTACATCTCTTGCGAGCTTTTCCACAGCAGGAACAGACCACCGAAGAACAGGATCAGGTCGCGTCCGGAAATACCCTGGCCGAAGACTACGAACAGGTCCGCCGTCAGGCGCATGACCCAGGTGATCGACAGCAGAAGCAGGATTCGCGTGACCATGGCCAGCGCCAGACCGAAAATCCGGGTGCGCGCCTGCATGTGCTTGGGCATGCGGCTGACCAGGATCGAAATCATGATGATGTTATCGATACCCAGGACGATTTCCAGGGCGGTCAGGGTGAAGAAGGCAACCCAGATTTCAGGGTTGGTCAGCCATTCCATGTGTATTCCTTTGAGCAATTGTTAAACCACAACGGGCCCGGGCTTCAAACAGCGAAGCCTGGACCCGAAGTGGTGAGTCTTGGGCTTATAGAGTGCTGAACACCGGGAAAGTCCCCAACAGCAATGCAGCAATCAGTATGCAGGTACAAACCAGCACTGCCCACTTGAGGGTGAAGCGCTGGTGGTCACCGAAATCGATGCCGGCCAGGGCCACCAACAGGTAGGTCGATGGAACCAGCGGGCTCAACAGGTGGACGGGCTGACCGACGATCGAGGCACGTGCCATTTCCACCGCGGTTATACCGTAATGGCTGGCGGCCTCGGCAAGAACCGGTAACACGCCGTAATAAAATGCATCGTTCGACATGAAGAAGGTGAACGGCATGCTGACCAGCGCCGTGATCACCGCCAGGTACGGGCCGAGGAAATCCGGAATCACCGCCAGCAGGCTTTTCGACATGGCATCGACCATCCCGGTGCCGGTCAGGATACCGGTGAAGATACCGGCCGCAAAGATCAACCCGACTACCGCCAGAACGCTACCGGCGTGAGCCGCCACGCGATCCTTCTGCTGTTGCAGGCAAGGATAGTTGACGATCATGGCGATACTGAACGCCACCATGAACAGCACCGGCAACGGCAGCAGGCCGGCGATCAGGGTGCCCATCAGGGCCAGGGTCAGGGCGCCGTTGAACCAGATCAGGTTCGGACGACGGGCATCCGGGAACTGCGAAACGCTGATTTCGCTGTGGTCGATTTCATCACCCACCAGGTGCAGTTCACCCAGGCGAGCACGTTCACGCTTGCCGTAGAAGTAGGCGATGACCAGGATCGCCACCACACCGGCCAACATCGCAGGAATCATCGGTACGAAGATGTCGGACGGGTCAACATGCAACGCACTGGCAGCGCGAGCGGTCGGGCCGCCCCATGGGGTCATGTTCATCACGCCACCGGCGAGGATGATCAGGCCGGCCATGATCCGCGGGCTCATGCCGATACGGCTGTAGAGCGGCAGCATGGCAGCCACGCAGATCATATAAGTGGTCGCGCCGTCACCATCGAGGGAAACGACGAGCGCCAGTACGGCGGTGCCGACCGAAACTTTCAGCGGGTCGCCCTTGACCAGTTTGAGGATCTTGCGCACGGCCGGGTCGAACAGGCCGGAGTCGATCATCAGGGCGAAGTACAGAATAGCGAACATCAGCATCACGCCGGTTGGCGCAAGTTTGGTGATGCCTTCGAGCATCATCGGGCCGATCTTCGGCGAAAAACCGCCGAACAGGGCAAAGATGATCGGAATGATGATCAGGGCGATCAGCGCGGACAGGCGCTTGGTCATGATCAGGAACATGAACGTGATGACCATGGCGAAGCCAAGGAAAGTCAGCATGGGAATACTCCAGGCGTAGCGCGACTAGGGAATGGGCAGATCGGGCGGGATCAGCGCAGAACGGGAAGCACGAGACGTACGGGCGGAGTTACAGCGAAGTGGCGGGTAGAAGAGGACATCAGAATCACCATTGTTGTTGTTAAATGGGCTGTGCGAGCAATAAAACGCTGGCATTGGCCAACCGGTCTGTTGCCGGTAGTGGGGGCGATCCTAATCGGGGAAGCTTTCAGCCAGCTTTCGAGAATGAAAGCGTTGACCGGAAGTACAACCGGTCGTCGGATTGGGACAATGAGGTGTAAATCGGGTTGAGGCCTTCGCAAGCAGGCTCGCGAAGACGTCAGTCAATCCACGTCAGGAGGAAACAGCATGGTCGAAGTTCACACCGGCGGCTGCCACTGCGGGCAACTGCGCTATCAATTCAGCGGGCCGCCGCACGACATCGCCCACTGCCATTGCTCGATTTGCCGGCGGGTCAGCGGCGGCATCGTGACCACCTGGATCACCGTGCCAGCATCAGCCTTTCAATGGCTGGCCGGGACGCCATCGCGGTACGATTCTTCATCCACCTGTGCGCGATATTTCTGCGGCCACTGTGGGGCGCAACTGGCGCTGGTGACGCACCTGAGCCCGGAAAGCATCGACCTGACCATCGCCACCCTCGACCATCCCGAGCAAGCACCGGCCGAGCGGCACATCTGGACCGACAACCGTTTGCCATGGCTGCACCTGGACGAACATTTGCCCGGCGAGGCTGGAGAAACACTCTGATCAAAAAATAGACAGGTCCAGCGGACGAATAGCGCCCATCCAGATCGCGTGCTCGGTGTGGTCAAGCAGATCGTTGCCGGTGTCCGGGTGCAGAAATACCACCAGACCCTTGCGGTTCAGCGCCAGCCACGGCAGCACGTCGCCCAGCACCTGCGGCTCGAACGCCAACTGGCAGCTCCAGTCCGGGTGCGGACCGACCGGGCGTTCGTGCACGCGACCCATTTTCAGTGGAAACAAACGCGCCGCCTGTTCACACAAGGCCCGCGCCTGCCCGATCGTGCTGGCATCGAAATAAACGTGGGCGTGGTAACCCGTGATCTGCTGCATCTGAACCCCTCTGAAAACTGTTCGAACCCTCGCCGGTTCCTGCGGGTCAAACATCATATAGGCGCTGGAAAACAGGAAGCCCAGCCATGAAAAATGCCGAAACCCCCGTCGTGAAAGTGGTGCTGTATGGTGCCATGAGTAGCCTGGGCAGTGCGCTGATGGCTGAAATGCTGCGGCGCCAGCATGAAGTGATCGCAATTCTCGATGACCTCAATGCACTGGCACCCCGTCCGGGGCTGCGCACCAAGACTGGCGATCTGTTCGACGCGCAACGGGTCAAGCAGAGTGTGGCCGGCAGCTCCGTGGTCATCTGTTTACTGGACGCTCCAGGCTTACCGTTCAACAGCGAACACGTAGAAAAAACCATCGTACCGGGCCCAGTCGAGCAGGTGCTGGCAGTGGATGCACTAATCGATGGCATGCAGACAGCAAACATTTCCCGATTGTTTCTGGTGGGTGATTTCGACGTGCTGGACGATCCGGAAGTCGAGGACAGCTTGCAACGTCACGCCGCCGAGGAAATCCGCGAGGCACTGCAAAGCAGTCCTTTGAAGTGGACGCTGGTTAACGAACCGCGCGGAGTACCGGGGCTGACCATCGAACATTTTGCCGAAATCGGTGGCAACCTCGAGCCGCGGTTGGCCGAACCGCTGGAACGGCTGGCCCGCACCGCCGTGGGCATTGCCGATGAATTGCACTTGAACCTGCACATCCGAGAGCACGTCAACTTCATCGCAACCGACAGCTAAACCGCAATGGACGGCAGCGTCAGGCCGTTGAGCGATTGCGCACTGCTGGCCTGCTCGGCCATCAACCAATCCACAAACTGTTGAATTAACGCTCCGCGTCTTTTGCGCTGGGGCAGCACCACGTAGTAACCCAGCCTCGACATCACCGTTTCGCCGATCGGTCGGCACAACAATCCTTGCGCCAGCAAGTTATCCACAAGGTGCCGCCAGCCAATGGCTACGCCCTGGCCGCCAATCGCCGCCTGAATCAACAAAGTGTAATTGTCGAAGCGCAACTGCCCGGGCGCCGGGGGCGAGGTGATGCCCAGCTCGCGGAACACACCACTCCAGTCGAACCAGTTACTGCTGTGTTCCCCACGCAGGTGCAGCAACGGAAACTCCAGCAATGCCTGGGCCGGCAAGGGCAGGGGACGTTCGCTCAACAACTGCGGGCTGCATACCGGAAACACTTCCTCGCTGAACAGCCAATGGCTCTCACCCTGCTTGAAGCGGCCATCGCCGAACAGCACCGCCACATCGATATCGGTACGTAGCATGTTATGGCTGCGTTCACTGGTGACCAGGCTGACATCCACTTGCGGATTGGCCGCGTGAAAGCGGTGCAAACGCGGCATCAACCAATAGGCGGCGAAGGCAAAATCCGTGGCCACCTGCAGCACTTCATGCTGTTGCTGTGCGCTGATTGCGCTCAATCCTGCGTCTATGTTCTGCAAACCGAGCTGAACCTGCTCAAAAAGTATCTGCCCGGCCTCAGTCAACTCGATACCGCGATAAATACGGTCGAACAGGCGTGTCGCCAGTTGTTCTTCCAGGCGCTTGATCTGCTGGCTGATGGCCGGTTGCGTGGTGCCCAGTTCAACCGCCGCCGCGGTAAAGCTGCGCTGACGGGCAGCCGCTTCGAAGGCGCGAAGCAGATCCAGTGACAGGTCACCAAGGGCGTCATACATAAGCTGTACTTATCCTAGTCATTGCCGTGCATGGGCTTTACCGCAAGGTGCTGGGGTTTCATTCTCGAAGCCAGCACTCTCGCATAAACATCCACTATGGAATGCCGCGATCACATGAAGCGCAAGAACATTCTTTTCATCATGGCCGATCAAATGGCCGCGCCAATGTTGCCGTTCTACGGCCCATCGCCCATCAAACTGCCTCATCTCAGCCGCCTCGCCGCACAAGGCGTGGTGTTCGACTCCGCTTATTGCAACAGCCCCCTGTGCGCGCCGTCGCGTTTCACCCTGGTCAGCGGCCAGTTGCCGAGCAAGATCGGCGCCTACGACAACGCCGCCGATTTCCCCGCCGACGTACCGACCTACGCCCACTACCTGCGCCGCCTCGGCTACCGCACTGCCCTGTCGGGCAAGATGCATTTCTGCGGCCCGGACCAGTTGCACGGCTACGAAGAACGCCTGACCAGCGACATCTACCCGGCCGACTACGGCTGGGCGGTGAACTGGGATGAACCGGACGTGCGCCCGACCTGGTATCACAACATGTCGTCGGTGCTGCAAGCCGGCCCGTGCGTGCGCACCAATCAGTTGGATTTCGACGAAGAGGTGGTGTTCAAGGCCCAGCAGTTCCTGTTCGACCATATCCGCGAGGATGGCAACCAGCCGTTCTGCCTGACTGTTTCGATGACTCACCCACACGATCCGTACACGATTCCCAAGGCTTTCTGGGATCTGTACGACGATGCCGATATCCCGCTGCCTACAACCCCGGACCCGCATGCCCTCGATCCGCACTCGCAACGTCTGCTCAAGGTCTACGACCTGTGGGACAAGCCGCTGCCTGTGGATAAGATCCGCGATGCCCGCCGTGCCTATTTCGGCGCGTGCAGCTATATCGACAGCAACGTCGGCAAACTCCTGCAAACCCTCGAAGATACCGGGCTGATCGATGACACCATCATCGTGTTTTCCGGCGATCACGGCGACATGCTCGGCGAGCGCGGCCTCTGGTACAAAATGCACTGGTATGAAATGGCCGCACGGGTGCCGCTACTGATAAGCGCACCGGGGCAGTTCGGCGCTGGTCGGGTCAGCGCCAGTGTTTCCACGGCGGACCTGTTGCCGACCTTCGTCGAACTGGCCGGCGGCTCGCTGGAACCGGGCTTGCCGCTGGACGGCCGCTCTCTGGTCCCGCACCTGCAAGGGCAGGGCGGCCACGACGAGGTGTTCGGCGAATACATGGCCGAAGGCACCATCAGCCCGCTGATGATGATCCGTCGCGGTGCCTACAAATTCATCTACAGCGAAGACGACCCTTGCCTACTCTTCGACGTACACAACGACCCTAGCGAACTGGAAGAACTCAGTCATTCGCTGCAACATCACCATCTTTTCGACGATTTTCTTGCCGAAGCGCGGGCCAAATGGAACATTCCGGCGATTCACCAGCAGGTGCTCGCCAGCCAGCGGCGTCGGCGCTTCGTGGCCGAGGCACTGACCCTCGGCAAGCTGAAGAGCTGGGATCACCAGCCACTGGTGGACGCCAGTCAGCAGTACATGCGCAACCACATCGACCTCGACGATCTGGAGCGTAAAGCACGTTATCCACAACCCTGCCAAAACCAATAATGTTAAGGGGAAGTCCATGCAAAGGTTATCCACAGTACTGACGGTCGGGCTCCTGACTCTGGGCAGTGCATCGGCGTTTGCCGATCAGAGTTGCGAGACAGTGAAAATGGCCGACCCGGGCTGGAGCGACATCGCCGCGACCAATGCCATCACCGGGTTTCTGCTCGACGGCATGGGCTACAAGGCCAAGGTCGACACCCTCGCGGTGCCGATCACCTTTGGCGGGCTCAAGGATGGCCAGGTCGATGTGTTCCTGGGTAACTGGATGCCGGCGCAGCAGGGCTTCTATGACAAGTTCGTCGCCAACGGCGATGTCACGCAACTGACGAAGAACCTCGACGGCACCGAATTCACCCTCGCCGTTCCGGACTACGTGTGGGACGCGGGTGTGCATGACTTTGCCGACCTGAACAAATACGCCGACAAGTTCGACCGCAAGATCTACGGCATCGGCTCCGGCGCGCCGGCGAACATCTCGCTGCAAGAGATCATCAAGAAAAACGATTTCGATATGGGCCAGTGGAAACTGGTCGAGTCCAGCGAGCAGGCAATGCTGGCAGAAGTGTCCCGCGCGGTGAAAAAACAGAAATTCGTGACCTTCCTTGGCTGGACCCCACACCCGATGAACGTGCAGCTGAAAATGCACTATCTGAAGGGTGGCGAGAAATACTTCGGCGACACCGGCAGTGTGCATACCCTGACCCGTAAAGGTTATGCACAGGCCTGCCCGAACGTTGGCAAACTGCTGACCAACCTGAGTTTCACCCAGGACATGGAAAACAGCATCATGGCCGAGGTGGTGAACAAGAAAGTCAGCAATGCCGACGCGGCCAAGGCGTGGATCAAGGCCAACCCGGCGGTGCTGGATAAATGGCTTGATGGGGTGAAGACGGTGGATGGCAAGGATGCGTTGCCGGCGGTCAAAGCGAAACTGTAAGGTTCGAGAACGCCATCGCGAGCAGGCTCGCTCCCACAGGTCCGCGCACTCCCTGTGGGAGCGAGCCTGCTCGCGAATCGATTTATGCCCTTGCGCCATTACATCTGACACACCACCCTGACGCATTTACAGTCATTCACCGAGAGGCCCCATGGCCCTGCCAAGCCGCCATTCACTCTTCCCCTTCCTCACCTGGCTACCCCGGCAAACCCGCGCCAGTGTCGGTCGTGACCTGATCGTTGGCCTCAGCGGCGCAATTCTCGCGCTGCCGCAATCCATTGCCTACGCACTGATTGCCGGCCTGCCGCCAGAATACGGCCTGTACGCGGCAATCATCCCGGTGTTGATCGCTTGTCTCTGGGGCTCGTCGTGGCATCTGATCTGCGGTCCTACGGCGGCCATCTCGATTGTCTTGTACGCCAGCGTCAGTCCTCTGGCCGTTCCGGCGTCGCAGGACTACGTCATGTTGATCCTGTTGCTGACGTTTCTTGCCGGCCTCTTTCAGTGGCTGCTGGGTTTGCTGCGGTTTGGCGCCCTGGTGAATTTCGTCTCTCACTCGGTGGTGCTGGGTTTCACCCTGGGTGCTGCCGTGGTGATTGCCATCGGTCAATTGCCTAACCTGCTGGGGCTGGACTTGCCCAGCCAGGCCACCGCGCTGGACAGTTTCATCACGTTGCTGCGCCATCTAGGCGAAATGGACAAACCTTCGCTGGCGCTGGGGCTGGCGACGGTGGTGGTGGGCGTGATCCTCAAGCTGTGGTTGCCACGCTGGCCGACGCTCTTGATCACCCTGATTCTCGGCGGTTTGCTGGTTTGGCTCTGGCCATCAATGTTTGGCCATGTGCAACTGGTCAGCGCCTTCACTGGCAAACTGCCGCCCTTCAGTCCGTTGCCGCTGGACCTCGATCTGATCCTGCGCCTGCTACCCAGCGCGGTAGCGGTCGGAATGCTCGGGCTGGTCACCAGCCTGTCGATTGCCCGCTCGATTTCTGCACGTTCGCAGCAATTACTCGACGCGAATCAGGAAGTTCGTGCCCAAGGCCTATCGAACATCGTCGGTGCGTTTTTTTCCGGCTCGCTGTCGGCCGGCTCCTTCACTCGCTCTGCCCTGAGCTATGAAGCAGGGGCCTGTTCGCCACTGGCCGGGGTTTTTTCGGCATTGTGGGTGGCGCTGTTTGCGATCTTCGGCGCGAGCCTGATCGCGCACATCCCGATTCCGGCCATGGCCGGCAGCATTCTGTTGATCGCCTGGGGACTGGTGGACCATCGCGGCATTCGCGCGTTGTTGCGGGTCAGCCGCGCTGAGTTCGTGGTCATGGCGCTGACCTGCGTCGCCACGCTGCTGCTGGAACTGCAGACAGCGATCTACGCTGGCGTGCTGGCCTCGCTTTTTTTCTACCTCAAGCGCACATCGCAACCACGGGTGCAGCATGTGCGAGATGGCGAGGAGGACATTCTGCGGGTGGGCGGTTCGATCTTTTTTGGCGCCAGCCATTACCTGCAAGTGCGCCTGCAACGCATGCACGGCGCGCGCGTGGTGATCGAGGCGCAGCAGATCAACTTCATCGACTATTCAGGGGTGGAAATGCTGCATCAGGAAGCGCGGCGCCTGCTGCGCCAGGACCGCAGCCTGACCTTGCGCCGGGCTCGGCCGCAGGTGGTGGAAGAGCTGAGGAAGCTGGAAGGGGCGGAAAAATGCCCGATCCGGTTTGAGGATTGAAACACCGCTCTCTGTAGGAGCGAGCTTGCTCGCGAAAAACCTGAGAGCGCAGCTGGGCATCTGGTTTTGCGCATTATCGTTCGCGACCTTCGTCGGAACGCCGCCCGGAGCAAGCTCGCTCCTACAGTAGGTTATAGGGCCAATTGCCGGCGAAGTTCAGCCAATACCGGCGCAGTATCCGGGCGTACACCGCGCCACAGGAAGAACGCCTCCGCCGCTTGCTCGGCCAGCATGCCCAAGCCATCCATCGCCACCGCCGCCCCGTGTTCGCTGGCCCAGCGGCAGAACGAGGTCGGTTCCTTGCCGTACATCATGTCGTAGCACACTGTTTTGCCCGGTTCGATCAGGCTGGGCGCAATCGGCGGCACATCGCCCGTCAGGCTCGCGGAGGTCGCATTGATGATCAGGTCCACTGACTCCTGCAACCAGTCGTAGCCACTGGCCGAGACCGGCCCCAGATCGCAGAACAGTTCCGCCAGCAACTCGGCCTTGTCCACCGTGCGGTTAGCGATGATCACCGATGCCGGTTGCTCGGCCAGCAACGGCTCCAAAGCACCGCGCACCGCGCCGCCAGCGCCGAGCAACAGGATGCGTTTGCCCTTGAGGCTGAATCCGGCGTTGACCGTCAGATCGCGCACCAGCCCGGCACCGTCGGTATTGTCGCCCAGCAGACTGCCATCGGCCAGTTTGCTCAGGGTGTTCACCGCTCCGGCCCGTTGCGCCCGCGCCGTCAGGCTGTTCGCCAATCGATAGGCTTCTTCCTTGAACGGCACCGTCACATTGGCACCCCGACCCTCGAGGAAAAACGTCCGGGCACAGGTGGAAAAGTCGTCGAGTGGCGCCAGCAGCGTGTTGTAGTCCAGCTTTTGCGCGGTCTGCTCGGCGAACAGACGATGGATCAACGGCGACTTGCTGTGGCCAATCGGGTTACCGAATACGACATAACGGTCCATCAGGATTCCTCATTCAGGCTTCGGCCAACCAATCGCGGTCTTGCAGGAAATACTCGGTCAGGCGCGCTTCTTCGCTGCCAGGCTCGGCCTTCCAGTCGTAACCCCAGCGCACTTGTGGTGGCAGCGACATCAAGATCGACTCGGTCCGTCCACCCGATTGCAGGCCGAACAACGTGCCACGGTCGTAGACCAGATTGAATTCAACATAGCGGCCACGGCGGAATTCCTGGAACTCGCGCTGCTTGGCTGTGAACGCATCGTTCTTGCGGCGCTGCACGATCGGCAGATAGGCGTCGATGTACGCGTCGCCGATGGCGCGCATGAAGGCGAAGCTGGTGTCAAAGTCCCACTCGTTCAGGTCGTCGAAAAACAACCCGCCGATGCCGCGCGGCTCGTGGCGATGCTTGATGTGGAAGTAGCTGTCGCACCAGGCCTTGTAACGCGGGTAAACGTCCGGGCCAAACGGCGCACAGGCCTGCTCGGCGACGCGGTGCCAGTGGATGCAGTCTTCTTCGTTGCCGTAATACGGGGTCAGGTCGAAGCCGCCGCCAAACCACCAGACCGGTTCTTCACCTTCTTTTTCAGCGATGAAAAAGCGCACGTTGGCGTGGGAAGTCGGCACGTGCGGGTTGTGCGGGTGAATCACCAGCGACACGCCCAGGGCTTCAAAGCCACGGCCCGCCAGTTCCGGTCGATGAGCGCTGGCAGACGGTGGAAGACCGCTGCCGAAGACATGGGAAAAGTTGACGCCGCCCTTTTCAATCACCGCGCCGTTTTCGATCACGCGGGTGCGACCGCCACCGCCGGCAGGCCGGGTCCAGGCGTCTTCGACGAATTGCGTGCCGCCGTCTTCGGCTTCCAGGGCAGCGCAAATGCGCTCTTGCAGGTCGAGCAGGTAGGCTTTTACGGCCTCGGTGCGGGTCGTCATGTCATCACCTTGAATCGGGCAAAACTACGCGGTGCTCCATTGGAGCTCAGCCTGCGCAAATGGGCCCGTAGCATAACATCGCAAGTTACCCCTTCGCAGTTGACGAAGATCAAGCTTAGGAGTCCGATAGGGCGCTTGGTAAAACGACCTATGGAGAGTTCTGATGGCAAAGCGTATCCAGTTCCGCGCCCATGGCGGCCCCGAAGTGCTCGAATATGTGGATTACCAACCCGCCGAGCCAGGTCCGAAGGAAGTGCGCGTGACCAACAAGGCCATCGGCCTGAACTTCATCGACACCTATTACCGCAGCGGTTTGTATCCACCACCGTCCCTGCCGTCGGGTGTTGGCTCAGAAGGTGCGGGCGTGGTCGAGGCAGTGGGCAGCGACGTGACCCGCTTCAAGATTGGCGATCGCGTGGCCTATGGCAGCGGCCCTCTGGGCGCCTACAGCGATGTTCACGTCTTGCCCGAGGCCAATCTGGTGAAACTGCCGGACGCCATCAGCTTCGAACAGGCCGCCGGCGTGATGCTCAAGGGCCTGACCGTGCAGTACCTGCTGCGCCAGACTTATGAACTCAAGGGTGGCGAAACCATCTTGTTCCATGCGGCGGCCGGTGGGGTCGGTTCCCTGGCCTGCCAATGGGCCAGAGCCTTGGGCGTGAAGCTGATCGGCACGGTCAGCTCGGCAGAGAAAGCTGCACTGGCCAAGGCCAACGGAGCCTGGGCGACCATCGACTATAGTCATGAAAACGTCGCGCAACGCGTGCTGGAATTGACTGACGGCAAAAAAGTCCCGGTGGTGTACGACGGCGTTGGCAAAGACACCTGGCTGACTTCACTCGACAGCGCCGCGCCACGCGGGCTTGTGGTGAGTTTCGGCAATGCGTCCGGCGCGGTCGACGGCGTGAACCTGGGGATCCTGGCAGGGAAAGGCTCGCTGTACGTGACCCGGCCAACCCTCGGCACTTATGCGAACAACGCCGAGAACCTGCAACGCATGGCCGACGAGTTGTTCGAGATGATCATCAGCGGCAAGCTGACCGTGGACATCAGCCAGCGTTATCCACTGGCTGAAGCGGCGAAGGCGCAGACCGAGTTGTCGGCGCGGCGTACGACGGGCTCGGTTGTTTTGTTGCCCTGAGGACGCCTTCGCTGGCAAGCCAGCTCCTACAAGTTTCGCGATAAACCTGTAGGAGCTGGCTTGCCAGCGAAGAACGATGACGTGATATCAGTCCGGGCGCACAACCCTGCCGGTCGCCAGATCGCGAATCACGCTCGGGTTCTTGCGCCCGCCCAGATTGCCACCCAACACCAGATCCACCTGGCCACGGAAATACTGTTCGACGCGAATCCGCGTACGTGCCGCCGGGCGCCCCTGCGGGTTGGCCGACGTCGACACCAACGGCCCGACCAGCGCGCACAAGTCCCGTACCAGCGGGTGATCGCTGACGCGTAGCGCTACCGTCTCATGCACCCCGGTAATCCACTCCGGCAGCAGGTTCTGGTGCGGCACCAGCCAGGTGTTCGGACCTGGCCACGTGCTGGCCATGCGGTCCATCCACAACTCGGGAAAGTCTTCGAAGAGGAAATCGAATTGACGGATATTGTCGGCGACCAGAATCAGCCCCTTATCCACAGACCGGCCCTTGATCAGCAGCAGACGCTCCACCGCTTCCTCGTCCCACGGGTCGCACCCCAGGCCCCAGACTGCTTCGGTTGGGTAGGCAATCACCGCCCCGGCGCGAATTGCTTGCGCGGCTTGTTGCACACGCCAACTGTTGACCATGAAAAACACTCCAGAATAAGGCTCTGCGCAGTTTACCGATCTTGTTTATAAAACCTAGCTCACCCGCGCAAACCAGCGTCCGCTTTCGCACACGGCGCAGCCATCCATTTCCAGTTCCGTCAACGCAGCCAGCACTTTTGGCAAGGCCCAGCCGCTTGCGTCGGCCAGCGCTTCGCTGGTGAGAGGCGCGGCATGCAGCAGCTTCAGCAGTGGGTGAGTCGTCATAGGAGTGCAGGTTTGCGTGGATAACGACAGTCGTTGCCAACCGCGCAAGGCTTCAAGGATATGTTCGATGGTTTCCACCAGCACCGCACCGTCCCGAATCAACTGATGACAGCCGCGGGCGCCGGGGTGATGGATCGACCCGGGCATCGCAAACACCTCGCGCCCCTGTTCCGCCGCCAGCCTCGCGGTGATCAGTGAACCGCTGGCGACACTGGCTTCGACCACCAGCACCCCGAGAGACAAACCACTGATGATCCGGTTGCGCCGGGGGAAGTTGCCAGCGCTGGGGCCTGCATCCAGCGGAAACTCCGAAAGCACTGCGCTGCCCGAAGCGATCATGGCGTCCGCCAGGCGTCTATTTCGCTGTGGATAAAACTTCTCGAGCCCCGTGCCGAGCACACCGACCGTTTGCCCACCGACGTCGAGCGCGGCCTGGTGCGCGGCGGCGTCAATGCCCAGGGCCAGGCCGCTGGTAATGACAAAACCGGCACCGGCCAGGCTGCGGGAAAACGCCGCAGCGGTGTCCATCCCCGGCCGGGACGCGCGCCGGCTGCCGACCATTGCCAGTTGTGGTTTTTCCAGAATGCCCGGATTGCCCGCGACAAATAACAGCGGTGGTGCATCGCTGATTTGTGCCAGCAGTGCCGGGTAGTCCGGTTGGTCCCACATCAGTAAATGCTGGGCCGGGTGCTCTAACCAGGCCAATGCGTGGCTGGCGCCGTCACGAATCTCGGTGCTTCGTCTGGCCTCGGAACACGCCAGTGGCAAACCCAGCGAACGCCAGGCACTGGCCGGTGCGCTAATGGCTTTGGATGCCGAACCAAAGGCTTCGAGCAATTTCTTGAAACGCGCAGGACCGAGTTCCGGCAAACGATGCAGACGTAATCGAGCTTCCAGCTCCGCGGGGGAAACCGGTGTAACAGTAGACAGCGACATGGATCATCCTTGATCGTAATAAGCACCCGTACAAACGGGAATAAGCTGTGGATAACTCTGTTGGTAACTTGTGAAGCACGCTTACGGATTTCGCACCTTGTCCATCACCGACAGCGAGCGCGAAGTGCTAAGCACCAACCCATAACTGAGTTTGTCGTAGGTACGGAAAACCATCAGCAGACCAGCGCGCTCATCGGGAATTTTCAACGGCTGGCCGGTGATCCGGTCGCGCACGGTTTCGCCGGTCTTCATCACCGCAAGCAGATTGCCTTCGGCCAGGCCGTCGCGCTGCCCCTTATTCAGCGTAACCACGTCCAACTCGCCGATCTGAGTGACCCCACGCGGCACATCGATGATCAAACCGTTGATTTCGTGACTCGGTGCGTTGGGCGTGAAGGTCGAGTTGATCGCGTGCTCTTCACCGCTGAACAAGCGATCGCCGATGCGCACTTCCTGGGTCGTGCGTTGCAACGCCAGGGTGGCAACGTCGCCTTCGATGGCCACGACCTCACCGCCGCCGATGTCGTCGGCGTTGATCCCTAGAATTTCCTTGCTCTGCGGATCGGTGTAGACCTTGCCTTGGCGGAAGATGCCGTACACCGGTTGCGCCGGATCGAAATGGCCACGGGCAAAGATACGGTCACCCGCGCCGCTGAGTACGCGTTCGGCATCGCCAGCGACGATGTAGGGCGCCTTGTCGAAATCCTCGGCCTTGTCGACGATGCGGTTGCTCAGCAGAAAGCTGTTGATCGATTTCAGCGCAATGCCGGGGATAGCCTCGGTCACCGGGCTGCTGCGCACCTGAGGCGACAGCTTTATGGTGGGAATATCTTCCCGAAGTTGCACTTGCCCGTACGCCAGACCGGCCGAGGCCAGGAGCAGCAGGGCGAGTAGTGATTTCCTCATGCGGTGAATCCCTTTATTATGTACGTTCGCGTGAAACGCCAGAGCCGTCAGTGGCTCGCTCCCGGCTTGCTTGTCAACAGAAGGGAGCTACGTTTTACAACGGTAGCCTGCATTTCTTCGGACCCGCCAGGCCATCGACCCGACCTTACTTCACACGTGCAATCATCAAGCTTATGGCCATTTTGAACATCCTCGAATTCCCTGATCCGCGCCTGCGCACTATCGCCAAGCCAGTGGCCGTAGTGGACGCCGAAGTGCGTCAGTTGGTCGACGACATGTTTGAAACAATGTATGAAGCGCCTGGCATCGGCCTCGCCGCTACCCAGGTCAACGTGCACAAACGTATCGTCGTGATGGACCTCTCCGAAGACCGCACCGAACCGCGAGTGTTCATCAACCCCGAGCTCGAACCGTTGACCGACGAGATGGGCCAGTATCAGGAAGGCTGCCTGTCGGTGCCGGGTTTCTACGAAAACGTCGATCGCCCGCAACGGGTCAAGGTCAAGGCGCTGGACCGCGACGGCCAGCCTTACGAACTGATCGCCGAAGATTTGCTCGCCGTGTGCATCCAGCACGAATGCGACCACCTCAACGGCAAATTGTTCGTTGATTACCTGTCCACGCTCAAACGCGACCGCATCAAGAAGAAACTGGAAAAGCTCCATCGCCAGAACGCCTGATGCCCATCTTCAAAGGCTTGCTGCGGCAAGCCTTTTTCTTTTCAAGAGACGTCACCCATGACTGAGCCACTGCGCATTGTCTTTGCCGGCACCCCGGAATTCGCCGCCGAACACCTCAAGGCCCTGCTCGACAGCCCTTACGAGATCGTCGCGGTCTACACCCAACCGGATCGTCCGGCCGGTCGCGGGCAAAAACTGATGCCGAGCCCGGTCAAGCAGCTTGCTCTAGAGAACAATATCCCGGTGCTGCAACCGCCGACCCTGCGCAACGAAGATGCTCAGGCTGAACTGGCCGCACTGAAGCCGGACTTGATGGTGGTGGTCGCCTACGGCCTGATCCTGCCGCAAGTGGTGCTGGATATTCCGCGCCTGGGTTGCATCAACAGTCACGCCTCGCTGCTGCCGCGCTGGCGTGGTGCGGCGCCGATCCAGCGCGCCGTGGAAGCGGGGGACGCCGAAAGCGGCGTGACCGTGATGCGTATGGAGGCCGGCCTCGATACCGGGCCAATGCTGCTGAAAGTCGCCACGCCGATCAGCGCCGAAGACACCGGCGGCAGCCTGCACGATCGTCTGGCCGAAATGGGCCCGCCGGCCGTGGTCCAGGCGATTGCCGGCCTCGCCGCCGCAACCCTGGAGGGCGAAGTGCAGGACGACAGCCTCGCTACCTATGCGCACAAATTGAACAAGGACGAAGCACGCATCGACTGGAGTCGCCCGGCGATTGAGCTGGAGCGTCTGGTGCGTGCCTTCAACCCATGGCCGATCACCCACAGCACCTTGAACGGCGAAGCCCTGAAAGTGCTGGCTGCAAATCTGGCTGAAGGCAAAGGCGCCCCGGGTGAAATCCTCGGCGCCAGCAAGGACGGCCTGATCGTCGCGTGCGGCAAACAGGCCCTGTGCCTGACCCGTCTGCAATTGCCCGGCGGCAAGGCGCTGAACTTCAGCGACCTGTTCAACAGCCGCCGTGAGAAATTCGCCACCGGCACGATCCTCGGTCAAGCGGCGGACACTCAATGAACCCGCGTCTGGCCGCCGCCAAGGCACTCGCTGCCGTCCTGAGCGGAAAAGCTTCGCTCAACAGCTCACTGCCGACCCAGATGGACAAGGTCGAAGACCGTGATCGCGGTTTCACCCAGGACCTGGCGTTCGGCACCGCGCGCTGGCAGCCACGCTTGTCGGCACTGGCGGCCAAACTGCTGCAGAAGCCGTTCAAAGCCGCCGACGCCGATGTCGAGGCGCTGTTGCTGGTCGGTCTCTATCAGTTGCTCTACACCCGTGTCCCGGCCCATGCCGCGATTGGCGAGACGGTCGGTTGCGCCGACAAGTTGAAAAAACCATGGGCCAAGGCCTTGCTCAACGCTGTTCTACGTAACGCTCAGCGCGAAAGCGAAACGATTTTCGCCGAGCTGGAGCGTGATCCGGTGGTGCGCACCGCGCACCCACGCTGGCTGCAGAAATCCCTGAAGGCGTTCTGGCCAGAGCAATGGGAAGCCATCTGCGCCGCCAACAACGCGCATCCGCCGATGATCCTGCGGGTCAACCGTCGCCACCACAGCCGTGACGCCTACCTCGGCTTGTTGACCGACGCCGGTATCGCCGCGACTGCGTGTGTCTATAGCCGCGACGGTATCGTGCTCGAAGCCGCCGCTGACGTACGCAGCCTGCCGGGTTTCGCCGAAGGCTGGATCAGTGTGCAGGACGAAGCCGCGCAACTGGCCGCTGATCTACTGGATCTGGCGCCGGGCCAACGGGTGCTGGACGCCTGCTGCGCACCCGGCGGCAAGACCTGCCATATTCTCGAAGCCGAGCCAAAACTGGCCGGCGTCGTGGCGGTAGACCTGGAGGCCAAGCGCCTGGTGCGGGTGCGGGAAAACCTCGAACGCCTGAAACTGAGCGCCGAACTGATTGCCGCCGACGGCCGCGACACCCAGGCGTGGTGGGACGGCAAGCCGTTCCAGCGCATCCTGCTGGACGCGCCATGTTCGGCCACCGGTGTGATTCGTCGTCACCCGGACATCAAGCTGACCCGCCAACCCGACGACATCGCCGCGCTGGCGCTGCTGCAAGGCGAATTGCTCGACGCCATGTGGAACACGTTGGAGGTGGGCGGCATTCTGCTGTACGCCACTTGTTCCACGCTGCCGACCGAAAACACTGAAGTCATCGCAGCCTTCCTCGCCCGCACGCCGGGCGCCCGTGAACTGGACCTCGCCACGGCGGCCGGCATCAAACAGCCCCATGGTCGCCAGTTGCTGGCCCAGGAAGGCGGCCACGACGGGTTCTACTACGCCAAGCTGATCAAGATCGCCGCCGCTCGCGGTTAAATGGATTCAACGGAGTGAATGGATGAAAATCATCATCCTCGGAGCAGGGCAGGTGGGCGGTTCGCTGGCGGAACACCTGGCCAGCGAAGCCAACGACATCACCGTGGTCGACACCGATGGCGAACGCCTGCGCGACCTCGGCGACCGCCTGGACATCCGCACGGTGCAGGGTCGCGGTTCATTCCCGACCGTGCTGCGTCAGGCCGGGGCCGATGACGCCGACATGCTGGTCGCGGTGACCAACAGTGACGAAACCAACATGGTCGCCTGCCAGGTCGCCCACACCCTGTTCCACACCCCGACCAAAATCGCCCGGGTTCGCGAAGCCGCGTACCTGACCCGCGAAGAGCAGTTGTTCCAGAACGAAGCGATTCCGGTGGACGTGCTGATCAGCCCGGAACAAGTGGTTACCAACTACATCAAGCGCCTGATCCAGCATCCCGGCGCCTTGCAGGTGATCGACTTCGCCGAAGGCAAGGCGCAACTGGTGGCCGTGCGGGCTTATTACGGCGGGCCGCTGGTGGGTCAGCAACTGCGGCAGCTGCGCGAACACATGCCGAACGTGGAAACCCGCGTCGCGGCGATTTTCCGTCGCGACCGACCGATCCTGCCCCAAGGCGACACGGTGATCGAGGCCGACGACGAAGTATTTTTCATCGCCGCCAAAGCGAACATTCGCGCGGTCATGAGCGAAATGCGCCGTCTCGACGAAACCTACAAACGCATCGTCATCGCCGGTGGCGGGCAGATCGGCGAGCGTCTGGCCGAGGCCATCGAAAGCCGTTATCAGGTAAAGATCATCGAGATGAATCCGGCACGTTGCCGTCATCTCTCGGACCACCTCGACAGCACCGTGGTGTTGCAGGGCAGCGCTTCGGACCGCGACCTGTTGATGGAAGAGAACATTGCCGACGCCGATCTGTTCCTGGCCCTGACCAACGACGACGAAGCCAATATCATGTCTTCGCTGCTGGCCAAACGCCTCGGTGCGAAGAAGGTGATGACCATCATCAACAACCCGGCTTATGTCGATCTGATCCAGGGCGGCGACATCGACATCGCCATCAGCCCGCAACTGGCGACCATTGGCACCTTGCTGGCCCACGTGCGCCGGGGCGACATCGTCAGCGTGCACTCACTGCGCCGGGGTGCGGCAGAAGCCATCGAGGCGATCGCCCATGGCGATGCGAAATCGAGCAAGGTGATCGGCAAGGCCATCGAGAACATCGGCCTGCCACCGGGCACCACTATCGGTGCGATTATCCGCGACGAAGAAGTGATCATTGCCCATGACGACACCGTGATCGAAACGGGCGACCATGTAATTTTGTTCCTTGTGGATAAAAAGCATATTCGCGATGTGGAGAAGTTATTCCATGTGGGGTTGAGCTTCTTCTGATCCAACATTGCCAGGATCGCAGCCTTCGGCAGCTCCTACATGGATCGGTGTAGGAGCTGCCGCAGGCTGCGATCTTTTGATCTTCGTTTCAACGCGCCAAAGGAACCAACATGATCGAATCCCTGGAAAAAATGCTCGCCAAGGGTGTGGATAACGCTTTGCTGCGCTTCGGCCTGGGCAAGGGTTATCTGGATCTGGGAGAGAATGCCAAGGCAGTGGAGCATTTCCAGCGCTGCGTCGAATTCGATCCGAAGTATTCGGCGGCGTGGAAACTACTGGGCAAGGCCCATCTGGCGCTGGCGGACTTTGCGGCCGCGCGGCAAGCCTGGGAGCAAGGCCTGGAAGCTGCTCGCGGCCATGGTGACAAACAGGCCGAGAAGGAAATGACGGTGTTCCTGAAGAAGCTCGAGCGTCAGGCGCACGCAGGCCAATAAAGATCAAAAGATCGTCCGAACGCGGCCCGAGCCTTCGGCAGCTCCTACGGGGTGTACGCCGAGCCTTTGTAGGAGCTGGCGAAGCCTGCGATCTTTTGATTTTTTGCATCAATACCAGCGAGCTTCACCCGGCGGACGCTTCTTGAAGCGCTTCATGCTCCACATGTACTGGCTCGGATACGCCCGCACATAGCGCTCGACCACCTGGCTCATGGCCGCGCAAGACTCCGCGGTATCGGTGCTGTACATGGCTTCTGGCGCGGCTTCGAGGATCACTTTGTAGCCCGAACCGTCGGGCAGACGCAGGGCGTGCAGGAACACGCCGACCGCTTTGCCACCCGCGAGCATGTTCGGCACGAATTTACTGGTCAGGGCCTGAGTGGCAAAGAACGGCACGAAGATCCCGGCGGATTCGGCCGGTTCCGGGTCAGCCGGAATGCCCACTGCCCCCCCTTTGCGCACTTCCTTGATGACGCTGAGGATGCCTTCCTTGGTGGAAGCAGCGACCTTGTTACCCAGTTGCACCCGCTGCTTTTGCAGCAATTCATCCACCGCCTTCAATTTGGGCGGACGATAAAAAATGATCGGTTTGCACTGGCTGCAGTAGAAGTGGTTGAGCACTTCCCAGTTGCCCAGGTGGCTGGTGATGCCGACCACGCCTTTGCCGGAGGCGAGGGCGTCCTTCAATATGTCGAGGCCCTCGACCTCGCGCACCAGGTCGATGGAGCGCTGGGCCGGCCAGATCCAGGCACAGGCGCTTTCGGTCAGGGACTTGCCGATATCCTTCAGGCTCTGGCCCACCAGGCGTTCACGCTCGGCGGGGTCCATGTCCGGAAAGCACTTGGACAGATTGATCCGTACCACGTCGCGGGAACGGTTCGGGGTTTTCCACATGACCCAGCCAATTGCCGAGCCCACGGCCTGCACGGCCCGCCACGGAAGCAGGGCAAACAGCCGCAGAGCGCCTACCAGCAAGGCGCCTTTCAACTTATCCACAGGTCACTCCTGATCTTGTGCTGTGCGCGAGGCGGCCATTCTAACCGGCGTTCGCCAGCTGCGCGTAGCGGTCGCAATCGCGGGTGTGATCCATGACCATGCCCGAGGCCTGCATCAGCGCGTAGCAAATGGTCGGCCCGACGAAGGTGAAACCGGCTTTTTTCAAGCCTTTGCTCATTTCCACGGCGGGCGGCGTCACGGCCGGCACTTCGCTGCGATCCTTGAAATGATTGATCACAGGCGTGCCACCGACGAACGACCAGAGAAATTCCACCGGGTCCTCCAGCACCAGCCAGGCCTGGGCATTGCGCCGGGCCGCATTGAGCTTGAGGCGGTTGCGGATGATGCCCGGATCGAGCATCAACTCGTCGATTTCGGCATCGCTCATCTGCGCCACGCGCTGGACATCAAAACCGAACATCACCTGACGATAATGCTCGCGTTTGCGCAGCACGGTGATCCAGGAAAGGCCGGCCTGGAACCCTTCGAGCAAAAGCAACTCGAACAATCCCTGCGCATCGCGTAGCGGCGTGCCCCACTCCTGATCGTGATATGCCATGTACAGCGGATCTTCGGAACACCAAAAGCAGCGTGGCATAAGGCTCCAGGGGGCGTGCGCAGCCATGAATCGGGTATACTCCCGCTCTTTAAATCGCAGCCCAAGAAACAGGTGAATTTCGTGAGCCAGCCTACGCCTGCCGTGCGTACCTTCCAAGACTTGATCCTCGCCCTCCAGCAATACTGGGCCGAGCAAGGTTGTGTGGTACTTCAGCCCTACGATATGGAAGTAGGCGCCGGCACTTTCCACACTGCTACATTCCTGCGCGCCATCGGCCCGGAAACCTGGAACGCCGCCTACGTGCAGCCAAGCCGCCGTCCGACTGACGGCCGCTACGGCGAAAACCCGAACCGTCTGCAGCACTACTACCAGTTCCAGGTGGTCCTGAAGCCGAACCCGGACAACTTCCAGGAACTGTACCTGGGCTCCCTCAAGCACGTCGGCCTGGACCCGCTGGTCCACGACATCCGCTTCGTCGAAGACAACTGGGAATCGCCGACCCTTGGCGCCTGGGGTCTGGGCTGGGAAGTCTGGCTCAACGGCATGGAAGTGACCCAGTTCACCTACTTCCAGCAAGCGGGCGGCATCGAGTGCTATCCGGTGACCGGCGAGATCACCTACGGTCTCGAGCGTCTGGCCATGTACCTGCAAGGCGTGGACTCGGTCTACGACCTGGTCTGGGCTGATGGCCCGTTCGGCAAAGTGACCTACGGCGACGTGTTCCACCAGAACGAAGTGGAGCAGTCCACTTACAACTTCGAACACGCCAACGTCGACAAGCTGTTCGAACTGTTCGATTTCTACGAAAGCGAAGCCAAGCGCTTGATCGAACTCGACCAGCCGCTGCCGTTGCCGAGCTACGAAATGGTGTTGAAGGCTTCCCACACCTTCAACCTGCTGGATGCGCGCCGGGCGATCTCGGTGACCGCGCGTCAGCAATACATCCTGCGTGTACGCACCCTGGCGCGTTCCGTTGCGCAAGCCTACCTGCTGGCTCGCGCCAAGCTGGGCTTCCCGATGGCGACCCCGGACCTGCGTGATGAAGTACTGGCCAAGCTGGAGGCTGCACAATGAGTGCTCTGGATTTTCTGGTTGAACTGGGCACTGAAGAACTGCCACCCAAAGCCCTGAACACCCTGGCCGAGGCGTTCCTCGCCGGTATCGACAAGGGCCTGCAAGCCGCCGGCCTGAACTACGAAAGCAAAACCGTTTATGCCGCCCCGCGCCGCCTGGCCGTGCTGATCACCGCACTGGCCACCCAGCAGCCGGACCGCAGCATCAACCTCGACGGCCCGCCACGTCAGGCCGCGTTCGATGCCGAAGGCAACCCGACCCAAGCGGCACTGGGCTTTGCCAAGAAGTGCGGCGTCGATCTGAGCGAAATCGATCAGAGCGGCCCGAAGCTGCGCTACAGCCAGAGCATCGCCGGCAAGGCGACCGCGAGCCTGCTGCCGACCATCGTCGAAGATTCCCTGAACGACCTGCCGATCCCGAAACGCATGCGTTGGGGCGCGCGCAAGGAAGAATTCGTTCGTCCGACCCAATGGCTGGTGATGCTGCTCGGTGACCAGGTCATCGATTGCACCATCCTCGCCCAGAAGGCCGGCCGCGATTCCCGTGGTCACCGCTTCCACCACCCGGAAAGCGTGCGCATCGGCTCGCCGTCCAGCTACTTGGCCGACCTGCGTGCCGCCTATGTGCTGGCCGACGCCAACGAGCGTCGCGAGATCATCAGCAAGCGCACCGAGGAGCTGGCCACCCGTCAGGAAGGCACGGCAATCGTTCCGCCAGCCCTGCTCGATGAAGTGACCGCGCTGGTCGAATGGCCAGTGCCGCTGGTGTGCTCGTTCGAGGAACGCTTCCTCGATGTGCCGCAAGAAGCGCTGATCACCACCATGCAGGACAACCAGAAATATTTCTGCCTGCTGGACGCCGACGGCAAGTTGCTGCCACGTTTCATTACCGTGGCCAACATCGAGAGCAAAGATCCACAGCAGATCATCGCCGGTAACGAGAAAGTGGTTCGCCCACGCCTGACCGACGCTGAGTTCTTCTTCAAGCAAGACAAGAAGCAGAAGCTCGAAGACTTCAACCTGCGCCTGCAAAACGTGGTGTTCCAGGAAAAACTCGGCAGCGTCTACGACAAGGCCGAACGCGTTTCCAGACTGGCCGCGTTCATCGCTCCACACATTGGCGGTAACGCTCAATGGGCGGCGCGTGCCGGTCTGCTGTCCAAATGTGATCTGGCGACCGAGATGGTCGGTGAGTTCCCGGAGATGCAAGGTGTCGCCGGTTACTACTACGCCCTCAACGATGGCGAGCCGGAAGATGTCGCGCTGGCGCTGAACGAGCAATACATGCCGCGCGGTGCCGGTGCTGAACTGCCGACCACCCTGACCGGTGCGGCCGTGGCGATCGCCGACAAGCTCGACACCCTGGTCGGGATCTTCGGTGTCGGCATGCTGCCCACCGGTAGCAAAGACCCGTATGCCCTGCGCCGTGCCGCGCTCGGTGTGCTGCGGATCCTGATCGACAAGAAGCTCGACCTCGACCTGACCGACGCCGTGGCCTTCGCCGTCAACTCGTTCGGCAGCAAGGTCAAGGCTGCCGGCCTGGCTGATTCGGTGCTGGAGTTCATCTTCGACCGTCTGCGTGCCCGTTACGAAGACGAAGGCGTCGACGTCGCCACCTACCTGTCGGTACGTGCCCTGAAACCGGGTTCGGCCCTGGATTTCGATCAGCGCGTACAAGCGGTGGAAGCGTTCCGCAAATTGCCGGAAGCCGCTGCACTGGCCGCGGTGAACAAGCGCGTATCGAACCTGCTGAGCAAACTCGAAGGCAGCATGCCGACCACCGTCGAAGCCAAGTACTTCGACAACGCCGCCGAGTTCTCCCTGTACTCGGCGATCCAGCAAGCGGATCAAGCGGTGCAGCCAATGGCTGCGACTCGTCAGTACAGCGAATCGCTGGCGCGTCTGGCCGCCTTGCGCGAGCCGGTCGATGCGTTCTTCGAAGCCGTGATGGTCAATGCGGAGGACGCAAAAGTCCGCGCCAACCGTTATGCATTGCTGGCGCGTCTGCGTGGTTTGTTCCTCGGCGTTGCCGACATTTCGCTGCTGGGTTGAGGGACTGCTGTTGAAACTGCTGATTCTCGATCGGGACGGGGTGATCAATTACGACTCCGACGCTTACATCAAGTCGGTGGAGGAGTGGATTCCGCTCCCCGGATCAATCGAGGCCATCGCGCAGTTGAGCAAGGCCGGCTGGACGGTAGCGGTCGCTACCAACCAGTCGGGCATCGCTCGCGGCTATTACGACCTCGCCACTCTGGACGCCATGCACGAGCGCTTGCGCGCGCTGGTGGCGGAGCAGGGCGGTGAAGTCGGCCTGATCGTCTACTGCCCGCACGGGCCGGACGAAGGCTGCGATTGCCGCAAGCCGAAACCCGGGATGTTGAAAACCATCGCCGCTCATTACAACGTGTCGCTGACCAATCTCTGGTTCGTCGGCGACAGCCTTGGTGACCTGGAAGCCGCCAAAGCCGTCGATTCACAGCCAGTTTTGGTAAAGACCGGGAAAGGCGAAAAGACTTTGGGCAAGACCCTTCCGGTAGGCACATTGATTTTTGACGATCTGGCGGCGATTGCCGCAGAACTTATCCACAAATGCCCTTGAGTAAGTGTGCGCTTCGATTGGTCCTGACCAGGGATGAAAGGGAAGTGCGCTTTATATAGGACGGGCAATTCCCGCAACGGTAAACGTCACCATGTCGATATTGCAGGCCATCAGAACCTTCCTCTTTTACCTGCTGCTGGGCACCAGCTCCTTGCTGTGGTGCAGCCTGAGCTTTTTTATCGCGCCGTTTCTGCCATTCAAGGCACGTTACCGCTTTATCAACGTGTACTGGTGCCGCTGCGCCTTATGGCTGAGCAAAGTGTTTCTGGGTATCCGCTACGAAGTGAAGGGTGCCGAGAACGTACCTGAACGGCCTTGCGTCATTCAGTCGAACCACCAGAGTACGTGGGAGACGTTCTTTCTCTCTGCCTACTTTTCACCGCTTAGCCAGGTGCTCAAACGTGAATTGCTCTATGTGCCGTTCTTCGGTTGGGCCATGGCCATGCTGCGACCGATCGCCATCGATCGCGACAACCCGAAAGCCGCACTCAAGCATGTTGCGAAGAAGGGCGATGAACTGCTCAAGGACAATGTCTGGGTGCTGATCTTCCCTGAAGGCACGCGCGTTCCTTTCGGCACCGTCGGAAAGTTCTCGCGCGGTGGCAGCGCATTAGCGGTCAATGCCGAATTGCCGGTGCTGCCGATTGCGCACAACGCAGGTAAGTTCTGGCCGAAAACCGGTTGGGCGAAGAAGCAGGGCGTCATCACTGTGATCATTGGCGCACCGATGTATGCCGAAGGCAACGGGCCACGAGCCATTGCCGAATTGAACGACCGGGTTCAGGCGTGGAATGAGCAGATGCAACGGGAAATGGGCTCGCTGCCACCGGCTCCGCAAGCGCCGGTTTCAAACGATCAGCTGGCTGTCTGAGATTCTGTGGATAACCTGTGTACCGTTTCATTGAAAACTGTCGTTTTCTGCATGTAACTTTATGATTTTTTTACATATTTCTCAGAGAGATAAAAACCATAAAAACGTGCATAAGTTTTTTTCGGACGTAAAAAAACCGGCTGATATAGCCGGTTTTTTTATGCCCGGAACAATCGCTGACTGTCGACCTGGATCGCTCGCTTTCATTCTGTAAACAGCGGAAATTGCAGCCTGAATGTCGTGCCCTGACCCACCTCGCTCTGACACTCGACTCGCCCGCCGTGCCGATCCACAACGGCTTTGACCATCGATAATCCCAATCCCACACCATCGATACCCTGGGCGGAAGAAAAGCGTCGGTATTGGCTGAACAGTTCGGGTAACTCCTCAGCGGCGATGCCTTTGCCCTGATCGATGAGCTCACAGATCAGCCAGCGGTCGCGTTGACTGACGCGCAAATGGATACGAGTACCTGAAACACTGTACTTGATGGCATTTTCCAGCAGATTGAACAACGCCCGGGTCAGCAGCGCCTGATCCGCCAGAACCAGACTTTCCTGGGCCTCCTCTTCCACTTGATGAACCAGTTCGATCTGTTTCAGCTGCGCGATGGGCAGCGCTTGATCGAACACATCCAGCACCAGCATCGCAAACAGGCTCGGCTGAAACTGATAAGCCTCGGACTCGGCCCTCGCCAGTTGTACGAAACCGTCAGTCAGTTCCAGGGCCCGGCGCACCTGCCTTTCGATTTGATCGAAGAGTTGCAGATCACCGCCCACCTGATGGCGATGCACATCGAGCAGCGCGAGGATGGCCGAGTGGGGTGCCCGCAGGTCGTGGGACAGAAAACGCAACAGGACTGCGCGTTGCTCTTCTGCATCACGTTCGACACTCAGATCAGTCAGGTTCCACAACCAGCCGACAGGGGTTTCCCCGTCTACTGGTAACAGCTCGGCACGCTCCAGACGCAGGCTACGCTCCTTGAGGTCGCGAAACTCAAGCAGCGGCAGTGTCGATAAAGGCGAACCCGGCCTGCGGCTCATATCCGGGTAACCAAGCCGTTCAAGTCGCTCTAGCACATCATCACCGACCAGATTCCCACCAAACAGGTCACGGGCCTTGCGGTTGCCGAGCAGAATCTGCCCTTGGGGATCGCTGATCAACGTGGCCACCGGCAAGTACTCCAAGCCATCGGCGATGAATCGGTGGGTATCGCGGGTCAGGCTCATGGCTTGTTCCAGCGCCATGATCTGCTTCTGCAAACGGTCGCCACCGGGATACTGGGCACGACGGCGCTCCGGAAACACTTTCGGCTCGCTGTCCAGCCGCGCCAATTCCCAACCGAAATAGGTCAGCACCACACTGAGGCGCCGCCAGTTCCAGATCAGATAACCAAACAGCATCCCCAGCACCGCAGGCGTCGGAGACCACCACCAGCGCTTGAACTCCGCAAGGCCGGCGCTGATCAGCAACGCACAAGCCATCCCCGTGAGCGTCAGCCAGAGCGCCAGGCGCGGGCGCCACAGCAACAGCCCAAGCACGCACGTCACCAGACCAAGGGAAAGCCATGCGCTCAAGCCTGGGGATGCATCGCCCAAGTTGATTTGCGCGCGATAGGACAGCAACGTTGTCAGCGGCAACAGCACGAGACTTATCCACAACCACTCGCGGACCAATTGCCGAAACAATCGCTGTACCTGGCTTGGCTCTCGGCTTTCACGGCGGCGTTGGTCAAACATGGCCAACAGGGCAGGGCGGGGTGAATGGTTTCATGATTCCTACGCCAGAGGTGTCGACTCAAAGAATCATAGCGGACGCCGCGACCAACGGCGGGCCGCTTGCTTTCACTGTATCGATTGAGCCGCTATCGTCGATAAAGAGCTGCCCAAGCGACAAGGAATCACCGTGTATGCGCGTTGCGATTCTGGACGATGAGCCCGCCGAACTGCGCCGGGTCGAACAAACCCTGCAACAGATGGCCGAAACCGGAGAGCAGCCGTGGTCGCTGCACAGCTTCGAACGGGCCGAAGACCTGTTGCGCCAACTGCGTCGGGAGACCTTCGACCTGCTGATCCTCGACTGGCAACTTCCAGACCTCACGGGTTTGTCATTGCTGCTATGGACCCGCGAACATATGGAAGCGCCGCCGGCGGCAATCATGCTCACCAGTCGCGACGGCGAAAGCGATATCGTTCAGGCCCTGAATGCTGGCGCCGACGACTACGTCAGCAAACCGTTCCGCCCCAATGAACTGAAAGCCCGTGTTGGCGCGGTTCTGCGCCGACATGGCCAGCAGCGCGCGACTGCCGAAGGGTTGAGCTTCAATGATCTGGTGTTCGACGACGCCGATCTGACCGTCACTCGCGACGGCAAACCGATCGTCATGACCGAACGCGAATACCGCCTGGCGCATTGCCTGTTCAGCAACCTCGGTCGACCGCTGTCGCGGGATTACCTGTACGAACGACTCTGGCCCCATGAAGAAATGTCGTCGTCGCGACCGCTGGACACTCACATCTATCGCCTGCGCAACAAACTTGGGCTGACGGCGGATCGCGGTTGGCAGTTGCTGACGATTTATGGGTATGGGTATCGGTTGGAGAGTGTGGCGTCGGCGAGCGAGTGAAACGCAGGTAATAAAAAAGGCCAATGCAAATGCATTGGCCTTTTCGTTGGCGTCGACCGGGATCAGAAGTCCAGGTTGGACACCGCCAGGGCGTTGCTTTCGATGAAGTCACGACGAGGTTCGACCGCATCACCCATCAGGGTGTTGAAGATCTGGTCCGCGCCAATAGCGTCTTCGATGGTCACTTTGAGCATCCGGCGCTGGCTTGGGTCCATAGTGGTTTCCCATAGCTGATCCGGGTTCATTTCGCCCAGACCTTTGTATCGCTGGATGGTGTGACGCTTGGTGCTTTCAGCCATCAGCCATTCAAGGGCTTCCTTGAACTCGGTCACCGGCTTCTTGCGCTCGCCACGCTGGATATACGCGCCGTCGTCCAGCAGGGTGCTCAGTTGAGCGCCGAGGGAAACAACAGTCTTGTAATCGTTGCTGCCGAAGAAGTCGCGGTTGAAGGTGACGTAGTTCGACAGGCCGTGGGAGATCAGTTCGACCTCTGGCAGCCAGACGTTACGTTCACGGTCTTCACGCAGGCTGGCTTTGTAAACCAGGCCGGACTTCTCGACGGTGCGCAGGCGAACTTCGTACTGAGCCAGCCAATCTTGCATCGCTGCGTGATCGGACAGTTGCTCCATGCTCACCGCTGGCAGGTAGATGAAGTGCTCGGTCAGCTCCTGTGGGTACAGGCGCGACAGACGCTTGAGGGTCTTCATCACCAGACGGAAGTCATTCACCAGACGCTCAAGTGCTTCACCGGAAATGCCAGGAGCTTCTTCGTTCAGGTGCAGGCTCGCATCTTCCAGGGCCGACTGCGTCATGTACTCTTCCATGGCGTCGTCGTCTTTGATGTATTGCTCTTGCTTGCCTTTCTTCACTTTGTACAGCGGCGGCTGAGCGATGTAGATGTAGCCGCGTTCGATCAGCTCCGGCAACTGACGGAAGAAGAAGGTCAGCAGCAGGGTACGGATGTGCGAACCGTCGACGTCAGCATCGGTCATGATGATGATGTTGTGGTAACGCAGCTTGTCGATGTTGTACTCGTCGCGGCCGATGCCGCAGCCCAGCGCGGTGATCAAGGTGCCCACTTCTTGCGAAGAGATCATCTTGTCAAAACGCGCCTTCTCGACGTTCAGGATCTTGCCCTTCAGCGGCAGGATGGCTTGGGTCCGACGGTTACGTCCCTGCTTGGCGGAGCCGCCAGCAGAGTCACCTTCCACGAGGTAAAGTTCAGAAAGGGCAGGGTCTTTTTCCTGGCAGTCGGCCAGTTTGCCCGGCAGGCCAGCGATATCCAGCGCACCTTTGCGACGGGTCATTTCACGGGCTTTACGCGCCGCTTCACGAGCACGCGCCGCATCGATCATCTTGCCGACGACCAGCTTGGCTTCGTTCGGGTTTTCCAGCAGGAAGTCGGAGAAGTACTTGCCCATTTCCTGTTCGACCGCGGTCTTCACTTCGGAAGAAACCAGCTTGTCTTTGGTCTGGGAGCTGAACTTCGGATCCGGTACTTTCACCGAAATGATCGCGGTCAGGCCTTCACGGGCATCGTCACCGGTGGTGGCAACTTTGTGCTTCTTCGCCAGGCCTTCTGCTTCGATGTAGGTGTTGAGGTTACGCGTCAGCGCGGAACGGAAACCCACCAGGTGAGTACCGCCGTCGCGCTGTGGAATGTTGTTGGTGAAGCACAACAGGTTCTCGTTGAAGCTGTCGTTCCACTGCAGGGCGATTTCCACGCCGATGCCGTCTTCGCGCTGAATGTTGAAGTGAAACACCTGGTTGACCGCAGTCTTGTTGGTGTTCAGGTATTCAACGAACGCACGCAGGCCGCCTTCGTACTTGAACAATTCTTCCTTGCCGCTGCGTTCATCCTTGAGGACGATGCCGACACCGGAGTTGAGGAAGGACAGTTCACGAATCCGCTTGGCCAGGATGTCCCAGCTGAAGTGGATGTTCTTGAACGTCTCGGCCGATGGCTTGAAGTGAATCTGGGTGCCCGTGGTTTCACTCTCACCAACGATTTTCATCGGTTCTTGTGGAACACCGTGGACGTAAGTCTGTTCCCAGATTTTACCGCTGCGGCGAACGGTCAGGACCAGTTCTTTGGACAGTGCGTTCACCACCGACACACCTACACCGTGCAGACCACCGGATACTTTGTAGGAGTTGTCGTCGAACTTACCGCCGGCGTGCAGCACGGTCATGATGACCTCGGCTGCCGAAACGCCTTCTTCTTTGTGCACGTCTACCGGGATGCCGCGACCGTTGTCACGAACGGTGATGGACTCATCCGGGTGAATGATGATGCTGATGTCGTCGCAGTGGCCGGCGAGAGCTTCGTCGATCGAGTTATCGACCACTTCGAACACCATGTGGTGCAGACCGCTGCCATCGTCGGTGTCACCAATGTACATACCGGGACGTTTGCGTACGGCATCCAGGCCTTTCAGCACTTTAATGCTCGTTGAGTCGTACGTATTTTCTTCGCTCAATGCCTTCACTCCCGATGGTCGTGGGTCTGGGTGATACGGCCCTGTTCCACGTGGAACAGAGCGACTGGCGTTTCCGTCTGCCAGCCTTCCCTCAATAATTCGTGATCTACACAGGTGATAAAGACCTGGCAGCGTAAGTCTTCCAACAAGCGGCAAAGCGCACGACGGTGGTGCTCGTCCAGCTCGGACGGCAAGTCATCCACCAGATAAATACACTGACCGCGCCGAGCCTGGCTGACCAAGTGCCCCTGGGCAATCCGCAATGCGCAAACCACCAACTTCTGCTGGCCACGGGACAAGATGTCCGCGGCGTTGTGCGCACCCAGTCTGAGACGCAAATCAGCGCGTTGTGGTCCGGCCTGGGTATGCCCCATTTGCTGGTCCCGCTGAAGAGACCCAGCGAGCACAGCACTCAGTTCACGGTCCTTGTCCCAGCCGCGGTAATAGCTGAGCGTCAAGCCTTCAAGCTCAACCAGATCGCTCAAGGTTTGTTCAAAGACTGGTTTCAAGGCTTTGATATAAGCGCGGCGGTATTCATCAATTTCAGCGCTGGCCTGGCACAGTTCCCTGTCCCAAACCGCTTGCGAAACGGCGTCAAGTGTACCATGCCGCAGCCAAGAGTTTCTCTGGCGCAGGGCCTTCTGCAAGCGCTGCCAGGTTGACATGAAGCGCGGTTCCACGTGGAACACGCCCCAGTCGAGAAACTGTCGGCGAATCTTCGGCGCACCTTCCAGCAATCGAAAGCTGTCCGGATTGATCAGTTGCAGTGGCAAGATCTCGGCCAGTTGCGCGGCGCTGCGTGCGTTCTGCCCATCGATACGGATCTGGAATTCGCCTTGTCGATCCCGTGAGATGCCCAGGGCGCTATGCCCTCCCTCCGCCAGTTCAACCTGGCCAAATACCGTACAGGCAAGCTGTTCGTATTGAATGACCGGCAACAGACGGGTGCTGCGAAACGAACGGGCAAGCCCCAGCAGATGGATGGCTTCCAGAACACTGGTTTTGCCGCTGCCGTTGGCGCCGTAAAGAATATTGATGCGGGGGGAGGGGGAGAAGGTCACCGGGTGCAGATTGCGCACCGCGGTGACCGAGACGCGACTTAAGGACATCTAGCTTCTGCTGAGCATGATTACAGACGCATCGGCATGACAACGTAGGCCGAGTCGTCGTTATCCGATTCCTGCACCAGCGCACTGCTGTTGGAGTCGGACAGGATCAGACGAACCTGCTCGGTGGTCATCACGCCCAGTACGTCGAGCAGGTAGCTCACGTTGAAGCCGATTTCCAGAGAGCCGCCGTTGTATTCAACGCCCACTTCTTCTTCCGCTTCTTCCTGCTCCGGGTTGTTCGCCTGGATCTTCAGCTGCCCGCTGGCCAGTTGCAGACGGATACCACGGTACTTCTCGTTGGACAGAATGGCGGTACGGCTGAACGCTTCGCGCAGAGCCTGACGATCGCCAAGAACCAGCTTGTCGCCGCCTTTAGGCAGAACACGCTCATAGTCCGGGAATTTTCCGTCGACCAGCTTCGAGGTGAAGGTGAACTCACCGGTGGTGGCGCGGATGTGGTGCTGACCCAGCACGATGCTGACATTGCCGTCTGGCTCGGTGAGCAGACGAGCCAGCTCGAGGATACCTTTACGCGGCACGATGACCTGGTGACGATCCGGCTGACCGATATCGGCCTGCATCGAGCACATGGCCAGACGGTGACCGTCAGTGGCCACGGCGCGGATCACGCCAGCGGACACTTCCAGCAGCATGCCATTAAGGTAGTAACGCACGTCCTGCTGGGCCATGGCGAAGCTGGTGCGCTCGATCAGACGACGCAGTTTGCTTTGCTCCAGGCTGCAGGTCAGCGAACCCGGGCCTTCTTCCACGGTAGGGAAATCGTTGGCCGGTAGTGTCGACAGGGTAAAGCGACTACGGCCGGCTTTGACCACGAGCTTCTGCTCATCGACCTTGATGTCGATCAGCGCATCGTTCGGCAGGCTTTTGCAGATGTCCATCAGCTTGCGCGCCGGCACGGTGATGGAACCCGGATCCGCCGGCTCTTCGAGTTGAACACGACCGACCAGCTCGACTTCCAGGTCGGTACCGGTCAGCGACAATTGCTGGCCTTCGACAACCAGCAGCACGTTGGAAAGCACCGGCAAGGTCTGTCGGCGCTCGACGACGCCTGCGACCAGTTGCAGGGGTTTCAACAGGGCTTCGCGTTGAATGGTGAAATGCATGGTCTAGTCCCTTGCCTTAATTAGCTGCGCTGGTATTCATCAAGTGGTCAGTGTACGCAGCAGGTTCTTGTAGTCCTCGCGGATGTCCGCGTCGGATTCCTTAAGTTCGTTGATCTTGCGGCACGCGTGCAAGACCGTTGTATGGTCGCGACCGCCAAACACATCGCCAATTTCCGGCAGGCTGTGGTTGGTCAGTTCCTTGGACAACGCCATGGCGACCTGACGCGGACGAGCGACCGAACGCGAACGGCGTTTGGACAGCAAATCGGATATCTTGATCTTGTAGTACTCGGCGACGGTGCGCTGAATGTTATCCACAGAGACCAGTTTATCCTGCAACGCCAACAAGTCCTTCAGGGATTCGCGAATCAGCTCGATGGTGATATCGCGGCCCATGAAGTGCGAGTGCGCGATCACGCGTTTGAGCGCGCCTTCCAGCTCACGTACGTTGGAGCGAATGCGTTGGGCAATGAAGAACGCGGCGTCGTGCGGCAACTCGACTTTGGCCTGATCGGCCTTCTTCATCAGGATCGCCACGCGGGTTTCCAGCTCCGGCGGCTCGACCGCTACGGTCAGGCCCCAGCCAAAACGGGATTTGAGACGTTCTTCAAGGCCTTCGATTTCCTTCGGGTAGCGGTCACTGGTGAGAATGACCTGCTGGCCACCTTCGAGCAGGGCGTTGAAGGTGTGGAAAAACTCTTCCTGGGAACGCTCCTTGCGGGCAAAGAACTGAATGTCATCGATCAGCAATGCATCCACCGAACGGTAGAAGCGTTTGAACTCGTTGATCGCGTTCAGTTGCAGAGCCTTGACCATGTCCGCCACAAAACGCTCGGAATGCAGGTACACCACCTTGGCATTCGGGTTCTTCTTTAATAGATGGTTACCCACAGCGTGCATCAAGTGGGTTTTACCCAGGCCGACGCCACCATAAAGGAAGAGCGGGTTGTAACCGTGCTTGGGGTTGTCTGCCACCTGCCAGGCGGCGGCGCGCGCCAACTGGTTGGATTTACCTTCAACGAAGTTCTCGAAGGTAAAGGTGCGATTCAGGTAACTGGTGTGCTTGAGCGCACCTTCGACCTGCACGGTACGTTGCTCGGCGCGAACCGGGGCCTGTTGCGAACTGGCGCCGGCCATGGGGTCGAAGCTGTCACGAGAAGGTTCTTGCTCGGTGACCTCATCCACTTTTCGCGTCGTACGTTTGGTCGATGCGGCGGCAGGTGCTGGCGGTGGACTGGCAGGCGCTTGAGCAGCCTGGGCCTGGGAAGCGGCGGCAGCCAGGGGAGCATTGGGCGCGGCACGGGGTGCCGAACTGCGTTTGCTGCCTATTAACAAGGAAAGCGCAGGCGCCATGCCATTGCCGTGCTCATCGAGTAATTCGAGAACACGCCCCAGGTACTTTTCGTTGACCCAGTCCAGAACAAAACGATTGGGTGCATAGACACGCAACTCGTCGCCTTCGGCTTCGACCTGTAGTGGACGGATCCAAGTGTTGAATTGTTGGGCAGGCAGCTCATCGCGCAAAAGCTCCACGCACTGCTGCCAAAGTTCCACTGACACGGATATCCCCTAAGTTGAAAGCCGGTGAGGCAAAAACAAGCGGCCATTGTAGCGACCAGACGCCGACTTATCCACACGAAGGTGGTTCATCGACCAAGAAGAATCGCCGTTTTATACGCAAAAAAGACGACCAGTGGTCTGTGCATAAGCTCTGTGGATAACCGGGGTTAAGGTCATTGCACAAGTGGGGGCGGAACTCGGTGGATAACCGGCCTGTGGATAAACCGAGCTTCCACACACAGGTTATCCGACAGCGCAGCACAGGCTGAACACTGTTTTCCACTGTAGTTGTCATTCTCTGTACATCAGGTAACACAAGGGCTGAATCGACTTATCCACAGATGGGTGCGGGCCTAGCTTTTATAAGCTTTACAGAAAAGCTTTAAATACTTTCCTTTCTTATTTTTATATTTGCCAACGGATCGTTCAGCGCAAAACGCCCGGAGATCTATTTATAAGGAAACGCTGGTTGGAAATTGACCTGAAGGCTTGCTTTCTCTAGAATCCCCGGTCTCTTAAAACGGGGGCCATTCCGGCCCGTTGTGGACGAACCAGGTAACACGACAATGAAACGTACTTTCCAACCAAGCACTATCAAACGCGCTCGTACCCACGGTTTCCGTGCTCGCATGGCTACCAAGAACGGTCGTGCCGTCCTGTCGCGTCGTCGCGCCAAAGGTCGTGCGCGTCTGGCAGTTTGATAATCCGGCACTGGAGGTGAGTCAGGACTTCAGTCGGGAAAAGCGTCTGCTTACCCCCCGGCAATTCAAGGCAGTCTTTGACTCCCCTACCGGCAAGGTTCCGGGGAAAAATCTCCTGCTCCTTGCGCGCAACAACGATCTCGATCACCCCCGTCTCGGGTTGGTTATCGGGAAAAAGAGCGTAAAGCTCTCCGTCGAGCGCAATCGCCTCAAACGTCTGATGCGCGAATCGTTTCGCCTGAACCAGGACTCTCTGGTCGGTTGGGACATCGTTATCGTCGCGCGCAAAGGTTTGGGTGATGTAGAAAACCCCGAATTGATTCAGCATTTCGGCAAACTCTGGAAACGTCTGGCTCGCAGTTCGCCGGTACCAGCAGTCAAAACCGAAACTGTAGGGGTAGACAGTCCAGATGCGTAAACTGGCACTCGTTCCGATCCAGTTTTATCGCTATGCCATTAGTCCCCTGATGGCCAGTCACTGTCGTTTCTACCCCAGTTGTTCCTGCTACGCGTTAGAAGCCATCGAAAATCATGGCCTTCTTCGCGGTGGCTGGCTGACCTTTCGTCGTTTAGGTCGCTGTCATCCGTGGAATCCCGGTGGTTATGACCCGGTTCCACCTATCCCTACCTCCCGTTCTTCTTCGATGGCCGAGTAATCATGGATATCAAACGCACGATCCTGATCGTCGCCCTGGCAATCGTGTCCTACGTTATGGTTCTTAAATGGAACCAGGACTATGGCCAGGCTGCCCTGCCGACTCAGAATGTTGCCACCAATACGACTGCATCGGGCCTGCCGGATACGGCATCTGGCTCCAACGCTTCCGCCAGTGACGACATTCCACGTGCTGCAAGCGACACCAGCGCACCTGCCGAAACGCCGGTGGCTGTGAGCAAGGACCTCATCCAGATCAAAACGGATGTACTGGACCTGGCTGTCGACCCACAAGGTGGTGATGTTGCCCAACTGACCCTGCCGCTGTATCCGCGTCGTCAGGATCACCCGGAAATTCCGTTCCAGCTGTTCGATAACGGCGGCGAACGTACTTATCTGGCGCAAAGCGGTCTGATCGGCACCAACGGTCCGGATGCCAATCCGGCCGGTCGTCCGGTTTATTCCTCGGAGAAGAAGGTTTATCAGCTGGCTGACGGTCAGGACCAATTGGTCGTGGACCTGAAGTTCAGCAAGGACGGCGTCAACTACATCAAGCGTTTCACCCTGAAACGTGGCCTGTATGACGTAACCGTTTCCTACCTGATCGACAACCAGAGCGCTCAGCCCTGGACCGGTGCGATGTTCGCGCAATTGAAGCGTGACGCCAGCGCCGATCCATCTTCCACAACCGCCACCGGCACCGCGACTTACCTGGGCGCTGCCCTGTGGACAAGTTCCGAGCCGTACAAGAAAGTGTCCATGAAGGACATGGACAAGGCGCCGCTGAAAGAAACCATCACTGGCGGTTGGGTTGCCTGGTTGCAGCACTACTTCGTGACCGCATGGATTCCGGCCAAGGGCGAAAACAACGTCGTCCAGACCCGTAAAGACAGCAAAGGCAACTACATCATCGGTTACACCGGCCCATCGATGAGTGTTGCGCCGGGTGCCAAGGCCGAGACCAGTGCTGTTCTGTACGCCGGTCCGAAAAGCCAGGCCGTGCTGAAAGAGTTGTCCCCAGGTCTGGAACTGACGGTCGACTACGGCATTCTGTGGTTCATCGCCCAACCGATCTTCTGGTTACTGCAACACATCCACGCCATTGTGGGTAACTGGGGCTGGTCGATCATCTTCCTGACCATGCTGATCAAAGGGATTTTCTTCCCACTGTCGGCTGCCAGCTACAAATCCATGGCGCGCATGCGTGCAGTGGCACCGAAACTGGCCGCGCTGAAAGAGCAACATGGCGATGACCGGCAGAAAATGTCGCAATCCATGATGGAGCTGTACAAGAAAGAGAAGATCAATCCGCTGGGTGGTTGCTTGCCAATCCTCGTGCAGATGCCGGTTTTCCTCTCGCTGTACTGGGTTCTGCTGGAAAGCGTCGAAATGCGCCAGGCGCCGTTCATGCTGTGGATCACTGACCTGTCGATCAAGGATCCGTTCTTCATTCTGCCGATCATCATGGGTGCAACCATGTTCATCCAGCAGCAGTTGAACCCGACTCCACCGGATCCGATGCAGGCCAAGGTGATGAAGCTGATGCCAATCATCTTCACCTTCTTCTTCCTGTGGTTCCCGGCGGGTCTGGTGCTGTACTGGGTAGTGAACAACTGCCTGTCGATCGCCCAACAGTGGTACATCACGCGTAAGATCGAAGCGGCTACCAAAGCAGCTGCCTGATTTACACTGTGGATAACCACTCAAAACGCCCCCTAGTGGGGCGTTTTGCTATCTGTCACTTTTGTCTGGATACCGGTTTATGAGCGTTCCTCGTGAAACCATCGCCGCCGTCGCCACCGCTCAAGGTCGTGGCGGTGTAGGCATCGTGCGTATTTCCGGGCCGTTGGCCAGCGTTGCGGCCAAGGCTTTCAGCGGTCGCGAGCTCAAGCCGCGATTTGCCCACTATGGTCCGTTTCTCGGTGAAAACGACGAGGTGCTGGACCAGGGCATCACGCTGTATTTTCCAGGGCCAAACTCGTTCACCGGCGAAGATGTGCTGGAGCTGCAAGGTCATGGTGGCCCGATCGTTCTGGATATGTTGCTCAAGCGTTGCCTGGAACTGGGTTGCCGTCTCGCCCGACCGGGGGAGTTCAGTGAGCGCGCCTTCCTCAACGACAAACTGGACCTCGCCCAGGCCGAAGCCATTGCCGACCTGATTGAAGCCAGTTCTGCCCAGGCTGCGCGAAACGCATTGCGCTCCCTGCAGGGTGCCTTCTCGTCACGTGTGCATAACCTCACCGAGCAATTGATCGGCCTGCGCATCTATGTCGAAGCGGCCATCGATTTCCCGGAAGAGGAAATCGACTTCCTCGCCGATGGCCACGTCCTGAGCATGCTCGACAAAGTGCGCGACGAGTTATCTACCGTCATGCGCGAAGCCGGGCAGGGTGCCTTGCTGCGTGACGGCATGACCGTGGTGATTGCCGGTCGTCCGAATGCCGGTAAATCCAGCCTGCTCAATGCACTGGCCGGGCGTGAAGCGGCGATCGTGACCGAAATTGCTGGCACCACCCGTGATGTGCTTCGTGAACATATCCACATCGATGGCATGCCGCTGCACGTGGTGGATACCGCCGGTCTGCGCGATACCGATGATCATGTGGAAAAAATCGGCGTAGAGCGTGCCTTGAAAGCCATTGGCGAAGCGGATCGGGTACTGCTGGTAGTCGATGCCACGGCACCTGAAGCCATCGATCCGTTCGCACTCTGGCCGGAGTTTCTCGAAATCCGTCCCGATCCCGCGAAAGTCACCCTGATCCGCAACAAGGCCGACCTTACGGCTGAACCCATTGCCATGGAGGTCAGCGACGACGGCCATGTCACCATCAGCCTGAGCGCCAAGTCTGGTGGTGTCGGACTAGAGCTGCTGCGTGATCACCTCAAGGCCTGCATGGGCTATGAACAAACGTCCGAAAGCAGCTTCAGTGCTCGCCGGCGACACCTTGAGGCGCTACGTCATGCCAGTACTGCCCTCGAGCATGGCCGTGCCCAATTGACCCTGGCCGGCGCTGGCGAGTTGTTGGCCGAGGATTTGCGCCAGGCTCAGCAGTCGCTGGGTGAAATCACCGGTGCTTTCAGCTCTGACGATCTGCTGGGGCGAATTTTCTCCAGCTTCTGTATCGGTAAGTAGCCCTCCTGTTATTCACAGACAGGCCATTCGTGCCTGTCTGCTCCCTCCTTTTCTGAAAAAAACCTCCAGTGCCGAGCGGACTTCGTCTGCTTGAGCGCAATTCCTGTACCCGAATTTCGAGCGAACGGCACTTTTCTGTGGATTAAGCCCTGTGAATAACCGCAGCTAAGGTCAGTTGATAACAGGGCTCTAAAACTGAACATAACCGCCTCTGTGGATAACCACCCCTTTCATCCACAGGCTTACACCGGTTATCCAAGGGCCTCATTGGCACATGAACACAGGGTTTTGAATCTCTGTACACATTGAAAACAAAGGGATTCATAGATCTATCCACAGATAGTTGCCTGCATAGAAATAAACATAAAAACAAAGATTTAATAAATTTCTTTCTTTTTAATTTCTATAACTCCGAGTTTTCCACAGCTGGTTAAATTTTGTGCAAAGGGTTCTTTAGGAAGGGCGAAGTCCCTATACTTGTCGACCAGGTCCAAAAACCTGAGCTCAAACTATTCCTGAATTACCTACTTAAGCAGGCACGAGGTGCGTGGTGGATTTCCCTTCCCGTTTTGAAGTGATCGTCATCGGCGGCGGTCATGCCGGTACCGAGGCAGCACTGGCCTCAGCACGTATGGGGGTTAAAACCCTGTTGCTGACGCACAACGTGGAAACCCTCGGTGCCATGAGTTGCAATCCGGCCATTGGCGGGATCGGCAAAAGCCACCTGGTCAAGGAAATCGACGCCCTCGGCGGCGCGATGGCCATGGCTACCGATAAAGGCGGTATCCAGTTTCGCGTGTTGAACAGCCGCAAAGGCCCGGCCGTGCGAGCAACCCGCGCACAGGCAGACCGGGTTCTGTACAAGGCAGCTGTCCGCGAAATCCTGGAGAACCAGCCGAACCTGTGGATATTTCAACAGGCCGCTGACGATCTGATCGTCGAGCAGGAACAAGTCCGTGGTGTTGTCACCCAGATGGGCCTGCGTTTCCTCGCCGATTCCGTGGTGTTGACCACTGGCACATTCCTCGGTGGACTTATCCACATCGGTTTGCAGAATTTTTCCGGCGGTCGCGCCGGTGATCCGCCATCGATCGCGCTGGCTCACCGTCTGCGTGAGCTGCCATTGCGTGTGGGTCGTTTGAAAACCGGTACTCCGCCGCGTATCGACGGCCGGTCTGTGGATTTCTCGGTGATGTCCGAGCAACCAGGTGATACGCCGATCCCGGTGATGTCGTTCATGGGGTCCAAAGAGCAGCATCCGAAGCAAGTCAGCTGCTGGATTACTCATACCAACGCCCGCACCCACGAAATCATTGCCGCGAACCTCGACCGTTCGCCGATGTATTCCGCTGCCGGTGAGATCGAAGGCATCGGCCCGCGTTATTGCCCGTCGATCGAAGACAAGATCCATCGCTTCGCCGACAAGGAAAGCCATCAGGTGTTCATCGAACCGGAAGGTTTGACCACCCATGAGCTGTATCCGAACGGGATATCCACATCCTTGCCGTTCGACGTGCAATTGCAGATCGTGCAATCGATCCGCGGCATGGAAAACGCGCACATCGTGCGTCCTGGCTACGCGATCGAGTACGACTACTTCGATCCGCGTGACCTGAAATACAGCCTGGAAACCAAAGTCATCGGCGGCCTGTTCTTCGCCGGGCAGATCAACGGCACCACCGGTTACGAAGAAGCCGGTGCCCAGGGTTTGCTCGCCGGGACCAACGCAGCGCTGCGCGCACAAGGCAAAGAGGCCTGGTGCCCGCGCCGCGACGAGGCCTATATCGGCGTGTTGGTTGACGACCTGATTACCCTCGGTACCCAAGAGCCGTACCGGATGTTCACGTCCCGTGCCGAATACCGTCTGATTCTGCGCGAAGACAACGCCGACCTGCGTTTGACCGAAAAAGGTCGCGAACTGGGCCTGGTGGATGACGTGCGCTGGGCGGCTTTCTGCAAAAAACGCGAAAGCATCGAACTGGAAGAGCAGCGCCTGAAAAGCACCTGGGTACGCCCGGGCACCGAACAAGGCGATGCCATTGCCGAAAAGTTCGGCACGCCACTGACTCACGAATACAACCTGCTCAATCTCTTGAGCCGTCCGGAAATCGACTACGCTGGTCTGATCGCCGTGACCGGTGGGGGCGCAGAAGATCCACAGGTTGCCGAGCAGGTCGAAATCAAGACCAAGTACGCCGGCTACATCGATCGTCAACAGGATGAAATCGCCCGCCTGCGCGCCAGCGAAGACACCAAATTGCCTGTGGATATCGATTACACGAATATTTCCGGTCTCTCCAAAGAGATCCAGAGCAAGCTCGGCGCGACCCGTCCAGAAACCTTGGGCCAGGCCTCGCGTATCCCGGGCGTTACGCCGGCAGCCATTTCGCTGTTGATGATTCATTTGAAAAAACGCGGCGCGGGCCGTCAGTTGGAGCAAAGCGCTTGAGTTCGTTGGTCACTTCGCAACACGCAGAAGAGTTATCCACAGGTGCCCGCCAGCTTGGCGTCACGCTGACAGAAACCCAGCACGCACAACTGCTGGGTTACCTGGCCCTGTTGATCAAATGGAACAAGGCTTACAACCTCACCGCCGTGCGTGATCCGGACGAAATGGTTTCCCGTCACTTGCTCGATAGCCTGAGTGTGATGTCGTTCATCGAAAACGGTCGTTGGCTCGACGTCGGCAGTGGCGGCGGCATGCCTGGCATTCCGCTGGCGATCCTGTTTCCCGAGTCCCAGGTGACCTGCCTGGACAGCAACGGCAAGAAAACCCGCTTCCTGACCCAGGTAAAACTCGAACTCAAACTGGATAACCTGCAAGTTATCCACAGTCGCGTTGAAGCCTTCCAGCCTGCCCAGCCGTTCAACGGGATCATTTCCCGGGCGTTCAGCAGCATGGAGAACTTCAGCAACTGGACTCGCCACCTCGGCGATAGCGAAACACGCTGGCTGGCAATGAAGGGCGTTCATCCGGCCGATGAGCTGGTAGCATTGCCGGCAGACTTCCACCTCGATAGCGAACACGCCCTGGCCGTACCTGGTTGCCAAGGCCAACGCCATCTGCTGATACTGCGCCGCACGGCATGATTGGGAACACAAGCAAGAATGGCTAAGGTATTCGCGATTGCGAACCAAAAGGGTGGCGTGGGCAAAACCACCACCTGCATCAACCTCGCAGCATCCCTGGTCGCGACCAAGCGCCGGGTGCTGTTGATCGACCTTGATCCACAGGGCAACGCCACCATGGGTAGCGGTGTGGATAAACATGGCCTGGAAAACTCGGTCTACGACCTGCTGATCGGTGAGTGCGACCTGGCCCAGGCCATGCACTTTTCCGAACACGGTGGTTACCAGTTGTTGCCAGCCAACCGCGACCTCACCGCGGCCGAAGTAGTGCTGCTGGAAATGCAGATGAAGGAAAGCCGTCTGCGCAGCGCGCTGGCGCCGATCCGGGAAAACTACGATTACATCCTGATCGACTGCCCACCGTCGCTGTCGATGCTGACCCTGAACGCACTGGTTGCCGCCGACGGGGTAATTATCCCCATGCAGTGCGAGTACTTCGCACTCGAAGGCTTGAGCGACCTTGTGGATAACATCAAGCGTATCGCTGAACTGCTGAACCCGAACCTGAAGGTCGAAGGCCTGCTGCGGACGATGTACGACCCGCGCCTGAGCCTGATGAACGATGTCTCGGCGCAGCTCAAGGAACACTTCGGCGAACAGCTCTACGACACCGTCATTCCGCGCAACATCCGTCTGGCCGAAGCGCCAAGCTACGGCATGCCGGCGCTGGCGTACGACAAAGCATCGCGAGGCGCCGTTGCCTATCTGGCATTGGCGGGCGAAATGGTTCGTCGTCAACGCAAAAACTCACGCATCGCCGCTGCTCAGGCAACTTAAGGAATCCCCATGGCCGTCAAGAAACGAGGTCTCGGACGTGGACTGGATGCTCTGTTGAGTGGTCCGACTGTCAGCTCGCTGGAAGAACAAGCGGCGCAAGCCGATCAGCGTGAGCTGCAGCACCTTCCCCTGGATCTGCTCCAGCGCGGCAAATACCAGCCGCGTCGTGACATGGATCCGCAGGCGCTCGAAGAGCTGGCGCAGTCGATCAAGGCCCAGGGCGTCATGCAGCCCATCGTGGTTCGCCCGATCGGCAGCGGCCGTTTTGAAATCATTGCCGGCGAACGCCGCTGGCGCGCCAGCCAGCAAGCCGGGAAGGAAACCATCCCGGCGATGGTTCGCGATGTGCCCGATGAAACCGCTATTGCCATCGCGCTGATCGAGAACATCCAGCGCGAAGACCTGAACCCGATCGAAGAAGCGGTGGCTCTGCAGCGGTTGCAGCAGGAGTTCCAGCTGACCCAGCAACAGGTCGCCGAGGCAGTGGGCAAGTCCCGGGTGACCGTGGCTAACCTGTTGCGCCTGATTTCCTTGCCGGAAGTCATCAAGACCATGTTGTCCCACGGCGACCTGGAAATGGGTCACGCCCGTGCTTTGCTCGGTTTGCCGGAAATTCAACAGGTTGAAGGGGCGCGACATGTTGTCGCACGCGGGCTGACCGTGCGCCAAACCGAGGCACTGGTTCGCCAGTGGTTGAGTGGTAAACCGGAGCCTGTTGAAGCGGCAAAACCGGACCCGGATATCGCCCGTCTCGAACAGCGCCTGGCCGAGCGCCTAGGCTCTGCGGTGCAGATCCGCCACGGTAAGAAGGGTAAAGGGCAATTGGTGATTGGCTACAACTCACTGGATGAGCTTCAAGGCGTACTTGCACATATCCGCTGAAACATTTCCTCATGTAGCGCGCAGTCGGAAATCACTACCTGACAGTTGAATAGGGGCAGAACCGCCCCTATACTCTGCGCGCATTTTGTCGGCACAAATTATGCCAAGTTATTGAATTTCGGCAGCCGACCATTGGGGAGTAAAAGTGATGGAAACCCGCACGCCAAACCGCCTGCCCTTCCATCGCCTGGCAGTTTTTCCGGTGTTAATGGCTCAATTTGTCGTGTTGCTGATCGCCGCTTTGGCGCTCTGGTACCGATATGGAGTCGTTGCCGGGTACTCGGGACTCTGCGGAGGCCTGATAGCCTTGCTACCGAATGTTTATTTCGCTCACAGGGCATTTCGGTTTTCCGGCGCCCGAGCAGCCCAGTCCATCGTCCGGTCTTTTTATGCCGGCGAGGCAGGCAAACTGATTTTGACGGCAGTGCTGTTTGCACTGGTGTTTGCAGGTGTGAAGCCACTGGCGCCGATTGCAGTATTCGGTGCCTTCGTGCTGACTCAGTCGGTCAGCTGGTTCGCTCCCCTGCTGATGAGAACAAGACTTTCGAGACCTTAGGGCGTTTGAGGCAACCATGGCAGAAACAACCGCTTCGGGCTATATCCAGCACCACTTGCAGAACCTGACCTTCGGTCAGCTACCCAACGGCGGCTGGGGCTTTGCCCACACCGCAGCAGAAGCCAAGGAAATGGGCTTCTGGGCTTTCCACGTCGATACCCTCGGCTGGTCGGTCGCATTGGGTCTGATCTTCGTTCTTCTTTTCCGCATGGCGGCAAAGAAGGCGACTACCGGTGTTCCTGGTGCTTTGCAGAACTTTGTTGAAGTATTGGTCGAATTCGTCGATGGCAGCGTGAAAGACAGCTTCCATGGCCGTAGCCCTGTGGTTGCACCACTGGCACTGACCATCTTCGTCTGGGTGTTCATGATGAACGCCGTCGACCTGGTACCGGTCGACTGGATTCCTCAGCTGGCCATCCTGATCTCCGGCGACCACCACATCCCGTTCCGTGCCGTGTCGACCACCGACCCGAACGCTACTCTGGCCATGGCCTTCTCGGTGTTCGCGCTGATCATTTTCTACAGCATCAAGATCAAGGGCCTCGGCGGCTTCATCGGCGAGCTGACCCTGCACCCGTTCGGCAGCAAGAACATCTTCCTTCAGGCGCTGCTGATTCCGGTGAACTTCCTGCTGGAATTCGTGACCCTGATCGCCAAGCCGATCTCCCTGGCTCTGCGTCTGTTCGGCAACATGTATGCCGGCGAGCTGGTCTTCATTCTGATTGCTGTGATGTTCGGCAGCGGTCTGCTCTGGCTTAGTGGCCTGGGCGTTGTTCTGCAGTGGGCGTGGGCTGTGTTCCACATCCTGATCATCACCCTGCAGGCGTTCATCTTCATGATGCTGACCATCGTCTACCTGTCGATGGCACACGAAGAAAACCATTAAGACCAGTCTCGACTAGTCTGATGTCCCTCCCCGTTAAACGGGAGGGGGCTCTTAACGGGGCCTCTGAAACGATTTGTTTTACCGCTTTAAATTAAAAAAACCTAAACCATACGACGTAAAAGTCGGGAGGAAAGATGGAAACTGTAGTTGGTCTAACCGCTATCGCTGTTGCACTGTTGATCGGCCTGGGCGCACTGGGTACCGCAATTGGTTTCGGCCTGCTGGGCGGCAAGTTCCTGGAAGGCGCAGCGCGTCAGCCAGAAATGGTTCCAATGCTGCAAGTTAAAATGTTCATCGTTGCCGGTCTGCTCGACGCCGTAACCATGATCGGTGTTGGTATCGCTCTGTTCTTCACCTTTGCGAACCCGTTCGTTGGTCAAATCGCTGGCTGATTACTCGGATCTTCCGGGTAATTTGGTGTGATGGACAACGTAACTGCGAGGTGTTGGCGTGAACATTAATGCGACCCTGATTGGCCAGTCCGTTGCGTTCCTGATTTTTGTACTGTTCTGCATGAAGTTCGTATGGCCTCCGGTCATTGCGGCTCTGCACGAACGTCAAAAGAAGATCGCTGATGGTCTGGACGCTGCCAGCCGAGCAGCTCGCGACCTGGAGTTGGCCCAAGAGAAAGCGGGTCAGCAACTGCGCGAAGCGAAAGCTCAGGCAGCTGAAATCATCGAGCAAGCCAAGAAACGCGGTAATCAGATTGTCGAAGAGGCTGTTGAAAAAGCCCGTGTCGACGCTGACCGTGTGAAGGTTCAGGCTCAGGCCGAGATCGAACAGGAACTGAACAGTGTCAAAGACGTGCTGCGTGCCCAAGTGGGCTTGCTGGCAGTCGAAGGCGCCGAGAAGATCCTGGGTGCCACAATCGATCAAAACGCGCACGCAAAGCTGGTTAACCAACTGGCTGCTGAAATCTAAGCGAGGGCGATCATGGCAGAACTGACCACGTTGGCCCGACCTTACGCTAAGGCGGCCTTCGAGCACGCTCAGGCCCACCAGCAACTGGCCAATTGGTCAGCCATGCTCGGCCTGGCTGCAGCGGTGTCGCAAGACGACACTCTGCAGCGCGTGCTCAAGGCCCCGCGACTGACGAGCGCAGAAAAGGCCACCACGTTCATTGACGTGTGTGGCGACAAGTTTGATGCCAAGGCACAGAACTTCATCAATGTCGTTGCCGAAAACGACCGTCTCCTGCTATTGCCGGAGATTGCCGCTCTTTTCGACCTGTACAAGGCCGAGCAAGAGAAGTCGGTAGACGTTGAAGTGACCAGTGCTTTTGCATTGAACCAAGAACAGCAAGACAAACTCGCCAAGGTTCTCAGTGCACGACTCAACCGGGAAGTGCGCCTGCAAGTTGCGGAGGACGCTGCCCTTATTGGTGGTGTCGTCATCCGCGCCGGCGACCTGGTTATCGATGGCTCGATTCGCGGCAAAATCGCGAAACTGGCCGAAGCATTGAAATCTTGAGTTTGAAGGGGCAGCAGAGCAATGCAGCAACTCAATCCTTCCGAAATAAGTGAAATTATCAAGGGCCGCATCGACAAGCTCGATGTGACCTCCCAAGCCCGTAACGAAGGCACTGTCGTCAGCGTATCTGACGGTATCGTGCGGATTCACGGTCTGGCCGACGTAATGTACGGCGAGATGATCGAGTTTCCGGGCGGCGTCTTCGGCATGGCCCTCAACCTGGAGCAAGACTCCGTAGGTGCCGTTGTACTGGGCGCATACCAGTCTCTGGCTGAAGGCATGAGCGCCAAGTGCACTGGCCGCATCCTCGAAGTTCCGGTTGGTAAGGAACTGCTGGGTCGCGTAGTCGACGCACTGGGTAACCCTGTTGACGGCAAAGGTCCACTGGGCAACACCGAGACCGACGCGGTCGAGAAAGTTGCTCCAGGCGTGATCTGGCGTAAGTCGGTAGACCAGCCTGTACAGACTGGCTACAAGGCTGTCGATGCCATGATCCCGGTCGGCCGTGGCCAGCGTGAGCTGATCATCGGTGACCGTCAGATCGGTAAAACCGCTCTGGCGATCGACGCGATCATCAACCAGAAGAACAGCGGCATTTTCTGCGTCTACGTAGCGATCGGTCAGAAACAATCGACCATCGCCAACGTGGTTCGCAAGCTGGAAGAAAACGGCGCCCTGGCCAACACGATCATCGTGGCTGCCAGTGCTTCGGAATCTCCTGCGCTGCAATTCCTGGCACCGTACTCCGGTTGCACCATGGGTGAATTCTTCCGCGACCGCGGTGAAGACGCGCTGATCGTTTATGACGATCTGTCCAAGCAAGCAGTGGCTTACCGCCAGATTTCCCTGCTGCTGCGCCGTCCACCAGGCCGTGAAGCTTACCCAGGCGACGTGTTCTATCTCCACTCCCGTCTGCTGGAGCGCGCATCCCGCGTTTCGGAAGAATACGTAGAGAAGTTCACCAACGGCGCAGTGACCGGCAAAACCGGTTCCCTGACCGCACTACCGATCATCGAAACCCAGGCTGGCGACGTTTCCGCGTTCGTTCCGACCAACGTGATTTCCATCACCGACGGTCAGATCTTCCTGGAATCGGCCATGTTCAACTCGGGCATCCGCCCTGCAGTGAACGCCGGTGTTTCGGTATCCCGTGTGGGTGGTGCCGCTCAGACCAAGATCATCAAGAAGCTGTCCGGTGGTATCCGTACCGCTCTGGCTCAGTACCGTGAACTGGCGGCATTCGCCCAGTTCGCTTCTGACCTGGACGAAGCGACCCGTAAGCAACTTGAGCATGGTCAGCGCGTTACCGAGCTGATGAAGCAGAAGCAATACGCACCAATGTCGATCGCTGACATGGCGCTGTCGCTGTATGCCGCTGAGCGTGGGTTCCTGACTGACGTTGAAATCGCCAAGATCGGCAGCTTCGAACAAGCGCTGATTGCTTTCTTCAACCGCGATCACGCCGATTTGATGGCGAAGATCAACGTGAAGGGTGACTTCAATGACGAAATCGACGCTGGCATGAAAGCCGGTATCGAGAAGTTCAAGGCCACCCAAACCTGGTAAGCCGCAGCGGGAGCCGCAAGGCTCCCGCTTGCTAACCTGATAGGTGTTACATGGCAGGCGCAAAAGAGATTCGCAGTAAGATTGCGAGCATCAAAAGCACGCAAAAGATTACCAGCGCCATGGAAAAAGTGGCGGTCAGTAAAATGCGCAAGGCACAAATGCGCATGGCTGCTAGCCGTCCTTACGCGGAGCGCATCCGCCAGGTTATTGGTCATCTGGCCAACGCTAACCCGGAATATCGCCACCCGTTCATGATCGACCGTGAAGTAAAGCGAGTTGGTTATGTCGTAGTGAGCAGTGACCGTGGTTTGTGTGGTGGCTTGAACACCAACCTGTTCAAGGCTCTGGTCAAGGACATGGCGGTAAACCGCGAAAACGGCGTCGAGATCGATCTGTGTGTCGTTGGTAGCAAGGGTGCGGCTTTCTTCCGCAACTTCGGCGGTAACGTCGTAGCAGCTATCAGCCACCTGGGTGAAGAGCCGTCGATCAATGATCTGATTGGCAGCGTCAAGGTGATGCTGGATGCCTACCTGGACGGCCGTATTGACCGCCTGTCCGTGGTGTCCAACAAGTTCATCAACACCATGACGCAACAGCCTACCGTGGAGCAGTTGATTCCACTGGTGGCAACCCCGGATCAAGACCTCAAGCACCACTGGGACTATCTCTACGAACCGGATGCCAAAGAGCTGCTTGACGGCTTGATGGTCCGTTACGTCGAGTCGCAGGTCTACCAGGCGGTGGTCGAGAACAACGCGGCTGAACAGGCTGCGCGGATGATCGCGATGAAGAACGCTACCGACAACGCCGGTGATTTGATCAGCGATTTGCAGCTGGTCTACAACAAGGCGCGTCAGGCTGCGATCACCCAAGAGATCTCGGAAATCGTCGGCGGCGCTGCCGCGGTTTAACGGTTCAAATATTCAGAGGATCCAGCTATGAGTAGCGGACGTATCGTTCAAATCATCGGCGCCGTTATCGACGTGGAATTTCCACGCGACAGCGTACCGAGCATCTACAACGCGCTGAAAGTAATGAGCGCGGCTGAAACCACTCTGGAAGTTCAGCAACAGCTGGGCGACGGCGTGGTTCGCACCATTGCGATGGGTTCCACCGAGGGCTTGAAGCGCGGTCTGGAAGTTACCGATTCTGGCGCAGCCATCTCCGTACCGGTCGGTAAAGCGACTCTGGGCCGGATCATGGACGTCCTCGGTAACCCGATCGACGAAGCTGGTCCGATCGACACCGAAGAGCGTTGGGGCATTCACCGTCCAGCACCTTCGTTCGCTGAACAAGCAGGCGGTAACGACCTGCTGGAAACCGGCATCAAGGTTATCGACCTGGTTTGCCCGTTCGCCAAAGGCGGTAAAGTCGGTCTGTTCGGTGGTGCCGGTGTAGGCAAAACCGTAAACATGATGGAACTGATCCGTAACATCGCCATCGAGCACAGCGGTTATTCCGTGTTCGCCGGTGTGGGTGAGCGTACTCGTGAGGGTAACGACTTCTACCACGAGATGAAGGACTCCAACGTTCTGGACAAAGTGGCACTGGTTTACGGTCAGATGAACGAGCCGCCGGGAAACCGTCTGCGCGTAGCACTGACCGGCCTGACCATGGCCGAGAAGTTCCGTGACGAAGGTAACGACGTTCTGCTGTTCGTCGACAACATCTACCGTTACACCCTGGCCGGTACTGAAGTATCCGCACTGCTGGGCCGTATGCCTTCGGCAGTAGGTTACCAGCCGACCCTGGCTGAAGAGATGGGCGTTCTGCAAGAACGTATCACTTCGACCAAGGAAGGTTCGATCACTTCGATCCAGGCGGTATACGTACCTGCGGATGACTTGACCGACCCGTCGCCAGCGACCACCTTCGCCCACTTGGACGCTACCGTCGTTCTGTCCCGTGACATCGCTTCCCTGGGTATCTACCCAGCGGTCGATCCACTCGACTCGACTTCGCGCCAGCTGGACCCGAACGTAATCGGCCAGGACCACTACGACACCGCTCGCGGCGTTCAGTACGTTCTGCAGCGTTACAAAGAACTGAAGGACATCATTGCGATCCTGGGTATGGACGAGCTGTCGGAAGCCGACAAGCAGTTGGTAAACCGTGCTCGTAAGATCCAGCGCTTCTTGTCGCAGCCGTTCTTCGTGGCTGAAGTCTTCACCGGTGCATCGGGTAAATACGTTTCCCTGAAAGACACCATTGCTGGCTTCAAAGGCATCCTCAACGGTGACTACGACCACCTGCCAGAACAAGCGTTCTACATGGTTGGCGGCATCGAAGAAGCGATCGAAAAAGCCAAGAAACTGTAATCCCGGCGCCCGGCAACGGGCGCTAATTTAGGTTGAGGCAATCAGATGGCTATGACAGTCCATTGCGATATCGTCAGCGCGGAAGGAGAAATCTTTTCCGGTCTGGTCGAGATGGTGATTGCGCACGGTGCACTGGGTGATCTTGGTATCGCCCTGGGTCACGCGCCGCTGATCACTAATCTGAAGCCAGGTCCGATCCGCCTGGTCAAGCAGGGCGGGGAAGAGGAGGTGTATTACATCTCCGGTGGTTTCCTCGAGGTTCAGCCGAACATGGTCAAGGTTCTTGCCGATACCGTGCAACGTGCTGCCGACCTGGATGAAGCCTCCGCTCAGGAAGCCGTCAAGGCTGCCGAGAAGGCCTTGCATGAACGTGGCGCTGAATTCGATTACGGTTCTGCTGCCGCACGTCTGGCCGAGGCTGCAGCTCAGCTGCGCACCGTCCAGCAGATCCGCAAGAAGTTCGGCCATTAAGGCAGCGCTTGTTGTGTGATTGATTAAAAAGGGTAGCCTCGGCTACCCTTTTTTCTTTTCCGATTTTTACAACCCGGTCGCAGCCGCTGACCACCCAGGATTGGTAGCCAGTCATGTCTCTTGAAATCGTTATTCTCGCTGCAGGCCAAGGCACGCGCATGCGTTCCGCTTTGCCGAAAGTTTTGCACCCGATTGCCGGCAACTCCATGCTCGGTCATGTTATCCACAGCGCCCGGCAACTTGATCCACAGCGCATCCATGTCGTAATCGGTCATGGTGCCGACGCCGTGCGCGAACGCCTGGCGGCGGATGACCTCAACTTCGTCCTGCAGGATAAACAGTTGGGTACCGGTCACGCCGTTGCTCAAGCAGTGCCATTCATTCAGTCCGACACCGTGCTGGTGCTCTACGGTGATGTGCCGTTGATCGAGGTCGAAACCCTGCAGCGCCTGCTCAAGCAAGTGGGTCCAGAGCAATTGGGCCTGCTGACCGTCGAACTGGATGACCCGACCGGTTACGGCCGAATCGTTCGTGATAGCGCTGGCAAGGTTGCCGCCATTGTCGAGCAGAAAGATGCCGATGAAGCCCAACGCCAGATCACCGAAGGCAATACCGGCATTCTGGCGCTGCCTTTTGCCCGTCTTGGCGACTGGATGAGCCGCCTCTCCAATAACAACGCCCAGGGCGAGTACTACCTGACTGACATCATTGCCATGGCAGTGAGCGATGGTCTGGTGGTGGCCACCGAGCAACCGCATGACGCCATGGAAGTGCAGGGCGCCAACGACCGCAAGCAGCTCTCCGAACTCGAGCGTCACTATCAACTGCGCGCCGGCCGTCGTTTGATGGCCCAAGGTGTGACGCTGCGCGACCCGGCTCGTTTCGACGTGCGTGGAGACGTGACCGTAGGCCGCGATGTGTTGATCGACATCAACGTGATCCTCGAAGGCAAGGTCGTCATTGAGGATGACGTGGTGATCGGTCCGAACTGCGTGATCAAGGACAGCACCCTGCGCAAAGGCGTGATCATCAAGGCCAACAGCCATATCGAAGGTGCCATTCTGGGTGAAGGCAGCGATGCCGGCCCGTTCGCGCGTCTGCGTCCAGGTACCGTGCTGGAAGCCCGGGCGCATGTGGGTAACTTCGTCGAGTTGAAAAACGCGCACTTGGGAGAAGGCGCCAAGGCCGGTCACCTGACATACCTGGGCGATGCCGAAGTGGGGGCGCGCACCAACATCGGCGCCGGCACCATCACTTGCAACTATGACGGCGCCAACAAGTGGAAAACCGTGTTGGGTGAAGATGTGTTCATTGGTTCCAACAACTCGTTGGTAGCACCTGTGGATATCCTGGATGGTGCGACCACGGCGGCCGGTTCGACTATTACCTCGGCTGTGGATAAATCCCAGTTGGCCATCGGGCGTGCTCGTCAGAAGAACATCGACGGCTGGAAGCGGCCGGAGAAGATCAACAAGAGCTGAGTTATCCACAACTCCTTTGTAGGAGCGAGCTTGCTCGCGGTGAATACGCGTGCGACGCATTTTTTCAGAAAGAACGCGTCATCGTTAACGCCCATCGCGAGCAAGCTCGCTCCTACAAGTTATCCACAGATCTTTTTGTCGCAACATGCTTGACGAAGTTTCGCTGATAGGTTTTGATTGCTTCTGCTATCTTTCGAAACGAAACTTATCAGCTCATGTCGAAGCGCAACACACCTCAACGTCGTCACAACATCCTCGCCTTGCTCAATGAGCAGGGCGAAGTCAGTGTGGATGAGTTGGCCAAGCGCTTCGAAACGTCGGAAGTTACGATTCGCAAGGATCTGGCAGCACTTGAAAGCAATGGCCTGTTGCTGCGTCGTTACGGCGGGGCGATCACCATGCCTCAGGAGCTGGTCGCGGACCTTGGTCAGCCGGTTTCCATATACAAGCAAGCCATCGCTCGTGCCGCCGTCGCGCGGATTCGCGAGCATGCGCGCATCATTATCGACAGTGGCAGTACCACCGCCTCCATGATCCCGGAACTCGGGCAGCAACCCGGTCTGGTGGTGATGACCAACTCGCTGCATGTCGCCAATGCCCTGAGCGAACTTGAGCATGAACCGGTGCTGTTGATGACCGGTGGCACCTGGGACCCGCATTCCGAGTCCTTTCAGGGGCAGGTTGCCGAGCAGGTACTACGCTCCTACGACTTCGACCAGCTGTTCATCGGGGCCGATGGCATCGATCTGGTTCGCGGTACAACCACCTTCAACGAACTGCTCGGGCTGAGCCGGGTCATGGCCGAAGTCGCCCGCGAAGTGGTCGTGATGGTGGAGGCCGACAAGATCGGCCGCAAGATTCCCAACCTGGAGCTGCCCTGGAGCAGCGTCCATACCCTTATTACGGATGAACGCCTGCCGCTTGAGGCTCGCGATCAGATTCAGGCCCGCGGCATCAATTTGATTTGCGCGGCTATCAGTCAGGAGAAATAGCATGTGTGGAATTGTCGGCGCAGTCGCAGAACGTAACATCACCGCCATCCTCGTCGAAGGCCTGAAACGCCTCGAATACCGTGGGTATGACAGCGCTGGCGTGGCGGTCTACACCAACGATGAAAAACTCGAGCGCCTGCGTCGCCCGGGCAAAGTCAGTGAGCTGGAGCAGGCATTGGCCACCGAGCCGCTGGTCGGTCGTCTGGGTATCGCCCACACCCGCTGGGCCACCCACGGTGCACCGTGCGAGCGCAATGCCCACCCGCATTTCTCCGGTGACCTGGCGGTGGTGCACAACGGCATCATCGAAAACCACGAAGCCCTGCGTGAACAACTCAAAGCCTTGGGCTATGTGTTCACCTCGGACACCGACACTGAAGTCATCTCCCACCTGCTGAACCACAAGCTCAAGGATCTGCGTGATCTGACCGTGGCCCTCAAGGCGACCGTCAAAGAGTTGCACGGTGCTTACGGCCTGGCAGTGATCAGCGCGCAGCAACCGGATCGCCTGGTCGCAGCCCGCAGCGGCAGCCCGTTGGTGATCGGCCTTGGCCTGGGGGAAAACTTCCTGGCGTCCGACCAGTTGGCCCTGCGTCAGGTCACTGACCGTTTCATGTACCTGGAAGAAGGCGATATCGCCGAAATCCGCCGCGACAGCGTGCAGATCTGGGACGTTGACGGCCAGGCTGTCGAGCGCGAAACCGTGCAATATCGTGACGGCGCCGAAGCCGCTGAAAAGGGCGAGTTCCGCCACTTCATGCTCAAGGAAATCCACGAGCAACCGTCTGTGGTCCAGCGCACGCTGGAAGGTCGCCTGAGCCAGAACCAGGTACTGGTACAGGCATTCGGCCCACAGGCGGCCGAGCTGTTCGCCAAAGTGCGTAATGTACAGATCGTCGCGTGCGGCACCAGCTACCACGCCGGCATGGTCGCGCGTTACTGGCTCGAAGAGCTGGCCGGCATTCCTTGCCAGGTCGAAGTCGCCAGCGAATTCCGCTACCGCAAGGTGGTGGTGCAGCCGGACACCTTGTTCGTGACCATTTCCCAGTCCGGCGAAACCGCCGACACCCTGGCCGCACTGCGCAACGCCAAGGAACTGGGTTACCTCGCCAGCCTGGCGATCTGCAACGTCGGCATCAGCTCGCTGGTGCGCGAATCCGATCTGACCTTGTTGACCCAGGCCGGTCGCGAAATCGGTGTGGCTTCGACCAAAGCCTTCACCACGCAATTGGTTGGCCTGTTGTTGCTGACGCTTTCCCTGGGCCAGGTTCGTGGCACCTTGGCCAAAGGCGTCGAAGCGACACTGGTCGAAGAACTGCGTCGTTTGCCAACCCGTCTGAGCGAAGCGCTGGCCATGGACAGCACCGTGGAAAAAATCTCCGAGCTGTTCGCCGAGAAACACCACACGCTGTTCCTCGGCCGTGGCGCGCAGTTCCCGGTAGCGATGGAAGGGGCACTCAAGCTCAAGGAAATCTCCTACATCCACGCCGAAGCCTACCCGGCCGGTGAGCTGAAACACGGCCCGTTGGCGCTTGTGGATAACGACATGCCAGTAGTGACCGTGGCGCCGAACAACGAACTGCTGGAGAAGTTGAAGTCCAACCTTCAGGAAGTCCGTGCCCGCGGTGGCCAGTTAATCGTCTTCGCTGACGAGAAGGCCGGCATGACCAACGGTGAAGGTACCCACGTGGTGCACATGCCGCACATCCACGACATCCTGTCGCCGATCCTCTACACCATCCCGCTGCAGCTGTTGTCGTACTACGTTGCTGTACTCAAGGGTACTGACGTTGACCAGCCGCGCAACCTGGCGAAGTCGGTCACTGTGGAATAAGTTATCCACAGGTGATTTAAGCTGTTTTTGATTAAAAGTTTTTTGAGATCATCAGCTTAATGTGGTTGACGGGGCGACAAGCTCGCCCCGTCACAGCTCAGTCTTTTCACATTCGACAGTTGAATTATCTTGACGTGGATTTTGTTGTCGTGGGTGTGAGAAATACACTGAGTGATAATCGTGCTAGGGCCCGTCGAAAACCTTCCAATTTAGATAAGTCCCCTCTTGTCCTATGGATAATGACGCCATAGGCGTAGGGGAGTAATCCTTCCAGCCAATCTCTCGGGTGGATGACTATGTTGTTCTCTAATGTTGATACGACCCAATCTGGTAGCCACGACACATCACGGTCCGAGAAGTTAACTTCGCCGGCGATCAGCAATGCGAGCGTAATACGCAGCGAAGACTTTTCTTTCACTAATCGCTCTTGCAGCGCTTGGCAAGCTTCGGGGTTATCCAGTATCGAGCGAAGATCGTCGGGTTTGCTTAGTTTCAACGAGGCTGGAAGCAGCGCAGACAACGCTGGTAACGTGTCCGCCCAGCGTTTTCGCACCTCTTGATCAATCCCCGCGAAATCCAGTGCCGGGAGGATTGGCGGTGTGTGCTGGATAACAGTAGGCACCAAATAGCGCAGACGAAGACTCATGATGTCCATAAAAAGTCGGTCACTGGCGCATAACGACTCCACGGCAGGTACGGTGTCCAGTTTAGTTGATGGCGGCGGTCCAATAATGAACGTTGCATTGCGTCGGTGGGGCAGGTAATGAACGTCGCCCCAGCTATTGTTTAGGCAGTGGGCGAGCCAAGCTTGGGGCGTAGAACCGTTAAGTGGGGCCAGGTTCATTGGGACGCCAAAACCATTGAACACCACGTGACCAAGGGGGTTGAGGCGGCTCTTCAATAGTTGATGGAAGTCGTGTTCAAACACGATCGGGGCATAACCGTACTGAGTGTAAAGGTCGACAATAATGACGTCGTAACGGTCGGGGTTGGCGACTAGGAATTGCTCGGCATCGGCGATCTCGCTGTCAAAGTCGATATGCGCTGCCATTCGGTTCCGATTTTCGAGGCTGCGCACCAGTGCTGTCTCGTCCAGATCAATAGCCATTAGACTGTCCACCCTGGTGCTGGCTGCGATCGGTGCCAGTCCTACACCGTCTGAAAGTCCTAGCATCAGAACCGAGATGCGATTCTTAGCTGGATCCCCCAGAAAGCCGATACAGCCCATGTCATCATAATATTGACCGCAGAAGATCTGTTCGTGTCGAGCAGATCCAAGACGATCCTTGAGCTCCGGCATCATGTAAGGCCACTCCGTTTGAAAGGGCAGGAGTACGGCGACGCACATTAGTGCGCAAACGCGTTTGGGTATTTGTCCAGATATGCATTATTGAGTTGCGTATCTTGGGAGCGCATGAAAAGTTTAAAGTCCGGTACTAGAAGGACCAGCAGTGATAACACCAACACCATGACGCCTAGCAGCGTAATTGTCAGGGAGACTCCCAAGTAGGTGATCAGGGCGTTCATCGCGAAACTGCCCAAGGGGCTAGCCGCTGCAGACAGAAATGAAACCGTGGCAAAAATCCGGTTGCGATGGAGCTTGGGGGTCGCCAGCAATCTCACCGCAGAGGTAGGAATATTGATTAACATCAGGCCGATGCCGCCGCAGAAAAAGGCCGCTGGTACGATGAACGACGATGAAATAGTGCCAACCACTACAAGGTTGCCTCCCAGTAGTGCAAAACCTGCGGAGACGCACATGTCACGGGGGACCCGTTCGGATAACCACCCGATGATTTTGTAACTTCCTGCCAAAATGCCCAGTCCGAAGCACGAGTCCAGAAGGCCAATGTAAGTGACCGGATATTGGATGACGTCCTTTACGTACAGTGGGATCAAGATAGTGAAAAATGGAAACAGCGCGAAATTGATCAGCATCGCAATAATGGCTAGGTAAAATTCGACTTTCACGCCATAAACCACTTTGAAGCCTGAATAGATCATGCTGAAGCCACTTGCACGTGGTGTTTTTTCGCATGAGTCAACTGCACCGATATGGCTCGGGATGGTTGCAATCAATGCCCCGGCGATGAAAATTGCAAAAAAATCGGTGACAAAAGCGATAGTGATACCGAACTCGTAAATCAACCCACTGGCCAGTACCGGCCCCAGAAGAATAGAAAAAGACGACATCACACTTTTGGTACGAAAGGCCAAGGAGACTTTATCGTCATCTGTAAACAAAGGAATAATCGACGCCTGGAGAGGGTCGCGCACGCCGACGATCGCACTGCTGAGCATCATCAGGGCGCCTACCGTCCAAGGGTTGAATGTCCCCGTGGCAGACAACAGAACCATCAATAACGCTGTGAGAAAGCTGATCCATGAGGTCAGTTTGATGATGAGTATTTTGTTGTACTTATCGCCTAGCCATCCCAGCAAAGGTTTGGCTAACACCTCCGCCGCGATGGAACAGGCAATCATGTTGGCAAAATAGAGCGCAGAGCCTGTTTCTTGCAGAGCCCACCAAGCCACCGCCAGTTGATTGCAACGTCCACCCAAAACCATCAGAAAAAAACTGAATTGCACTTTCAGTAGACGTCGGTCGATGTCGGGCAAACGCCATTTAACACCTGCAAACTTTGCACTCATTGACGTACCTTTGATCCGGATAAGGCGACTACGCCAGTAGGTTGTTCAAGAAACGACGGGGAGAGTTTCATCCGGGTAGATAGCCAGATAGCGCTCGACGCCACCCTCAAGACAATAGAGTTCTGCATCCTGATTGATGCTGCGAACTGCCAGTAAGGCTGCCTTGCTCCTGACACCGGATTTGCAATAAAAAACGATACGGCGGGCAGGGTCGAGTTCTCCCTGGCGCTTGATGATGTCTTTAAGCGGTATTAGTTTGCCGCCCAGCGAGCGTTGCTGATGCTCACTGACGTCGCGCACATCGACCAATTGAAATGGCGTATATGTCGCTATCCAGTCATGCAATGTGTCGGGTGATAGCCAGTCGCTCTCGCGCCATGCGGGGATAGATGTGGCGCCAAGCGTATTCCCAAGGGTCCCCGCACGTATTTTTTTGTCGATGTTCAATAGATGGAAAGTGTTGTCTAGACAGTCGATAGACAACAATTGCCCGCTTAAGGGCTCACCGGCATCGAGAATGAGCTTTAGTACTTCATTGGCCTGAAGGCAACCAAGCAAGCCAGGTACGACACCAAGAACGCCCGCTTCCGAGCAGCTTTGTGTCAAGTGCGGTGGTGGCGGTGTTTCGAACAGATCTCGGAAACAAGGCCCCCTTTGGTGAGTGTGCAGGTTGTAATAGTTAAATACCGACACCTGTCCTTCGAATTGACTGATCGCTGCATAGACCATAGGTTTTTCGCACTCGATACAGGCGTCACTGATGAGGTATTTAGCCTCGAAGTTATCAGTGGCATCGACGATAATATCGTAATCCGCCAGCAGTGACAGGACATTGTCCGTATTCAGCGTCGTGACAACGGTGTGGACGACGATTTCCGGGTTCAACTGATTAATACGACGCTTGGCCGCAAGTACTTTCAGGTCGCCCACATCGGCACTCGTATAGAGAATTTGTCGGTGTAAATTACTCACGTCGACGATGTCGTCATCAACGATACCGATCGTCCCGACGCCGGCACCTGCCAGGTACAAAAGTACCGGGCAGCCTAGTCCCCCTGCGCCGACTACCAACACTTTACTGTCTATGAGGCTTTGTTGCCCCTGAACGCCGATCTCACTAAGGATGACTTGGCGAGCATAACGGGTGGTATCTGTCTTCAGATCGCATTGCATTTCAGCCACCTGCCACTGCGTTAACCAGAATTAAGTGTGCATTACTGTTCAATGGACAATGGCGGTGATGCTCACTGGCCACGGGTATGCCGTCGACAAACAACCCAACGAATGGCAGCGGGTACAAATCCTCAGAGAAGACCGGGCCAATAAGACCGGGGAAACGTGCGGTTAATTTTCTCAGTACATCGTTAATACACAAACCTTCAGTGACGTATGTTTTATGTTGATCGGTATAGGGCATGAACTGTCGGGGAAAGTGTATGACTACCATGGGTCATCCTTGAATGGTGTCAGTTGTCAGATCATTGGAGAACGAATCCAGTCTGGAGGTGATCAGCTTTCCAATTTCGGACAGTTCGGTCGAGGTTTTGAGAGTAGCCAGACTTTTGAGGAAATACTGGTGCAAATAGTCGAGTCGTTCAGGACGAGCTCGCTCGGAACCGCTGGCCAGCAACCGCCGATGGTAATTCACAGCGCTAACCGCAAACAGGCAAGCCAGTAAGACACCTCTAGGATTCTTGTCGCCGGTTCCGGATGGCAGTATGTAGTTGTTAGAACTACCCTTAAGTTGGAAGTCATAAATCTCGGCGATCAGGCTGGACCAGATATGAGAGAGTTCATGCACCAGCAACTCTTCAAGGTCCGTAATAGTTGTAAACGCAGCTTCGCCCAGAAACATTTGTTGCGGTAGTACAGGATTGGTTAGGCTAACTTGTTCGTTAGTCAACTTATATATTTTGATCGGTAAGTCCAACAAATTTGTCCATTCCGGAAGCAAGGCTTTCAGGTTACTCTTTGCCTCGGTCAGCATATACAGTTCTGCTTTACCCAACGGTTGATGGGGCGGAAACGTTGGTGCGCCTTCGACGTGTCGATTATACAAGTTCGTGGCGAAGTCTGGTTGCAAATAGTCGGTTAAAGGTAATTCGCTTCCTTCGATATTTTTACGTACAACCGCGACAAGCGTTAGAAGTTTCATGCTATTGAATACAGGGTTTACAAATGGTAAACCGTCTATTTCAAATAGTATCTCTGATGGCGACATTTTTTATACCTTCCTTGTCCATGGTTGCAGTTTTAGAAAGCTTGCCAAGTCTAGGCTCTTTATTCTGTAGGCGGAAAAGTTAGCTATGGCGCTGTCTATTTGGTTCTCTGAGATAGCGAGTGCTAACAACACCTCCCTCAGACGATTTAGTGTTCGATTTCCGTACCACATGTTTTTCAGATATGTTAGTAAATCGTGTTCCTGTTCTTGCGTAATTATCTGTTCAGTCGTCCAGTGTCTTAAAAACTGTCTGATATGTATAAGTGGTTCGCTGAGTGGAAGAAAAGGCTCTTGTGCTTGATGTATCAGGGTTACCTCATCGTCGGACATGTCTTGGTCGCTGGCGAATAGTCGATACACTTCACCAAAGCCTTTCATTCCAAGCGTATTCATTTCACAGGCGCGAATGGCTCCCATGGACGATAATCCCCAGATGCGCCAACCAGCGTTCATTGCGTCCAGTATCTCGGCATGACCGACTGCCGGGTGCGCATGGAACACGCCATCGACAATTGCAAGGTTTGAAGGGGGGGAATACACCATTAACCGTTCGATATCACCGCGCTTGATTGGAGGACGCAATACCAGTCCGCCACTGCAAAGTAATTGACTATCTATCCCATGTAAGGAGGGACCAGCAAACAGCGTGCATGTTTCAAGCGCTTTGTTTGACATATGTAAGTAACCTCGGACCAACTCTTTTCAAACCAGGTTCAAAGACTTCAAGCCCCGGAATAATTATTCTGACCACAGAAATGTCTTCTGCCGCTTCACTGAGCAGGACTCTTAGTACGGTGCTGAGTCCGACACGCTGCAATCGCTCAATTAGTAACTCCCAAGCCGATTCGATCGTAGGTATTGCGGCTTCTTGGCAATCGATGGAGGAATAATCGATCATCTGATCTCGGGAGGTGGCCACGGTACGCAAGCGTGAAATGGCCTGAAGTTCAACCGAACGCCCCTTCTTCTCGAAGTATTTGACGCGATCGATAATGTCGTCTCGGCCTCCGTGGATGTGGCTTAAACGACTTTGGGCAGCCTCGCAGATGGCCCTGATCAATGCGATTTCCTTAATGGGATGCAACCCTGAGCCCGTGGCCACAGAGATAGGAGAATGGGAGGACTCTTCCATAATAAAAGCCTGAAAGTAGGCTAGGCCAAAACAGTTCTCTGTATAACGAATCGACAGATTTAATCCCGCATCATTGATCTTAATAATAAGAGCATCAATTTCTGTGCTGTAGCTGTCCAGATTGACGAGACGTGAACGGTCATGTACGTGGTTAAAGGCTTGAATATCGCGTTCCATGAGCTCACAAACAGCGTGTACCGAGGCTTCCTCTAAGTCATTACCAGACGCCAAGCCACTTGAGCTTTCCCCGAAGAGTCGTTGCCCTGGGTTTTCGGGGTATGGGATGAATACCAGTTCTGCTGGTGCAAGTACTTTTTGTTTCCGTAATATATCTTCTACTTCGATAGCCATGATTAGCGAGTCGGGGGCTACGGAGAAGCCATACAGCATGCAGAATTGATTGAATTCTATTCGTCCTTCGTGGCTTTTGATGAGTTGTCTTGGTGTGCTCCTTAACAGTTTCAGTTGCGCGGTGTTGTATTGTGCAAGGCTGAACTCGATGGCTTCCATGTACGCGCCTATCTTAGCCTCTACTGGTCTTAGACCCTTGCCAGCGTTTACGCAAAGAGATCCCTTAAGTGCGTCGGGTCGTATGCTGGCGAACACCGGAATGCCGATTCGGTCCAGCCAGGTTGTGTCTGTTACTCGGGTAATTCCCAAGCGAGGGGCTAAATCGTTGATGATAATTTTTAAAGTTTCTTCGGCATCGCGACGACGAAGACTAGAACTTAACCTGTGCATAAATTATTACACCACCATTAATGAGAGGTATAAGCAAGTTCCATGTTCGGTTTGAAAATAAAAGGGAGGGAATAGCTTCCCTCCCGTTTTTTCAGGCTGCGATTTTAATATCTTCAGGCAGACTCAACACATTGTTGTTCGACTGATGCGCCACAAAACCGGCGTGCATCAGGCTTTCATCGTTGAGAAGCTTGGAGAATTTTTCTGCAGTTTCTACATCAAGTTCTAGGTCGAATGTTTCATTGTTTGATGTGGTATTCATTTTCTTTGTCCTATCACTAATATTACGTTTCGGAAATATCGTTTTGCAGCGGCTATGATTTTTCGCCGGCATTACAGCTGGCGTCAAACTATTTGCATGGTTATTGGGTTGAAGTTTTGTTTTTACGGATACAACTTACACAGCCTAGTAAATTTTCTTACAGTAACTGGCTACGTTAGAGTCCATTCCGCTGAAGGCCTCGCAGACGTGAGCAACGGGCCACTGAGGGCCAGATTACCTACTCCAGGCCGGCTTAAGTCCCAAAGGCTTGACGCCAGAAAATATGATTTGAATCAATAATTAACCTCCCCCCGTTTCGAGGGAGGCTTTTTCAGGCGTCGCATCAGATGCTTGTCTTGTTCTTTCGGTGTTACAGCAATCTCTTGAGCACGAATGTGGGTCGCGCTCACCAGCTAACTGCTGTTTAACGATCTCCATCACAGCAGCCGTCATCGCTGCGGCTGAGACACCGCACATAAGGATTCTGTTGGCCGGCTCCAGTGGACTGGACAGCCGCTACTGCTCGAAAGCCCAAGGTCGATAGGTCACGCCGGAAAAATACAGTGATTTCGCGAAGCTTTCGAATTCGCGCAGCAGCACGAACAACGCGGCCCAAATGGTCATTTGCATAAGGTTGCTAACCAGCATTACCACCATCCCACTGCAACTGCTGTCGTGCTACGTCGCCGTGCTCAAAGGCACCGACGTTGACCAGCCGCGCAATTTGGCGAAGTCGGTCACTGTGGAATAGTTATCCACAGATGAAGAACCCCCTCTTCAGAGTAATGCTGTTCAGTTAAGGAAATTGTAGGAGCGAGCTTGCTCGCGATGGACTCAAGAGCGCCGCGTTTAGCCAGTAAATACGCGTTATCGTTGGCGACCATCGCGAGCAAGCTCGCTCCTACAGAGAACCACATTCGCTTAACTGAACAGCATTACCCTCTTCAGGGGGTTTTTCTGTTTCTAGGCGGTCGTAATTCGACGCCGCCGCCGCGTATCCAGCAAATGGACCATCGCACAGGCATACAAAGTCACCAGAATGAACAGGCCCATGCGGATGGCGAAGGCGGTGTAGACATCCTTGCCCGCTGCACTGTCCTGTACCGATTGGCCGAGCAGAATGATCAGGGTCGCCAGGCTGTTGAGCCAGAACCCAGGGTTCTGCCGGGTCTGGGCCAGACCGTAGAGCTTTCTGGCCGCCAGCAAACCGAACAGCAACATCCACAGAAAGAACATCCATAGGTTGACGAACAGGCTCAGCGCGCACCAGAAAAGGATCGCCATCAGGCCACCGAGCAGGGTCGAGCCGAGCAATTCCTGGCCGGCGGTGCGGGCGCTGGTCGCGCAGCTTTGTTGGCCGAGGCTGACGGCTTTCATGATGATCGGCAGGTAACTGGCCGGGTCGATCATGGCCAGCAGGAAAGTCGGCAGCACCACCAGCGTGGCCCGTAGCGCCAGCCAACCGCTTTCGGTTGGAGTAAGGCTCGCGCCGGGTTTGGTCGCGGGGGCGCTGGCCGGGTCGGGAAACAGCCAATGGCTGATGGTCAGCGTCGTGACGGCCAGGAACAGTCCCTTGGCCAGGGCCACGATCACCTCAAGCGCCAGGGCGAATTCAGCGGTTCCGGCCGAACTGATCAAGGTCAGGCCCACCACCAGGAAAGTCGCCACCAGCGGGTTGCCGCCGCGCAGGCCATACCCGAAGGCCATGAACAGGCACAGTCCGACCAGCAGCACACCACTGAACGGGTAGTAACGCAGCAGGGGAATCAACAGCAGGCCGGTCCCGGTGGTCAACATCAGGATCAGGATCAGACCCAGGCTGGCCTTGAACGGCAACGGTCGGTTCATCGCTGCCAGCATCATCAGCGCCAGCATCGGCGCGAGGAACGGGATGGGCAGGGCCAGACCAAAGCTCGCCGCCAGGCACAGCGCCGTACCGAAGCTCAGACGCAGGGCGCGCTGAACCCGGGCCGGACGCTCAATACGCATAGGACATCCAGCTCATCAGGCGCAGGAACAGGCGACCCAGAATATTCAGCGGGTTACTTTCACTCGGGAACGCCATGACTTCGGCTTGCCCGCCGGAGCGGATGCCTTGCGGGCTACTCAACTCACCGGGCTCGAACTCGATGATGACCGGGAAGCGCTGGGCAGGGCGTAGCCAATCGCGGCTGTTCTCCACTTTCGGCAGGCTGCCCGGCTGGGTGGTCTGACCGATATCGACGCCGTAGCCGACGCTACGCACATGGCCTTTGAAAATCTCCCCTGGAAGGGCGTCGAGGACGATGGACACCGGCGTCCCGGGCTGGACGCTTCCCAGATTGTTTTCGGTCATGTCGGCGCTGATCCACACATCGTGGATAGCGATCAGGGTCATCACCGGCGCACCGGCGGCGGCAAACTGGCCGACATCGGTGCGCAAATCGGTGATCAGGCCGGCCGAGCGTGCGTGGACCTTGGTATTGCTCAAGTCCAGCTCGGCTTTTTCAAGGTTGCTGGCGGCGCTGAGCAACTGGGCGTTTTCGTCTTCATTACCGCCCTGTTGTTCGCGTGCACGTTGTACTTCGGCCTTGGCTGCGGCGACCTGGCTGATGGACTCTTCCAGGGTGGCGCGGGATATTTCCAGGCGTCGTAGCGAGATGGTGCCCGGGTCTTCGCGGTACAGGCGTTCAAGCCGCTGGATGTCCTGGCGTGCCTTGAGCTCGTTGGCCTGGGATGCACGCAGGGACGCTTGCTTGGAGTCGACGCCGGCGGTGTTGGCGCCCACCTGGCGACGGGTCGACTCAAGGTCGGCGCGGGCGCGATCGACGGCAATCTGGTACTGCTCTGGATTGACTTCAAACAGCAACTCGCCGGCCTTGACGTCCTGGTTGTTGCGTACATGCACCTTGGTCACCCGGCCGGATACCTCAGCCGCCACCGGCACAACGAAGGCCTGCACCCGTGCCTGTTGCGTGTAGGGGGTGTAACGGTCGGCCATCAGGTACCAGACCAGACTCAGGATGATCAGCAGCACCACCCAATTGATCGCTTTTTTCGCAGGGTCGGCGGCGGGTGCCGGGGCTTTCTCGTCGACCGGTTGTTGGCTGTCAGTCATGGGCACTTTCCTTCGGTTCGTCGAGCAGATCGCCCCAATCGGTCCGTTCTTGCATTTGTTTGCGGGTGGCCGGGTCGACCATCGGCTGGTCGCTGTACCAACCTCCGCCCAAAGCCTTGTAGAGGGCGATCAGGCTGTTGACGGCGGTGCCACGGTTGACCAGGTAGATATCCTGCTGGGCAAACAGGGCCCGCTGGGCATCCAGCACGCGCTGGAAATCCGAATAGCCTTCGCGGTATTGGGCATTGGCCAGGGTTACCGAACGTTCGGCGGCCACCGAGGCTTCGCTGAGGATCTGGTCGCGCTCCAGCGCTTTGATCAAACCGGTAGCGGCATCGTCGGCCTCGCGCGCCGCCTGGCGCACGCTGTCCTGGTAGATAACGATCAGCTGCTGCAGGCGGGCATCCTGCACGCGAACGTTGTTGGTGATCCGGCCGTGGTCGAAGATGTCCCAGCGCAGGCTGGGGCCGGCCACGAAGTCGAGGGTATTGGGCGCAGCGTTGAGCGAAGTGGCGGACCAGACGATGCTGCCCAGCAGGCTGATGGAGGGATACAGGTCGGACTCCGCCACACCGATCAATGCCGATTGCGCCGCTACTTGCAGTTCGGCAGCACGGACATCGGGGCGCCGCACCAGCAGGTTGGCCGGCACATCCTGCAAGACCGCGGTATCGAGCAGCGGCACTAAGCCGGTGTTGCGATTGAGGTCAGGGATCGAGCCGGGTGGCTGGCCGATCAGAGTAGACAGCGCATTGCGCAAGCTCGCCACCTGGCTCTCGAAATCCGGGATGGTACTCAGGGTGCCCAGGTACTGGGTCTTGGCTTGTTGCAGGTCGAGTTCTGCTTCGGCCCCGCTGTTGAACAGGCGCTCGGTGATCTCGTAGCTGCGCTTTTGCAATTTGGCGTTACTGCGGGCGATGGCCAGGCGCGCCTCGGCGGTGCGCAAGGCGTAGTAGTTTTGCGCCAGTTGCGCGTGCAACAGCACCAAGGCATTTTCATAGTTGGCCTGGGCGGCAAACCAGGAGGCGTCGGCTGACTCGATGGCACGGCTGAAACGCCCCCAGAAATCCAGCTCCCAGCCGATATCGAAGCCGACGCTGTGTTGCCAGAAGTGCGTGTCCTGGGGGTTGCTGCCGCCCGATTGCTTACGGTTCAGGTACAGGCTGTCGGCGCTGGCCTGCTGCAATTGCGGGTAGCGGCCGGCCAGTGCGATGCCCAATTGTGCGCGGGACTCCATGACCCGCAGGCCGGCGACGTGCAGGTCGGGGTTGTGGGCATCGGCTTCGGCCATCAAATGGTCCAGCACCGGGTCGTTGAACACGCGCCACCATTGGCGGCTGTCAGGTTGCGCGTGTTGTTGGCCGGCGATTTCCAGGGCCGGGCTGTTCCAGTGGTCGACCCAGGGCTGGGCCGGCGACTGAAAATCCGGGCCCAGTTGTACGCAGCCCCCCAGGACAACGGTGCCACAGAGCAGGAGCCGGCTGATGCGAGCAGGGCGTGGCATCAAGCGCAAACTCCTCAGACAGGACGCTGATCGTTCATTGCCTCTGTCTTCGGTGTCTCGTTCAACGCCTCGATCTCGGGTGTCTCGTTCATTACCTCGGCAGACGGTTGGTCCTGGACCCATTGCCAGAACAGTTGGTAGCCCACCGCCAGCGCAACCGGTCCGATGAACAAACCGATGAAGCCACCGCTCACCATGCCGCCCAGGGCGCCAATCAGAATTACCGGCATGGGCACATCGACGCCGCGGCCCAACATCAATGGCTTGAGGACGTTATCGGCCATCCCGGCAATCAGGCTGTAGATGCCAAACACGATGGTGGCCAGGCTGGTCCCTTCGGTGGCGAAGACATAAGCGATCACCGGAAGGGTCACCAGCAGCACCGGTAATTGCATGATCCCCATCAACAGCGCCACCATGGCCAGCAGCCCGGCACCGGGGACGCCCATGAGCACGAAGCCCACGCCGACCAGCAACATCTGAATGAACGCGATACCCACCACGCCCTGGGCGACCGCGCGGATGGTTGCGGTGCAGAGTTCGGTAATGCGTGGGCCACGCTCTGGTCCGGAAAGACGCGAGGTGATGGCCATGGCGCTTCTTTCGCCGTTTTCGCCATAGGCCATGAGCACGCCGGCAATGATCAGGGCGCCGATGAACAACAGAAAGCCCACGCCAACGTCGGCCATTTTGCCCAACAAGGTCAGTCCAACGGACTTGATATAGGGCATCACCTTCATCACCACGCTGCTCATGTCGGTGGCGGCTTGCATCCAGTAGCCGTAGAGCGGCTTGCCAATGAGCGGCAGGGAAGCGATTTTTTCGCTGGGGAGCGGAATCTGCAGCGTATCGGACTTGAGGACCGCCAGGGTGCCCTGGACCGATTCACTGATCGAGGTGCCCAACAGGTAGATCGGCACCATCAGCAAGGCCAGGGAGACCACCACGATCAGGGTGGCGGCACGACCGTCCTTGTTGACCAGCTTGCGCTTGATGAGCGCATGCAGTGGATACAGGGTGATGGCCAGAATCATTGCCCAGAGCATGAGGTTGAGGAAGGGGTGGAAGATCTGGAAGCAGAACAGTACCAGCACCGTAATCAGCCCGGCACGAATCAGTACATCGAGCAAACCACCGGACAGTGCTCTAGCGGAAATGTTAGTGCGCAACATTTTCGAACTCCTTGCTGTGTCACACAGGTTGGCCAGCCAGTTCAAGTTCAACTCTTCCCTACTAAGTGAATCCTTGAAGCAAGATCCACGGACAGCCGTCCAAGCGTTAACAACCCAATAACGCCTTACTTCAAGTAGGGAAAATTTCAACGAGGTACCTACCAAATACTCAATAGGTAACAGGGTGGTTTGTAGTATAGGAGCAGTCGTATATTCCGCCTGTTTATGCAGGCTGGAGTTCTGCTGCAGTTGATGGAGACCGCTGACGAGCCCTTGCCTGGAAACGGTTTGGAAGCTGAACCAATGGCTCTTTTTCTCTACCGGGCATTAGCCGTTGCAGCGGGCTGATCCGGATAATTGCGAACAGTCGCACCCGTCGCAAGAAAATAATCCTCAATAATTATCAATAATCCCCGGTCCGTTTTTTGAGGTTTGTGACACGCTTGGTTTTTACGGTGCAGGCGCTAGAGTGCAGTAGCCCATTGATTTACTTGATGGTCGGACGCCCAACTATGTTGTTGAACACTTGCGCTTAACATTCCGGCCTTTGGTTGCGATTTATCTATCTGAAATGAGGACAGTCCCATGGACCGCTTCCAGGAAATGCAGGTCTTCGCTGCTGTCGCCAAGGAGCAGGGTTTTTCGGCGGCGGCGCGGCGTTTGGGTCTGTCGGCAGCCAGCGTCACCCGAGCGGTGGCGGCGCTGGAGAAACGTATTGGCACGCAACTGCTCACACGTACCACGCGCAGCGTGTATTTGAGCGAGGCCGGTCAGCGATATCTGGAGGACTGTCGGAGAATTCTCGCCGAGGTGCAGGAAGCCGAGGATTCGGCAGCGGGCAGCCATATCCATCCTCGTGGGCAACTGACCATCACCGCTCCGGTTTTGTTCGGCGAGCTGTTTGTCACGCCGCTGATGGTGAGCTACCTGACGCAATTCCCCGAAGTCTGCATCAACGCGCTGCTGGTGGACCGGGTAGTGAGCGTGGTCGAGGAGGGCGTCGATGTGGCCATCCGCATCGGCGAACTTCCTGACAGCAATCAACATGCGATCCGCGTGGGTGAGGTGCGGCGGGTGATCTGCGCATCGCCACAGTTTCTGGCCAGCCATGGTCGGCCCAGGCATCCACAGGAACTGGCTCTGGCGCCGATTATCGCGACCTCTGCTATCGGCCAACTCAGGAGTTGGCCATTCATTGAAGACGGCGAAACCTTGAGTGTCCGGGCTGAACCACGACTGGTGGTGACAGCGAATCAGGCGGCCATCACGGCAGCCTGTCTGGGGTTGGGCTTCACGCGGGTACTGTCTTATCAAGTCGCGAGCAAGGTGGCTGCCGGAGAGCTGGAAATCATTCTGGCCGACTTCGAACTGCCGCCGTTGCCCATCCATGTGGTCTATCAGGGCGGACGCAAAGCGCCGGCCCGGGTGCGCAGCTTTGTTGATTTCGCGGTGAAGACCCTGCGCGAGCATCCGGCGCTCGCGCGTTGAGTTATTTCACCCACTGAAATAATGGATTGCGTTTGCTGGTGATTCTGTTGTTTTGGTTGTAGGTGGAAGATACGACCCATCGGCGCTGGTCTTCCTGAGCAGCACCACTGACCCGAGGTGTCGACCATGCAAGCGATCAAACTCTACAACTTCCCGCGTTCCGGCCACGCTCACCGTGTCGAGTTGATGCTGTCCCTGCTGAAATTGCCGACCGAACTGATCTTCGTTGACCTCGCCAAGGGCGAACACAAGCAACCGGCATTCCTGGCGCTCAATGCATTCGGCCAAGTGCCGGTGATTGATGACCAGGGCGTGGTGTTGGCCGACTCCAACGCGATTCTGGTGTATCTGGCGCAAAAGTACGGCAACGGTCGCTGGCTGCCGACTGATCCGGAGGGTGCGGCCAAGGTCCAGCGCTGGTTGTCGGTGGCTGCCGGCCCGATTGCCTTCGGTCCTGCCCGGGCAAGATTGATCACTGTGTTTGGCGCGCCTTACAACGCTGCAGAAGTGATTGCCTACGCCCATACCGTACTCAAAGTGATCGATCACGAACTAGCCAATACGCTGTATCTGGCCGGCACTGAACCGACGATTGCCGACGTCGCCGCCTACAGCTACATCGCCCATGCGCCTGAGGGCAATGTGTCGCTGGACGAGTACGCCAACATTCGAGCCTGGCTGGCCCGCATCGAAGCCTTGCCGGGTTTTGTCGGCATGCCGCGCACCGTTGCCGGTCTGCAAAAAACCGCCTGATACTGGTGGCCCGGTATTGCCGGGCCGCCCCGTTCTGCGCCAATGGCGCACGGGAGAAACCGTATGGACCGTTCACCCTGGCATGCCGGCGAAAAACAATTGCAGGCGCACGTGGGCGTTGCCGAACGAATGGAGGTGTTCGGTCGTAAGGTGATTCGCAGCGAGATGCCGGACCAGCACCGCACGTTCTATCAGCAATTGCCGTTCATGCTGTACGGGGCGGTGGATACCGACGGTCATCCCTGGGCCAGCATCCTTGAAGGTGAGCCTGGTTTCGCCCACTCGCCAGAACCGGGCTTGCTGCAATTTCGCAGCCTGCCTGCCGTTGACGATCCTGCGCAGATGAGCGACGGCTCGGCCATTGGCCTGTTGGGTATCGAGCTGCACACTCGCCGTCGCAACCGCATCAATGGTCATGTCCGCGCCATGACAACCGGCGGTTTCGGGGTGACGGTGGATCAGTCCTTCGGCAACTGCCCGCAGTACATTCAGTTGCGCCAGTTTCGCTCGGTGCCGCTGACCGATCCTTCGACGCGTGCCGCCCAGCATTTCAACGAACTGGATGACGCGGCCAAAGCCATGATCGCCGAGGCAGACACGTTCTTCGTTGCCAGTTATGTGGATGTCGACGGTGAACGTTCGGTGGATGTGTCGCACCGTGGCGGTCAGGCCGGTTTCGTACAAGTGGAAGGCAATCGCCTGACCATTCCGGACTTCGCCGGCAACCTGCATTTCAACACCTTGGGCAACCTGCTGCTCAACCCCCGGGCCGGATTGCTGTTCATCGATTTCAATAGCGGTGATTTGCTGCAGCTCAGCGGACGCACTGAAATCATCCTGGAGGGCCCTCAGGTCGAGGCGTTCCAGGGAGCCGAGCGCCTGTGGACAATCGATGTCGAGCAGGTGGTACGTCGCCCCGCCGCTCTGGCGCTGCGCTGGCGTTTCGACGGTGTTTCACCCACCAGTTTGCTCACTGGCACCTGGGAGCAGGCCAAGGCGCGTTTGCAGGCCAAGGCCCTGGGCGATCAATGGCGGCCGTTGCGGGTGGCGCGGATTGAAGCGCAAAGCCACAGCATTCGCTCGATTTACCTGGAGCCCGCTGACGGAGCCGGGTTGCCACTGTTCCAGGCCGGGCAGCATTTGCCTCTGCGTTTCAATATCGACGGTGAAGTGCACATCCGCACGTACAGTTTATCGAGCGCGCCGTCCGATGATTTTTTCCGCATCAGCGTGAAGCGTGACGGGCGGGTGTCTACGCATTTGCACGAGCAGATTCGTGTTGGCGATGTATTGGAGGCGCGGGCGCCGCAAGGGCATTTCACCGTGGCACCCCATGAGCGTCGGCCATTGGTGTTGCTGGCGGCCGGGGTGGGCATCACGCCGCTGTTGTCGATGCTGCGGGAGGTGGTTTACCAGGGCTTGCGTACCCGCCGTATCCGCCCGACATGGTTTATCCAGAGTTCGCGTACGCTGGGTGACCAGCCGTTTCGCCGCGAACTGGATCGCTTGCTCGAAGACGCCGGTGACGCGGTGCGGGTGGTGCGTTTGCTCAGCCAACCGGAACCCGAGGCGATGCAAGGAGAGGACTTCGACCTCAGTGGACGGATCGATGTCGCGCTGCTCAAGGATCTGCTGACAGTCGAGGACTACGATCAGCTGGATTTTGTCGTCTGTGGTCCCGGGAGTTTTACCCAGGCGTTGTACGACGGCTTGCGCGAATTGAACATTCGCGATTCGCGGATTCACGCCGAAACCTTCGGCCCGTCCACCTTGCGCCGGCGACCGGACCCCGATGCGGTGGTCATCGAGCAACCGCCAGCCGCCACCACGTCGGTGCCCGTGGTGTTCCAGCGCTCGGCCAAGGAAGCGCGCTGGCAGCCAGAGGGCGGCAGCTTGCTGGAGCTGGCGGAAAGCCGTGGCCTGCGCCCGGAATTCAGTTGCCGAGGCGGCTCCTGTGGCACCTGCAAGACGCGCTTGATCAGCGGACAGGTACATTATCCACTGCCGCCCGCGGAGGTGCCGGATGACGGACAAGTGCTGATTTGCTGTGCGATTCCGGCGCAGGGGGCGCAGCCGTTGGTGCTCGATATCTGAAGATCATTGCAGGCCAACATTGCCCGCCGGTCGATGGCTGGGTAGGGTAGTGGGCAGAACGAAAAAGGGCCGCAGAGGCCCTTTCTGCATTTCAGGAACAGGCGTTTCAATGGTTTTTTTCACTCGCTCGATGGTCTTGCTGATGGCGCTGGCGCTCACCACCGGGTGCGAAAGACAGGATGCACCGCCGCTGGATCAACAGCTTTACGTCTGGCAGCGGCAGTGGACGCCGGCCCACGACGCTGCCCTCAGGGACAGCCACGCCGATTTTTCGACGTTGCGGGTGCTGGCCTTGCAGGCTTTCCCCAACGCGGGCTGGAGTCGGGCCCGAATTGACCCGGCACTGCTCAAGCGTGATGGCCGGCCGGTGATTGCGGTGGTTCGCCTGGATGGGCAGCTCAAGGCACTGGATCAGGATGAGGTCACTGCGCAGATCCAGCAGGTGATCAGCGATTGGCAGGGACAGGGGTTGAACCTCACCGGCGTGGAAATCGACCACGATGCCGGTAATGCCCGACTACCGGCGTACCGCGAGTTTCTCGTGCATTTGCGCGAAGCATTGCCGACTTCGCTGCCGCTGAGCATCACGGCGTTGCCGTCCTGGCTCGACAGTCGTGAACTGCCGGCGCTGTTATCCACAGTCGACAGCAGCGTGTTGCAGGTGCACGCGGTGAGCGATCCGCGTCGCGGCTTGTTTGATGCCGATCAGGCGCGGCAATGGGCGCAGGCCTGGAGCCGCATCACAACAAAACCTTTCTTTCTGGCGCTGCCGGCTTATGGCGTAGCGTTGCTGCCGTCGGTGGGCGGCGCACCTGTTGTGGAAAGTGAATTGACGGTGGAGCGCGAAGGCCTGCGCCGGGAATTACTCGCCGATCCGCAGTCATTGCGCACCCTCGGCACCGAGTTGCGTGCCGATCCGCCCCAACATCTGGCGGGCCTGATCTGGTTTCGCCTGCCATTGGCCAACGACCGTCGGGCCTGGAGCTTGATCACTTTGCGCGCCGTGGCGCGTGGTGATGTCCTCGGCAGTCAATTGAAACTGCAACTCTCGGCTGACAATGGCCTCTATGACATCGGCATCGGCAACCAGGGCAATCTCGACAGTACCTGGCCCGAACGCCTGACACTGGCGGTCAGTGGCTGTGAGGGGGCTGATGCCCTGGCCGGTTACGCGTTGCAACAGAGCCCGGATCTGCTTACCTTCACCCGCCTGCGCGACGGTCGAATACCGGCCGGCGGACAGCGTGCCATTGGTTGGGCTCGCTGCGCATACATTGATCAAGGAGGTTCGAATGTTCACCCGTAACTGGCCGCGTCATTTGCTTTGCCTGAGCCTCAGCCTGCCACTGGGTTCGGCGCTGGCCTGCGGCCCGGACTTCCCCATGCGCCTGCTGGATAACCGTGGCCAGTCGCTGGCGGAACTGCCGGAAGGCAACTTCAGCTTTGAAATCAGCCGCCTCGGCCACGCCATCAACGGGTTGAAGAACGTCACCGCTGGCGCCAACTACGCGGATGAGACTGGCCCTGTTGCGCTGCGGGATCAGGCCGAGCAGGTGGGACTTTCCGCTGAGCAACAAGTGTTGGTGAAACACCTGCGCAGCCTGACCGATGCCCGTCAGGTTGAAACCCAAGGGGCGCAACTGCCGCCTGAGCTCAGGTTGTACCTGGCCGGCGCTGTGGCATTTGGCGCGGGGGATACGGCCTTGGCCGCCGGCTATTTCAAGAGAGTGCTGGCCCTGCCCGCAGAACAACGGGCTTCGCGCAGCACCTGGGCGGCTTACTCGTTGGGGCGCGTGTTGTTCGCCATGAACGTCGAAGCCGATGCGGCCCCGGATTTGCTCGAACAATCGCGCAAGGCCTTTGAGCAAACCCGGCAACTGAGCATCGACGGCTTCAGCGATCCACTGGAACTGGGTGTCGCCAGCCTCGGCGAAGAAGCCCGGGTGGTGCGCACTGCCGGTGACTGGAACCGCGCCATCGAGCTGTACGCCACGCAAAATCTGCACGGTTCCGCGGTGGGCTACACCTCGTTGAAGCTGTTGATGGCGGACCTGATGACGCTGCCGGAGGATCAAGTGGCCGAGTTGCTCAAGGGGCAGCCCGTGCAGCAGTTGGTGACCGCGTCGCTGATCAGCCGGTTGGGTTGGTCGTTCGGCGATCAACCGGCCAACGAACAAAAAATGATCAAACTGCTGCAAAACAGCACCCGTGGCAGTCTCGAAAACGCCGACCGCCTGGCGGCGATGAATTATCAACAGGGCGATTACGCCAGCGCCAAGGCTTTCCTCGAACATGCCGGCGATGGCGGGTTGGCCTGGTGGTTGCGGGCAAAACTGGCGGTGCGCGAGGGCGATAAAATCGCGGCTGCCGCAGCCTACGCCAAAGCGGCCCAGGCCTTTCCGCAGAGTGAATCCTGGGGCGAGCGACGGACCCCGGACTACGATTACGAAACGCTTCAGCCCAAATGCCGGGTCGAGGGTGAAAGTGCGATCCTGGCCCTGCAACGCGGGGATTACCTGCAAGCCTTCGATCAGCTGTATCGCAGCCAAAGCATTTACTGGTTCGACGCCGCCACCGTTGCCGAGCGTGTGTTGACCCTTGAAGAACTCAAGCACTACGTCGACACGCAAGTGCCGGCCCCGCCGCCGCTTAGCCAGCAGGACCGCGACAACTACGTGCCTTTGCCGGTGGCGGCGAGCCTGCGCAACCTGCTGGGGCGGCGTTTGTTGCGCGAGGGGCATTACGAGCAAGCGCCGGCATACTTCGATAATGACGGCTTGCGGCACAAGGCGAGATTGTATGGCGAGCAACGTCTGGCGGCTGATTCAGCCTGGTGGCCGACCCGTCGCGCCGCTGCGCTGTTCAATGCGGCCTGGACGGCCCGCGAGTGGGGCATGGACATCCTGGGCTACGAAATGGCGCCGGATTACGCCACCTTCGGCGGTAACTTCACCCTGGCAAACGACGAGCTCAAGGTCGGTCCGTTGGTGGCCGAGGACGAAGTGAAGCGCCAGCAGGCCAGCGCTGCCCAGCCAGATCAGCGTTACCACTATCGCTTCGTGGCCACCGCGCTGGCAAGCAAGGCGGCGGATAACTTGCCTCATACCAGCCAGGCGTTTGCGGCGGTGCTGTGCGAGGCGTCTGGGTGGAACAGCAGCCTCGAGGAGCAAAGTGCGATTTATCAGCGTTATGTCAAAGAAGGGCCTTACGTGGAATGGGCCGCCGATTTCGGCCACCAGTGCCCGTACCCCGACTTCGAGAACGCCGACAAACGCTACGTGACCCAAGTCACCGACGCGGCGCGTTCGGCCTTGCGACCGTACAAGACGCCGTTACAGATCGGTAGCGTAGTGGCGTTCGCGGCAGCCGCGCTGTTGATGTTCAAGCGTCGCCGCCGCAAGGCGCAGTAAGGTTCAAGCCTGTTGCACAAAGGTCAGCCGCACGGCGAAACCGATCAACAGGCTGCCGAACAACCATTGTTGCAGGCGCTGGGCTGAGGGGCTGCGTTGCAGCCAACGGCCGAGTGCCGCGCCGACCAGGGCGTAAGCGCTGTCGAACAGCAAACCGACACCGACCAGCACCACGCCCAATGCCGCAAATTGTCCGAGCACCGGCCCGGCCTGTGGGTTGATGAATTGCGGTAGCAGCACCGAGCAGAACAACAGTGCCTTGGGGTTGAGCAGGTTGGTCAACAGTCCGCGTCGGATGGCTGCGCCCCAGCGCGGTTTTTCGCCGGTTGTGTCAGTGCTGGTCAAGCTCGGCAGCATCGTGGTTCGCAGGCACTGAATGCCGATCCACAGCAAGTACGCGGCGCCTGCCAGGCGCACCACATCGAAGGTCCAGGGCGCAGCCTTGAACAGTGCTGCCAGCCCCAGTGCCGCCAATGCCACATGACAACCCCGGGCGATGCCCAGGCCCACGGCGGTGGCCAGCGCGGCGCCTTTGCCCTGGCGGGCACCGGTCTGCAACAGCAGGATCATGTCAGGCCCCGGCAACAGATAGACCACCGCCAGCGCCATGAAAAACAGCCAGAGCCCTTCCATGTTGCACCCCATTCGTTGTCGATTCGGTCGTGCCAGTCTAGGGCTGGAGGGTGGGGCAGGTGCTTGCGTTGTCAGCTTATGTCTGGCTCAGTATTGGCATCATCTGCCACTTTCTTTCGCATGAACCATCGGGATCTGCCAAACCATGAAACTCGACGCCTACGACCGCAAGATTCTCGCCGCGCTGCAACGGGATGGCCGCCTGAGCAATGTGCAACTGGCAGACGAGATTGGCCTGTCGGCATCGCCTTGCTTGCGCCGGGTGCGGATGCTTGAAGAGGCGGGGGTTATTCGCGGCTACCAGGCCAATCTGGATCGCGACGAAGTGGGGTTGGGGCTGACGGTGTTTGTCGGGGTCAAGGTCGAGCGCCATAACGACGAACAAGCCGAAAGCTTTCGCCTGGCGGTGACGGCATTACCCGAGGTGATTTCGGCGTTTCTGGTGTCAGGGGAGTCGGATTTTCTGCTGCAGGTGGTGGTGCCGGACTTGCGTGCCTATGACCGCTTTCTCACCGGGCGCTTGTTGAAGTTGCCGGGAGTGAGTGATATCCGCAGCAATTTTGCAATTCATACGGTGAAGGCGCCGGGGGCGTTGCCGCTGGAGCATTTGCCGCTTTAGACCGAGTCGTCTGCATCGCGAGCAGGCTCGCTCCCACAGGTACAGCGCAAACCCTGTAGGAGCGAGCCTGCTCGCGATGGCGATCTATCTGTCACCCAATTCCTCGGGGCCTTACATCTGCGTCGCCATCCCCTCCACATTCATTGCCGCCTGACGCAAGGCCTCGGAGCGGGTCGGGTGTGGGTGGCAGGTCAGGGCGATGTCTTCGGCCGAGGCGCTGAATTCCATGGCCACGCAATACTCGCCAATCATTTCACTGACGCTCGGGCCGACCAGATGCACGCCGAGGACTTCGTCCGTGCGCTCATCGGCCAGCACTTTGGCGAAGCCTTCGGTTTCGTGGTTGATCTTCGCCCGGCTGTTGGCAGTGAAGGGAAACTTGCCGACCTTGTACGCCCGACCTTCAGCCTTGAGCTGCTCTTCGGTCTTTCCGACGCTGGCCAGCTCCGGTCTGGTGTAGACCACGCTGGGGATCAGGTCGTAATTGACCTCGCCCGCCTTGCCAACGATTTGCTCGACGCAAGCCATGGCTTCGTCCTCGGCCTTGTGCGCGAGCATGGGACCCGAGGTCACGTCGCCAATCACCCAGATCCCGGCGGCTTCGGTTCGATGTCCCTTGTTGGCGAGCATGCCGCGCTTGTCCGTCGCGAGGCCGACGTTCTCCAGGCCCAGGCCCTGTGTATAAGGTCGGCGCCCGATGGCCACCAGCACGTAATCGGCTTCCAGCAACTCGGCAGCACCGCCAGCGGCAGGCTCGACGCTGAGTTGCACGCCGGTGGCGGAGGTGGTGGCGCTGGTCACTTTTGAACTCAATTTGAAACTCAAGCCTTGCTTGCTCAGGGAACGCTGCAGGGTTTTGCCGGCTTCGATGTCCACGCCGGGACAAATCCGGTCGAGGAATTCGACCACCGTCACCTGCGCTCCCAGTCGCCGCCAGACCGAGCCCAGCTCCAGGCCGATCACGCCGGCGCCGATCACCACCAGATGCTTGGGCACCTCGGTCAGCGCCAGGGCACCGGTGGAGTCGAGGATGCGTTTGTTATCGATGTCCACGCCGGGCAGGGGCGTGGGCTCGGAACCGGTGGCAATGATGATGTCCCTGGCACTCAGTTCGGTCTTGCCGCCGGCGCTGTCGGTCACAGTGACTTTGCCCGGCCCGTCGATGTGGCCCCAGCCCTTGATCCAGTCGACCTTGTTCTTGCGGAAAAGAAACTCGATGCCCTTGGTCAGCCCGGTAACGCTTTCATCCTTTTGCTTCATCATCTGGGCGAGATTGAGGCTGGGTTTGACGTCGATCCCCAGGTTGGCGAATTCCGCACCCATGGCCGCGTCGTACAGTTCGGAGGCATGCAGCAATGCCTTGGATGGCATGCAGCCGACGTTCAGGCAGGTGCCGCCGAGTGTGGCGCGTCCTTCCACGCAGGCCGCCTTCAGACCCAGTTGTCCGGCGCGGATCGCCGCGTTGTAACCGCCGGGGCCACCGCCGAGTATCACGACGTCATAAATGCTCATGGATGTACTCCTGGATCGAAAGGGGGTAGGGATGGGTAAAAGTAGTTCCTGGATAAAATTACGAACGTAATATGTGCGTTCTGCCGCATTTCGGTCAAGGCTTCAGGTAAGCGACAGGTTGGGCATCTTTAGATGGCGCGCCTGAATACGGAAATTTCACCATTTTCGTTATATCGTAACGAACTGCCCTGTAAGCGAAGACACTCTGGAGTGGTATGCAAGTCGATCTCGATGTTGATGAAACGCCGTTAGCCGGGTTGCCGCGCTTTCAGCAGGCGTTCATTCAAGGGCGGCGTTTGCGCCAGTTCGCCATCGGTGCGGGCGTACTCGCGACGGTGGGTGTGCTGCTGGCGTTGTTTGCCGGGCTGTTTACGTCGCAAACATTGTGGCCAGCGTTGCTGTTGAACCTGAGCATGGCGTTTGTCGTGTTGATGGCGGGTTTGCAATCGGCCTGGTGGGTAGCCCAGTGGCGTGCCCGCGCCATGAATCCCGTGGTGCCCGTGGTCGTTGTCGACGAGTCTGTCGCGCCTTCGGGATGGTATGAACGTTTGCTGGACCGGATCGGCCGGCAATCGCAGCACCTGCTCGGGCAAATCGGCGCGCCGACGCTTTGGCTTGGTGGCTGGGCATTATTGGCGGTATTGGGCGTCGAACAGGCCTGGAACCTTGCATTGCCCTCGGCAGCACTGGGCCTGGCGGCCACTGTCGGGGCGGCGTGCTCTTTGCTGTTGGCCTTCGGCATGTTGGTGATGGAGCGACATCTGGCGCAGGAAAACACCGCGCAATGGCCTGAAGCCGCCGCGTTGGCGCAATTGATTCGTGTGCTGATCATCAGCCTGGTACTTGGTGCCTTTTGTCTGTTGTTTGCCGATGAAACGTCGGTATGGCCCGTACGCCTGGCGGTTTTGATCGGGCTGCTGCCGGGGCTGGTGGCGGCAGAACTGTTGCTGCGTGCGCTGTTGTCATTGTTCAGCCCGCGCCGCGAACGCCTTGAGCCGGAGCTACTGGCGCGCAGCGTTGTCGCTGACATGCTGCGCTGGCCACCACAGCCATTGCTGGCGTTGCAGCACGAATTGCATAACCGCTTCGGCATCGATCTGCGGCAAATCTGGGCCTTCACTTATATGCGCCGGGCATTCCTGCCGGTGTTGGCGGTGGTTTCGCTGGTTGGCTGGTCACTGACCGGCATTCACGAAATTGCCCTGCAAGGGCGTGGCATCTACGAGCGATTCGGCAAGCCAGTGGAGGTGTTCGGCCCAGGTTTGCATATGGGTTTGCCTTGGCCATTGGGCCGGGTGTTGAGCGTCGAAAATGGCGTGGTTCACGAGTTGGCCACCAGTGTTGGCGAAACCTCGGCCCCCGCTCAGGCCGACCCCGCCGAAGGCCCGGCCCCGGCAATTGCCAATCGTTTGTGGGACGCCAGCCATGTGAACGACAAATCCCAGGTGATTGCCAGCAGCCGAGCCGACAAGCAGAGCTTTCAGATCGTCAACATGGACGTGCGCTTCGTCTATCGCATCGGTCTGAGCGATCAGGCGGCGTTGTCTGCGACCTATAACAGCGCCGATGTGCCGATGTTGATTCGCAGCACTGCCAGCCGAGTCCTGGTTCACGACTTCGCCTCGCGCACCCTCGATGGTTTGCTGGGTGAGGACAGGGTGGGGCTGGCCGAAGAGATCGGCCGCGCGGTGCAGGCGGACCTGCAAAAACTCGATAGCGGCGTGGAAATTCTCGCCACCGTGGTCGAAGCAATTCACCCTCCGGCCGGTGCAGCCAACGCCTATCACGGCGTGCAAGCGGCGCAGATAGGTGCGCAAGCCTTGATCGCCCGTGAACGCGGCGCCGCTGCCGAGGCCACCAACCAGGCGCAGTTGCAGGCCAGCATCGCCCGCGATCAGGCGACGGCCAGCGCCCGAGAGATCAATGCAGGCGCCCAGGCGGCGGACCTGAAATTCAACGCCGAGCAAAAAGCCTATGCCAGCGCTGGCCAGGCCTTCGTGCTGGAGCAGTATTTCAGCCAGTTGTCCCAGGGTTTGGCCAACGCCAAATTGCTGGTTCTCGATCATCGACTGGGCGGCAGCAGCAATGCGCCGACCATCGACCTCCGTACGTTCACGCTGCCGGTTGACCCTGCGCCGTCGCGTAAAACCGCTCAGCCAGGAGCTGCCAATTGAGCCAGTCCCATACTCATGATCACGATGACCACGCCGGCCACGATCACGGCCATGGCGGGCATCACCACCACGGCCATCACCATCATCACCACGGCGATCCTCAGGAGGCCGGACCGTTTCCATGGCGCCGTATGGGTTGGGCTGCATTGCTGGTGGCGTTTGCGGTCGCTGCCGCGAGCCTGGTGCAGGTGCGTTCGGGGGAAGCCACAGTGATCACACGCTTCGGCAATCCATCGCGAGTTTTGCTGGAACCGGGACTGGGCTGGCGTTGGCCGGCACCGTTCGAGGCGGCGATCCCGGTGGATCTGCGGTTGCGCACCACGTCCAGCGGTTTGCAGGATGTCGGCACCCGGGACGGTTTGCGCATCATCGTTCAGGCCTACGTGGCTTGGCAGGTGCAGGGTGATTCGGACAACGTGCAACGTTTCATGCGCGCGGTGCAGAACCAACCCGATGAAGCTGCGCGGCAGATCCGCACCTTTGTCGGCTCCGCACTGGAAACCACCGCCAGCAGTTTTGATTTGGCGAACCTGGTCAATACCGATGCCAGCCAAGTACGCATCGCCGATTTCGAAGCACAACTGCGCAAGCAAATCGATCAGCAGCTGCTCACCACTTATGGCGTGCGCGTGTTGCAGGTCGGTATCGAACGATTGACGCTACCTTCGGTGACGCTCACCGCGACTGTCGACCGGATGCGCGCCGAGCGTGAAACCATCGCTACTGAACGCACGGCGATCGGCAAGCGTGAAGCCGCGCAAATTCGTTCCGCCGCCGAACGTGATGCGCGGATCGTGCAGGCCGATGCCACAGTGAAAGCGGCAGATATCGAAGCGCAATCGCGTGTCGAAGCGGCGCAGATTTATGGTCGTGCCTATGCTGGATCACCGCAGCTCTACAACCTGCTGCGCTCGCTCGACACCTTGGGAACGGTGGTGACGCCGGGGACCAAGCTGATTCTGCGCACCGACGCCGCACCATTCCGCGTGTTGGTTGACGGTCCGCCGAGCCTCGACAACAAATCCGGATCGCAGCCATGAGTTTGGTTCCACGTGGAACAAATGAGTTGAGTAGCCCCTGGATTCAGGCCGGGCGCTTGGCATTTATTGCCCTGTATGCGGTAACGGTGTTGGCGGCATTGGCGTGGGCGTTTTCCAATGTGCGGCAGATCGATCCGCAAAATCGCGCGGTGGTTTTGCATTTCGGCGCGCTGGATCGCATTCAGAATGCCGGGCTGTTATTGGCCTGGCCTCAACCCTTCGAGCAGGTGATTTTGTTGCCAGCGGCAGATCGGGTGATCGAGCGTCGAGTCGACAGTCTGTTGCGCAGTGGTACCGCGATGCAGGCAGATCGCGTGGCCAGTTTTGCCACGCCCATCAGCGATGCCCTCGCAGGCTCCGGCTATCTGTTAACGGGTGATGCCGGTGTGGTGCAACTCGATGTGCGGGTTTTCTACAAAGTCACCGAGCCCTATGCATTCGTGCTCCAGGGCGAACACGTGTTGCCGGCGCTGGACCGACTGGTAACCCGCAGTGCAGTTGCGCTCACGGCCGCACGGGATCTGGACACTATCCTGGTTGCTCGCCCGGAATTGATCGGCGCCGATAGCCAGGCGGCGGAAAGACGCGAGCGCTTGCGTGGTGATCTGGTGCAGGGCATCAATCAACGGCTGGCCGAACTCACTGCAACCGGGCAAGGCTTGGGGATCGAAGTGGCGCGGGTCGATGTGCAATCGAGTCTGCCCAGTCCTGCGGTGAACGCTTTCAACGCGGTACTGACGGCCAGCCAGCAAGCCGATAAGGCTGTCGCCAATGCGCGCACCGAAGCGGAGAAGCTGACGCAGACCGCCAACGAGCAAGCCGACCGTACGCTGCAAGTGGCCCATGCCCAGGCGAGTGAACGACTGGCCAAGGCGTCGGCTGATACGGCCACCGTGTTAAGCCTGGCCAAGGCACAACAACAAGGTACCGACCCGCAAATGCTGCTGCGGATTTACCGCGAGCGGATGCCGAAAATTCTCGGTCAGGCCGGATCGGTCACGACGGTTGATCCCAAAGACGATTCCCGCCTGATCATTCAGGGAGCTGCACAATGACCGCTCAAACCGCCGCCGTGCCGAGCCTGCTGTCTTCGGCCGAACAGCGCCGCGCTGCGCGCCAGTTGACCCTGGCCATGCTCGCATTGGGCCTGCTTGCGCTGGGCCTGATCTGGCGTTGGCTTGCGCCGGAGCAGACTGGCGTCAGTCAGCTGCTGCTGGGTTTTGCGTCACTGCTGGTTGCCGTGCCGGTCATGCGCTCGGCCTGGTACAGCTTGCGATATCCGAGCCTGCACGGCATCACCGATCAATTGATTGCCCTGGCCATGCTGGGTGCCTGGGCCACCGGGGATCTGCTGACGGCGGCGTTGTTGCCGATCATCATGATTTTCGGTCACGTGCTGGAAGAGCGTAGCGTGATCGGTTCCCAGGAAGCGATTCACGCCCTCGGCAAACTGACCCGCAGCCACGCGCGCAAGATTCAGGCGGACGGCTCCATCATTGAAGTCGACAACGGCACACTCAAAGCTGGCGATCTGGTCGAGGTGCGAGCCGGTGACCGAGTGCCGGCGGATGGCCGGGTGTTGTCCGGTCAGGCCAGTCTCGACACTGCTTCCATTACCGGCGAGTCGGTACCGATGGAGGCGGGCGTCGGCATGTCGGTGTTCGGTGGCGCAATTAACCTCGACGGTTTGCTGCGAATCGAAGTGACCCGTACCGGCCATGAGTCGACCCTCGGCAAAGTCATCGCCCTGATGCAAAACGCCGAGCGCTCGAAGCCGCCGATCACTCGTCTGCTGGAGCGTTACGCCGGCAGTTATATGGTGCTGGTCTTGCTGCTGGCCGCTGTGACCTGGTTCATCACCAACAATGCGCAAGCGATGCTCGCGGTGTTGGTGGCGGCCTGCCCTTGTGCGTTAGTGTTGTCGGCACCGGCCACGGCGATTGCCGGAGTGGCAGTGGCGGCGCGTCACGGCATTCTGATCCGCAGCTCCGCGTTCCTTGAAGAGTTGGCGGACCTGACCTCGCTGGTGGTCGACAAAACCGGGACGCTGACATTCGGCACCCTGCGCCTGCAATCCATCGACAGTCCGCTGGTAGATCGCAGCAATGTCCTGAAGCTCGCCGCCAGCCTCGGCTCGGCCAGCAGTCACCCGGTCAGCCGTGCGCTCGCGGGGTTGGTGACCCAGGAGCATTTCCTGCTGCTTTCCGACATTCGTGAACGCCAGGGCCTCGGTGTGGTGGCGATGACCGGGCAGGGCGAAGCGGCACTCGGCCGGCCGGAGTTGTTCGCGCAACTGGGCATCAGTACGACGGCGGTTCCCGATCACGACGGTCCTATTGCCGGGCTGGCGCTCAACGGGGAGTTTCTTGCCTGGCTGTTGCTGGCCGACAGCGTCAAACCCGAGGCGCAGTTTGCCTTGGGTGAGTTGCGTGATCTGGGGTTGGGTCGTCAGTTGTTGCTCACCGGTGACCGGCACAGCGTCGCGCAAACGCTGGCCCGGGATGTCGGGATCAGTGACGTCGAAGCGCAAGCCTTGCCCGAAGACAAACTGAACCGCGTGCTCAAGGAAATCGACAGCGGCTTCCGGCCGATGGTGGTCGGCGATGGTATCAACGACTCCCTGGCCCTCAAGGCTGGTGTGGTGGGGGTGGCCATGGGCGCCGGTGGTGCAGACATCGCCCTGGCATCGGCGGACATCGTGCTGATCGGCAGTGACCTGCGCCGCCTCGGCACCTGCGTGCGCCTGAGTCGTCAGTGCCGCCAGACGTTGCAGGTCAATGTGATCATCGGACTGGGCTGGACCCTGGCGATCGTAGCCTTCGCCGCGTTCGGCTGGCTTGGCACTGCCGGGGCGATGATTGCGGCGTTGCTGCATAACCTCAGCACCTTGCTGGTGTTGGGCAATGCCGGTCGTTTGCTGCGGTTCCAGGAGCCGTTGCTCAAGCTCAAGGATGAAACCTGAAGGCGAACGCTCTAAACCGGGTAATCACGGGGCTTCAATTTTTTAGAACTGTGCGCCCGGTTCGTAGTCATTGAAGATGAGGGCACATCATTTTTGTGCGTTCGCGGCGGCAGGTGTAGGCATCGCGATTCATTGAAAACGGCTATTGATTCGATAGCCAGCTATTTTTCAAAGATGGTCTACCCTCTGTTTAGACGTCTGAAACAAGGGGGATTCTCCATGCTCGCGCATCTTCCACCGGCCTTACAGAATCTGCAGCTACCGCTTCGCCTGAGACTCTGGGATGGCCATGAATTCAATCTGGGGCCGACACCCAGTGTCACGATTGTGGTCAAGGACCCACAAATGGTCACCCAGTTTACCCATCCAAGCCTGGATGCCCTTGGCGCTGCGTATGTCGAAGGCAAACTGGAACTGGAAGGCTCCATCAGCGATGTGATCCGCGTCTGCGATGAATGGAGCCAGGCGTTGCTGGATGAAAGCGACGACAATCAGCCGGTTCGTAGCGCCCACGACAAAGAGATGGACGCCAAGGCGATTTCCTACCACTACGACCTTTCCAACGCGTTCTATCAGCTGTGGCTCGACAGCGACATGGCGTATTCCTGCGCTTACTTCGAGACGGGCAGCGAAACCCTCGAACAGGCCCAGCAAGCCAAGTTCCGTCACCTGTGCCGCAAGCTGCGCCTGCAGCCCGGTGAATACCTGTTGGATGTGGGTTGCGGATGGGGCGGATTGGCGCGTTTTGCGGCGCGAGAATTTGGCGCGAAAGTGTTCGGTATCACCCTCAGCAAGGAACAGTTGGACCTGGCCCGGGAACGTGTAAAAGCGGAGGGCCTGGAGGACCTGGTCGAACTGCAACTGCTCGACTATCGCGATCTGCCGCAGGATGGCCGTTTCGACAAGGTTGTCAGCGTCGGCATGTTCGAACACGTTGGCCACGCCAATCTGGCCGAGTACTGCAAGACCTTGTTCGGCGCGGTGAAAGAGGGCGGCCTGGTGATGAACCACGGGATCACCGCCAAACACATTGACGGTCGTCCGGTGGGACGTGGTGCCGGAGAATTCATCGAGAAATATGTGTTCCCCAACGGCGAGTTGCCGCACCTGTCGATGATCTCAGCGGAGATCAGTGACGCCGGGCTGGAAATCGTCGATGTCGAGAGTTTGCGCCTGCACTACGCTCGCACGCTCGATCACTGGAGCGAACGCCTGGAAGACAACCTCGAAGCGGCCTCCAGACTCGTACCGGAACAAGTCCTGCGCATCTGGCGGCTGTACCTGGCTGGTTGCGCCTACGCGTTCGCTCGCGGCTGGATCAACCTGCATCAGATTCTCGCGGTGAAGGCCCACGCCGATGGCAGTCATGAACTGCCATGGACCCGTGACGATATCTACCTCTAGAGAATCGGTGAAATCAGCCGGGCGACCCGCATGCCGACCTGCTGCAGGCGGCGGGTCTCCTGGCCTTCTTCTTTGGCGATTTCGTGGGCGTTGGCAAAGTCATCGTTGAGCATCTGTTCCACCTCGGCGGCGAACGCGCGGTCGACGGTCAGCAACATCACTTCGAAATTCAGCCGGAACGAACGGTTGTCCAGGTTGGCGCTGCCGATGGCGCTGATTTCGCTGTCGATCAGCACCACTTTCTGGTGCAGGAACCCGGGTTGGTAACGGAACACCCGCACTCCGGCGCGCACCGCTTCGAAGGCGTAGAGGCTGGAGGCGGCGTAGACGATTCGATGGTCGGGCCTGGACGGCAACAGCAGGCGCACATCCACACCGCGCAGTACCGCCAGGCGCAAAGCTGCGAATACGGCTTCGTCGGGGATGAAGTACGGGCTGGTAATCCACACCCGTTTCGTCGCCGCATGGATGGCCTCGACAAAGAACAGTGAACAGGTTTCGTAGGCGTCTGCCGGCCCGCTGGCGAGCAACTGGCACAGCACGCCGTCTTCCGGATAAACCTCGGGCAGGATCAGCAGCGGCAGTGCGCGAGCCGCCCAGAACCAGTCTTCGGCGAAAGACTCCTGCATGCACGCCACCACCGGCCCGCGCACTTGCACGTGGGTATCGCGCCAGGGCGCCAGGGGCGGTTTCTCGCCCATGTATTCGTCACCGACGTTGTGCCCGCCGACGAAGCCGAGAATGCCGTCCACCACCACGATCTTGCGGTGGTTGCGGAAGTTCACCTGAAAGCGATTGAGCCAGCCACTGCGGGTGGCGAAGGCTTTGACCTCGACCCCGCCATCACGCAAGGCCTGTACGTAGCCGTGGGGCAGGGAGTGACTGCCGATTCGGTCATACAACAGGTAAATCGCCACGCCCTCGGCGGCTTTCTTCAACAGCAGGGTTTGCAGGCGTTGGCCGAGGCGGTCGTCGTGAACGATGAAAAACTGGATCAGCACAGCTTCTTTCGCCTGGCTGATGGCCTCGAAAATGGCCTCGAACGTGTTCTGACCGTCGATCAAGAGACGCATTTGGTTGTTGGCCAGGCAGGGCATGTGTCCGAGCTTGAGCATCGCTCTGAGTGAGGCGTATGCAGAAGAAGCACGGGCGGTGAGCGCTTCTTCTACCCAGGGTCGCCAGTTGAGTTCGGAAACAGCCTTGCGCATTTCTTCGTTGGCCTGCCGCCGGGCCTTGATGTAGCCATCGAAGGTACTGCGGCCGAACATCAGGTACGGGATCAGCGTGAAGTAAGGGATGAAAAACAGCGACAGCGCCCAGGCGATCGAGCCTTGAGCGGTACGGACGGTCAATACGGCATGTATGGCTGCGATCATGCCCAGCGAGTGCAACAGGGCGACGGTATAACCGAAAATATGCGGTCCGAAATAATCCATGGGGGGCTGCCTTGCTCCTGAAGATTCAGTGCTTAACAGACCATGTTCCGTGCAGAATGTCGCTAATTAATTGGCCCATGAACCGAAGCGCGCGGCTGACGTCTAACGGCCACTACTGATCAGGAGTTACTCGATGAACGTTCGTCTGCTGGGTTTGGCCATGGCACTGGGTTTGGCACTTCCTGTGGCGGCTCACGCGCAAATGCTGCAACCAGGATTGTGGGAGCTGACTACGAGCAACATGAAGGTCGATGAACAGAATATGCCGGACCTGCAATTGATCCTCGGTCAGCTCCAGAGCCAGATGACCCCTGAGCAGCGTGCACAGCTGGAAAAACAGGGCATCACTATGGGCGGTAAAGGGGTCCGGGCGTGCCTGACCCCGGAGCAAGTCAAGACCGATAACATTCCGCTGACCGATCCGCAGTCGGGCTGCAAGCAGGAAATCACCGACCGCTCCGGCAATCAGTGGAAATTCCGTTTCAGCTGCCCGAGAGCCCAGGGTGCGGGCGTGGCGACATTCCTCAGTGATCGCGAATTCACCACCAAGGTCAACGGGACGTTCAACGCCACCGGCATTCAGCAGAAGGGCAGCCTCGAATCCCGCGCCGTCTGGTTGGGACAGGATTGCGGCACGGTGAAGCCAAGAGCTTAAAAGAGCTTCGCGAGCACAGCTCCCACATTGATTGTGCGTTCTCTGTGGGAGCGAGCCTGCTCGCGAAAGCGTCCGCACAGCTCCCTAAATCCCCGGCCGACTCAACCATTCACACGCCGCCTCGACAGGCATCCGGCCAAAATCTTCCCCCGTGCGGCTGCGCACACTGACAAATCCCCCAGCTTGTTCTTTCTCGCCCACCACCACCAGATACGGCACGGTCTGGCTGTGCTGGCGAATCTTGTAGTGAACTTTTTCGTTACGCAGGTCGGCCCTGGCGCGCACGCCCCGTTGGCGCAAGGATTCGGTCACCGCTTGTGCATAAGTCGCCTGGCGATCATCCATGCTCACAACGACCACGTGGGGTGGAACGCACCACTGTTGCAGTTCCTGATGGCTGGACCAGCAGGTGCCGTAGATCCGTTGTTGTAACGTGCCGTTGATGTGGTCGAGGGTAAACGCCTGCAAGACTTTGGTGGTGGGGACATGCGGTCCATGGCTCTGGTACTCGGTGTCCCCCAGCCGGTACAGCGAGACCTCTTCGCGCGGTTGCCGACGACGGATCGAGTGATTGGTCGCTGCCAGTGATTGCATGCGCGCTTCGATGAGGGGCAGGTCTGCCGCGGTCAGCGGTGGCTCGACGGCAAACTCGTAAAAGAAACCGTCGCCCAATTCCTTGCCCGCACGCATTTGCGCATGCGGGTGGAGTTGCTTGACCGCCATCGCCAGCATCAAGGCACAGGAGCGGCGCAAGATCTCCAGGCCGTCCGGCTCCCGGGGGGTGACAATGCTGACCCGGGCATCCGCCTCGATCATGTATTCACAGTCCACCAGCACACCATTGACTCGGCCCGCTACAGCCGCGCTGGCCAGTTCGGGGCCGATGCTGGCGGCCACCTCGTGCACGGACAGTGGCTGGTCGTATTCACGCAATGAACCATCGGGCAGGGTGATCTGGATCATGGTCGGCGTACTCAGGTGCTTCTAACGAGCGTTATCGCATAAACCGTAGGGGCAAACATTAAGACGTTTGTCGTGCCAGGCAATTTGTCCTGACACGATGGCTGTTTTTGGCCACCCGCGTCAGAACTCGTTTTGCAGGGCTTTGTAGCCGCGCACCAGGTCGACGTTGGTGCGCGCCACGTCTTCGGAAAACTCCGAGGCACTGACGCTCACCGGCGGGTATTGCGAGAGGTCGGTGTTAGGGCCGATGCGCGTGGTGGAGGGCACGTAGAAGGCCTCAGGCAGGTCACGACCGTCGACCACCGAGTTGTGCCGCACCACGCAACCGTCACCGACCACGCAGTTGAACAGCACGCTGTTGAAGCCGATGAACACTCGATTGCCCACGGTGCAGGGGCCATGCACGATCGAGCGGTGGGCGATGGAACTGAACTCGCCAATGGTCACCGCCGCACCGGATTTGGAGTGGATCACCACACCGTCCTGGATGTTCGAGTTGGCACCGATGGTGATCGGCTGCATCTCGCCTGAGTCATCGACTTCATCAGCGCGGATCACCGCGTAGGGCCCGACGAACACGTTCTCGCTGATCACCACTTTGCCGCAGATGATCGCCGTTTTGTCGACGTAGGCCGACTCGGCAATCAGCGGTAAATCGCCGGAAGGGTTCTTGCGGATCATGGCTTGCTCAACGCGTTGTACAGGGTGTTGAGGTTGTACCCGAACAACCCGGTGAAGGTGCTGGCCGGACCGCTCGCCGCAAGGGCATCGGAGTACAAAGTGCCGCCGATCTGCGCGCCGCTTTCATCCGCGATTTGCTTGAGCAGGCGAGCATCCTTGATGTTTTCCATGAACACCGCTTTGACTTTGGCCTGGCGAATCTGGGTGATCAGTGCGGCCACTTCGGCGGCTGAAGGTTCGCGTTCGGTGGACAGGCCTTGAGGCGCCATGAACTCGATGCCGTAGGCCTGGCCGAGATAACCGAAGGCGTCATGGGACGTCACGATCTTGCGGTTGCCCGGTGGCAGTGAACCGAGTTTGGCCTTGGCTTCGGCGAGCAAGGCATAGACCTGTTTCAGATACGCCTGGCTGTTGCGCTCATAGTCGGCGGTGTTCGCCGGGTCGGCGGCGATCAGCGCCTTGGTGATGTTGGCGATGTACAACTCGGTGTTCGCCAGGTTATGCCAGGCGTGCGGATCAGGAACGGTTTCGCCGTCTTCATCCAGGCTACGCGGGATGACGCCGTGGCTTGCGCTGATGACCGGCGCCCGGGTCTCTGTGCTCGTCACCAGGCGATCCAGCCAGGGCTCGAAACCCAGGCCGTTCTTGATGATGAGCCTGGCTTTGAGCAGCGCTTTGGCGTCGTCCGGTGTCGGCTCGTAGGTGTGGGCATCCGCGTCCGGGCCAACCATGTTGGTGATTTGGATATGCTCCTTGCCGATCTGTCGGGTCATGTCAGCAAGGATGCTGAAGCTGGTGACCACCTGAAGTTTTTCGGCGGCAGACAGTGACATCGACACCATCAAGCTGAACAGCACGAGTAAAGCGCGCATCGGGTAACACCTCATTGGGATGTGAGCAAAGGCGGGTGGCGCAGCAAGCCGTGCACCGGCCCGAACACCACGGACAACAGATACCCACCGCCGGCCACCAGCACGATTGCCGGGCCACTGGGCAGCGAGTAATAGAACGAGATCAATAAACCGAGCCACACCGAGAGGCTGCCGAGCAAGGCGGCGACGACGATCAGCACCGGCAGACGACGACTCCAGAAACGCGCCGCGGCAGCAGGCAACATCATCAGGCCGACCACCATCAACGCGCCGATCGCCTGGAAGCCGATGACCAGATTCAACACCACCAGCGTCAGGAACACGCCGTGGGCCAGTGGGCCGAGTCGGCTGACGGTTTGCAGAAAAAGCGGGTCGAGGGTGTCGAGAAGCAGTGGTTTGTAGATCAGCACCATGGCAATCAGGCTCAGGCCCGAGACCCAAAGCATGCCGGTCAAGGTCGGGCCGTCGACCGCCAGCGCCGAGCCAAACAGCAGGTGCAACAGGTCCAGGCGTTTGCCGGCGATGCCGAGAATCAGCACGCCACCGGCCAGGGAAATCGGGTAGATCGCCGCGAGGCTGGCGTCCTCTCGCAGGCCGGTGCGTCGCGTAATCCAGGCCGCGAGGCCAGCCATGCTCAGGCCGGCACCGAGGCCACCGATGGTCAACGCAGGGAGGCTCAACCCGGCAAACCAGAAACCCAGGGCCGCACCGGGAAGGATGCCGTGGGCGACGGCATCGCCGATCAAGCTCATGCGCCGCAGGATCAGAAACACTCCCAGGGGAGCCGTGCTGCACGCCAGGACCAAACCACCGAGCAGTGCCCGACGCATGAAGACGAACTCGTGGAACGGTTGCCAAAGCTGCGCGGCAGCGATCATCAGGCCACCTGCGCTTGGGGTGGTTGGTGGATCAGTTCGATGCTCGGGCCGAATGCGCATCCACTGCTTTTGATCAGCAAGGTGTGTGGGATGTGCTCGCGGACGGCGGCGAGGTCATGGCACACCACTATCAGTGTCCGGCCTTCGAGGTGCCATTCGTGTATGTGCTTCCAGAGCAGTGCCTGGCCGAGTTCATCAAGGGCCGCGTGGGGTTCATCGAGCAACAGCAGGGGCGCGTCGGTCAGGCTCAATCGGGCGAGCAGGGCGCGTTGCAATTCGCCGCCGGAGAGGGCCATCAAGGGTCGGTCTTCCAGGCCGTTCAGGCACCAGTTTTCGAGGACGGATTTCAGTCGTTGGCTGCGGATCTCCGGTGACTGTTTGTTACCCCAGAAGCCGGCAGCGACCAATGCCTGAAGGCTGATCGGAAATTGCCTGTCCAGGTGTTGTTGCTGGGGCAGGAACGACACACCGCCCTTGAGGGGAACATCCAGTCGCACCTTTCCGGCCAACGGTTTTTGCAGGCCAGCGATGACCTTCAACAGGCTGCTTTTCCCGGAGCCGTTCGTACCGATGATGGCGGTCAGGCTGCCCTTTGGCAGTTCGAAGTCCAGCGCTGGTGTGAGTGGCTGCCCCGGTGCGCCCCAGCGCAAGGCGTGGCAAGCAATCATGTGGCCTCCCAGTTGAAACGGCTTTCGGCTACGGCGTCATGGGCGTGCAGGCTTTCGGCGTGGGTGACGCGAATATGGAAGGCATTGATGCCTGTGGAGCGTTTCAGGGCCAGATTCAAACGGCGTGCGGCGTCCTCGCAGAACATCAGGTTCTGACCATTGGCCAGGGCGAAGGCTTGTTCGTCGGCGCGTTTTACCGCTGTTTGAACGGCGGTGCAGAGTGCGGCTTCGGCGTCGTTGATGACGGCGATCAGGGGCAACTCGTCCAAAAAATCAGCCAACCGTACGAGCAACTTTGCGCTGCTGCGTTGGCTGTGAGGTGTGGCGACTATGCCGTTCGTGGAGCCGAGCCAGGCTAAAACGTCGGCGTGTTGCAGTGGTTTGTTGGCGAAATCATCGACGAATTGCTGCTGAATCAGCTGTCGAGAAAGGGCCGCGGAGCATGGGCAAGTTGAGGAATAAGGCACGTCGATTTTTAGTTCCACGTGGAACATCGCGTTTTTCAAACGTGCTTTGATGCTGACTGGATAGCTTTTCCAGCCAGCCAGCGGGCTGATCAGCGCCAGCCTTTTCAACAATAAATCGGCATGAATTGTTAGGTGCGCACTGCTGGACAGCCCTTCATGACTCTCAAGAAAACGCTGCAAAACCCGCCGCAATAAAGCCGGTGAAAGGCTTTCCTGCTCGAGCAACTCAAGCGCCAGATAGAGCCGTGACATGTGAATGCCGCGCGCGTTGCCATCGTCGAGGCTCACGCCGGCATCGACCTTTGCATTCAGTCGTTGGCCATCAAACAAAACGGGAAGAGCAATGCCGCACATGCCCACCCACTCCAGTGGCAGGGCTTGGCTTGAGGCCTGCGCGGCGATATCCGGCAGAGTCAGCGCATTCATGAGCAGGTCCATCGTGGGAGTTGATTTACAATGTTATAGTATAACAATGCAGTCGACGATGCCTTTTTCATGAACAGACTTTCATCATGCGCAACCGCCACATGTTCAGCCTGATTTCACGCCATCAACAGAAAAACAAAGAGACTTAACAGCCAGCGATCCGGCTGCAGGTGAACCTGGCGCTGCTGCCGCCAGAGCTGGAAAACCGGTTGATGGTGGTCCAGCCGACGCGCTGGTTGTAGCCAACCCAGGCCTCGCCGTCGGAAGCGATACCGGTGAAAAACACAAGCTGGCCGTAGCGGCTGTTGGTCTGCGCCCAATAGCGTTTTCCGGCCGTTTCGAAACCCCGCAGGTAGATGATGCTGCCGGCGGTGTTGACGCTGTAGGCGTTGCCATCCGCATCCACACAGGCCAGCAGGTTGGCGCTGCGGGTGCATCTGGCCAGGCTTGGGACCTGGGCCATCGCGTCGGCAGTCACCAGCAGGGAAAACATGATCAATGCAGGTTTGAGGGCGTTGCGCATGGGGTTTCTCACGAAGGGAGCGGCGTTCAGCATCGTGTTCTTTGCCCTGTCGGGCAAGAGGGATGGTTTGTTTTTGCTGTTATAGTATAACATTAAGCAAGCCCGACACAGCGACCGGGCATCCCTGTGAGGAATATGCAGATGTCCAATCGACTCCCCGTGACCGTTCTCTCCGGCTTTCTTGGCGCCGGAAAAAGTACACTTCTTAATTACATACTACGTAATCGCGATGGATTGCGAGTTGCAGTAATCGTCAACGATATGAGCGAAATCAACGTCGATGGCACCGAAGTCCAGCGCGATGTCAGCCTTAATCGGGCTGAAGAGCGGTTGGTGGAGATGAGTAACGGGTGTATTTGCTGTACGTTACGTGAAGACTTGCTGGAGGAGGTGAGTCAACTCGCCAGGGAGGGTCGCTTCGACTATCTGCTGATCGAGTCCACCGGTATTTCCGAACCGCTGCCGGTGGCGGAAACCTTCACCTTCCGCGATGAAAACGGCCAGAGCCTCAACGACATCGCACGTCTCGACACCATGGTCACGGTGGTCGATGGCATGAACTTCCTGCTCGATTACCAGGCTGCCGAAAGCCTGGCTTCCCGAGGAGAAACACTTGGGGAAGAAGACGAACGTTCAATTACCGATCTATTGATCGAGCAAGTCGAGTTCGCCGATGTGATTTTGCTCAGCAAGATCGACTTGATCAGCCGCCACCAACGCGAAGAACTGATCGCCATACTTGAACGGCTCAACGCCCGGGCGGAAATCATTCCGATGGCGATGGGCGAAATCCCTTTGAACAAGATTCTCAACACCGGTCGTTTTGACTTCGAAAAGGCTGCCCAGGCACCGGGATGGTTGCAGGAACTGCGCGGCGAACACGTACCGGAGACCGAAGAGTACGGCATCGCTTCCAGTGCTTACCGGGCTCGCCGGCCGTTCCATCCGCAGCGTTTCTTCAACTTCATCGACGGTCCTTGGGACAACGGCAAGCTGCTGCGCTCCAAGGGCTTTTTCTGGCTGGCGAGCAAGCACATGGACGCCGGCAGTTGGTCTCAGGCCGGTGGTTTGATGCGCTATGGTTTTGCCGGGCGCTGGTGGCGTTTCGTACCGAAAAACCAATGGCCGCAGGACGAAGAAAGTACCACCGGGATCATGAAAAACTGGACCGCCGACAGCGGGGATTGTCGCCAGGAACTGGTGTTCATCGGCCAGAACATCGACTTCACGCAACTCACGGCCGAGCTGGACGCATGCCTGCTGACCGATGAGGAAATGGCGCTGGGCGTAGAGGGCTGGCGTTTGCTGCCTGATCCATTCGGCCCTTGGTATGAAGAAGCCGCCTGATCCACTACTGGCGTTTCAAGGCTTGAGCCAGGTGCCCTGGCTCTGGGCCTCGCAGTACGGCTGCAAATACGCCGCGTCGGCGGCAACGCCGTAATAGTGAATATCCTGTCGGTAGGGCATATTGGCGACTTGGGCGTTGCTGCAGATACCAAATGCGCCGCCGGGGCATTGATCGACATACTGCACTTCGACTTTCTGCCCCGCCAGGTTCGGCTGGCAGAAGCCATCGGCAAAGAGCTTTGGCGGGATGTTGCGGTTCTGCTGGCAAAGCTGGACGTCAAGCCGCTCGCCCTGGCTGTGAACCACACACGCCTGGGCCAGTGCCTCGCCTGAAACGAGTGCCAGGAGCAACGACAAGCCGATCAACCGCATCCACCACCTCCTCAGAAATCATCAACCATGCTGCAGAATATCCCCACTCATGTCATTGCCGGCCCGTTGGGCGCCGGCAAGACCAGCCTGATCAAGCACCTGCTGGCCCAGCGCCCGGCTGGCGAGCGGTGGGCGGTGTTGATCAACGAGTTTGGCCAGATCGGTCTCGACGCTGCGCTACTGACCCGGGACGCCGATGGTATCGCACTGGGGGAAGTGGCCGGTGGCTGCTTGTGTTGCGTCAACGGTGCGCCGTTTCAGATTGGTCTTGGGCGCTTGTTGCGCAAGGCGCAACCGGATCGGCTGTTCATCGAACCCTCAGGGCTGGGGCATCCGGCGCAGTTGCTCAGGCAATTGAGTGAGGCGCCGTGGCAAGGCGTGTTGGCTGTTCAGCCTTGTGTGCTGGTGTTGGATGCCCAGTTGCTCGCCGCTGGCAAACCGCTGCCGGATGTTCAACAGCAAGCGCTGGGCCATGCGGGATTGCTGCTGTTGAACAAGTCTGAAGGTCTCGACGAAGACAGTCGCCAGCGAATCGCCGGACAATTGCCGCCGCTCCCCCTGTGCTGGACGCAACAGGCGGCTTTACCCTTGAGCGAATTGCCGGGGCTGAATGCCAAGGCGCTGGCAGGTGTGGATAACTTCGCCTTGCCCAAGGGATTGGCGCAGTTGCCGGCGGTCTGGAGCGATCCTGCGTTGCCCATTTGCTTGAGCCAGGAACAGGAAGGAGGCTGGAGCATCGGATGGCGTTGGCACGCAAGCCAGGTGTTTGATGCCGCTCTGGTTGGCCGGTGGCTTGAAAGCCTTGCCTGGAGGCGGGCGAAGCTGGTTATCCACAGCGCCCACGGCTGGGTTTCGGCGAACGCGGTGGATAACTCGGTGCTGCACTGGCAGCCCAGTGAATGGCGGCAGGACTCGCGTATCGAGCTGATTTTCAGTGAGGCGCAGAATGCAGAACGACTGCAGCGTGAGCTGGCAGCGTGCCGCCCCGGATCGTGTTAACGGCTCAAGGCCGCCACTTGGTATGGTCCTGACGCCACTGGCTCAGCTCGATCACTTCCGCGCGAGGTTTCGCCACGTCGACCACTGGTTCGGTTTCGTCGAACGGGACCGGGTAGGGCGCCAGCTCAATCTGTGCGCTGTGAGCGCCGAACTGGGTGATGGTGCCGTTGTGCCGGCTTTCACCGGTCACAGTGAATTCGAAGTTGTACACACGGGCCAGGCGTCGCCGACCACTGGCATCCTTGATGAACGCGATTCTTTTCAAGGCCACGTTGCCGTCCAGCAATTCGATCCCGAGTTTGCCGCAATGCTGCTTGACCCGCTCCAGCGCGCGCTCGCGCAAGCCGTGGTTGTGCCATAGCCATGCGCCGGCAGTGGCGAACAGCATCAGCACGAATATATTTCCAAGGGTCAGCATCAACAGGGTGCTCCAACAAGATAGTGTCAGCTTAACTGCGTCGCTGGTCTGTCGTACAGGCTGCGTTTAGTCGCATACTGCGCGGCTAGAATTTCAATCGTTTTACGGAAATCCACCGCATGAAACGTACACCGCATTTGCTCGCTATCCAGTCCCACGTGGTATTCGGTCACGCCGGCAACAGCGCCGCGGTTTTCCCGATGCAACGGGTCGGGGTGAATGTCTGGCCGCTCAACACCGTGCAGTTCTCCAATCACACCCAGTACGGTCAGTGGGCCGGTGAGGTGCTGGCGCCGCACCAGATCCCCGACCTGGTCGAGGGTATCGCGGCGATTGGCGAGTTGGGTAACTGCGATGCGGTGCTCTCCGGTTACCTCGGCAGTGCGGCCCAAGGCCGGGCGATCCTGACAGGGGTGGCGCGGATCAAGTCGATGAATCCCAAGGCGCTGTACCTGTGTGACCCGGTCATGGGGCATCCGGAGAAGGGCTGCAGTGTTCCGGCGGAGGTCAGTGATTTCCTGTTGGAAGAGGCCGCCGCCGTGGCGGACTTCATGTGTCCGAACCAGCTGGAGCTGGACAGCTTCTCCGGGCGCAAGCCGCAATCGCTGTTCGATTGCCTGGCCATGGCACGTGCATTGTTGGCGCGCGGCCCGAAAGCAGTGCTGGTCAAGCATCTGGACTACCCAGGCAAATCGGCAGAGGCCTTCGAGATGCTGCTGGTAACGGCCGAAGGCAGCTGGCACTTGCAGCGTCCGCTGCTGGCGTTCCCGCGTCAGCCGGTGGGCGTGGGCGATCTGACGTCCGGGCTGTTCCTGGCGCGTGTGTTGTTGGGTGACAGCCTGGTGGCAGCTTTCGAGTTCACGGCGTCGGCGGTGCATGAAGTGCTGCTGGAAACCCAGGCGTGTACCAGCTACGAGTTGGAACTGGTCCGGGCCCAGGACCGGATTGCCCATCCGCGGGTGCGGTTCGAGGCGACCTCGATCAGCCTTTGATTTTGCATTGACCCCATTCGCGAGCAAGCCCGCTCCCACATTTGATCTTCGGTGTTGCATAGATCCAGTGTGGGAGCGGGCTTGCTCCGGGCGGCGATCCGACGAAGGCTATCTAACGAACACCATCAGCCTGACAGACCACTTAGACGTCGCCCTTGATCTCCTGATAGCGCTTTTCCGACTCCTGACGAATCTGCCGACGCTGTTGAGCCTGCATATAGCGGCGCTTGTCCTCGCTGTTCTGCGGTTGCAGCGGTGGTACCGATGCAGGTTTACGCTGGTCATCCACCGCGACCATGGTGAAGAAGCAACTGTTGGTGTGGCGCACCGAGCGTTCGCGGATGTTCTCGGTCACCACTTTGATGCCCACCTCCATGGAGGTGTTGCCGGTGTAGTTGACCGAGGCGAGAAAGGTCACCAGTTCGCCGACATGGATCGGCTCACGGAAAATGACCTGATCCACCGACAGGGTCACCACATAGCGGCCGGCATAACGGCTGGCGCAGGCGTAGGCCACTTCGTCTAGGTATTTGAGCAGGGTACCGCCGTGAACATTGCCAGAGAAGTTGGCCATGTCAGGGGTCATCAATACCGTCATCGACAGCTGGGCGTTTCCGGGTTCCATAGCATTCTCACGGGTCAAGGCCAGGTTTGAGGGATGCACCTCTGCGGGTGCCTCAGCGGTTTTTTCAAACCAACAGTTATCGGGACGCCGGGTGCGGAGTCGCCGTCACGCCGGAACGATCTGTTTCCATATATTGCACCGCCTTTCTGTCAGAAGTCGCGGTGTTACCCTGCAAAAAGCCTTGCCTCAAGGGCATTTCCTACGTGCAATTCCGATTTTTGTTCTGCTCGATCAGACTTTTCCTGCTTCCGGGGATCGAGCAATACCATCCAGGGAGTCTCACGCCATGCATGCCATCAGTTTCATTCAGGATCTGGCAGTGATCATGTTGATCGCAGGCGTGGTAACCGTACTCTTCCATCGGCTGAAACAACCGGTAGTGCTGGGCTACATCGTCGCCGGTTTCATCATTGGCCCGCACACTCCGCCATTCGGCCTGATCCACGACGAAGAAACCATCAAGACCCTGGCCGAACTGGGAGTGATATTCCTGATGTTCTGCCTGGGCCTGGAGTTCAGCCTGCGCAAGCTGTTCAAGGTTGGGGCCACGGCATTCATCGCGGCGTTCCTGGAAATCGTGCTGATGATCTGGATCGGCTACGAAATTGGCCGCTGGTTTGACTGGAACACCATGGATTCACTGTTCCTCGGCGCGATTCTGGCGATTTCCTCGACCACTATTATCGTCAAGGCGCTCAACGATCTGAAGTTGAAGAACGAGCGATTTGCCCAGTTGATATTCGGGGTGCTGATCGTCGAAGACATTCTGGGCATTGGCATCATCGCGCTGTTATCCAGCATCGCCGTCAGCGGTACGGTCAGCTCCGGCGAAGTATTTTCCACGGTCGGCAAACTGTCGCTGTTCATGATCGTCGCATTGGTCATCGGCATCCTGATGGTGCCGCGGCTGCTGGCCTACGTCGCCAGGTTCGAAAGCAACGAAATGCTGCTGATCACGGTGCTGGGCCTGTGTTTTGGCTTCTGCCTGCTGGTGGTCAAGCTTGAATACAGCATGGTCCTCGGGGCATTCCTGATCGGCGCGATCATGGCGGAGTCGCGGCAACTGCTGAAAATTGAACGACTGATTGAACCGGTTCGCGATCTTTTCAGTGCGATTTTCTTTGTGGCCATCGGGCTGATGCTCGATCCGGCGATCCTGCTTCAGTACGCCTGGCCAATTGCCGTCATTACCGTAGCCGTAGTGCTCGGCAAGATGCTGTCCTGTGGCCTTGGTGCATTTATCGCCGGCAATGACGGACGCACCTCGCTGCGTGTCGGGATGGGTCTTTCACAGATTGGCGAATTCTCTTTCATCATCGCGGCACTGGGCATGACGTTGCAGGTTACCAGTAACTTTCTGTACCCCGTGGCTGTGGCGGTTTCGGTGATCACGACCTTGCTGACGCCTTATCTGATTCGTGCGGCTGATCCATTGTCGATCAAGCTTGCCGGCGCCATGCCAGACCGCCTGGGACGGGTGTTGGGGATGTACGGCGAATGGCTGCGTAGCATCCAGCCTCAGGGTGAGGGCGCGTTACTGGCATCCATGATTCGCAGGATTTTGCTGCAGGTTGGAGTCAATCTGGCGCTCGTGATCGCGATCTTCTTCTCGGGGGCGTACTTCGCCGAACGCATGTCGGCGTACCTGCAAGGCTGGATCAGCGATCCGAGCTGGCAAAAGGCGTTGATCTGGGGTGGGGCGCTGCTGTTATCGCTGCCGTTTTTGATTGCGGCGTACCGCAAGCTAAAGGCACTGTCGATGTTGTTGGCGGAAATGGGCGTGAAGCCGGAGATGGCCGGGCGCCACACGCAGCGAGTGCGCCGGGTAATCGCCGAAGTGATCCCGATCCTGTCGCTGCTGGTGATCTTTTTACTGCTGGCAGCCTTGTCGGCCAGTATTCTGCCGACCAACAAGTTGCTGGTACTGATCGCCGTGGTCGCGGCCGCCGTGGCGGCACTGCTGTGGCGCTGGTTCATTCGTGTGCATACGCGGATGCAGGTGGCGTTGCTGGAAACCCTCGACAATCACAAGGAGTCGTCCGGGCATTGACCACCCAGCGGCGTTGACTGGATCAGCTTTCCAGCCAGACGTCCCGCGCCCAGTGCCACACCGACTCCCAGGTTTCTTCGGCGATGAGCTCTTCTTCAGCTTGCCAAAGCACCACGGTGCCGTCTTCTTCGACCAGATAGTAGTCGTCTCCGTCCTGGCAAATCGGAATCATGCTGCGATCGACACCGGCGTCCCAGGCGTTGGCAGCAACGTCGGGCAGGTAGGTGTGGGATTGAGGGTCGGTCACGGTGACCGGTTCCAGGCTGCCGTAGACCACGTCGCTGACGGTCAGCAGAAACTCTCTGAAGACAAACGGAATGTCGATGAACAATTGTTCTTCGATTTCGACCAGCAGGTCTTCGTCAGGCAATTCCAAGGGGACCGGTACCGGTTCGTTGGCTTCACGCAGTTGTTCGATGATTTCTTCCACGTCCGGGATCCTCTTGCTTGTATGGCGCGGTTTATATGGGGCGGTTTATACAGTAGCTTGCTATAGATGCAACCGCGAAATAGAAAACCCCGGCCTGAGCCGGGGTTTTGTTTACAGCAGGTGAAGTTCTGTCCGGAACGTGCCTGCGCGTCGATCATACGGCGTTAAAAACAGGCTCGGCACCTTCCGAATAGAACTACGCGGGATCAGCCGTTCTGGCGGATACCGGCTACCAGCCAAGGCTGGTTTTCGCCCTGTGCACGTTCCATGTTCCAGCTTTCGCTGAAGACTTCACCCTGGTCGAAACGCGAGGTTTTCGACACGCCAGTGAAAGTCAGGGTGGCGATGGTCTTGTCGGCGCGATCGTCCACACCGTCCAGCTGTACATTGAGGTTGTCGATGTAGGTGGACTGGAAACCGTCGCCCAGGTCAGCACGCTCACGCTTGAGGAACTCCAGCATTTGCGGGGTCACGAACTCGGCGATCTTGTCCATTTCGTTGGCGTCCCAGTGCTGTTGCAGGGACTGGAAGTGATTGCGCGCCGCTTCGACGAAGTTTCTTTCATTGAACCAGGCTGGCGCGTTGATCACTGGACGAGTGGCAACAGGCGCTGGCGATCCACCGAAGATCGAACCGCCGGCGGGCTTTTGTTCGAATGCCTCACGTTGCATCGGTGCGTGGCCGGCCGGAGCGTAGTGCTCTTGCTGCTTGCGACGACGGGCGGCGATAAAGCGGAAGATCAGGAACGCAATGACCGCCATGATCAGGATGTCGAAGATCTGCATGCCCTGGAAGCCGCCACCCATGAACATGGAGGCCAGCAGGCCGCCGGCCGCGATACCGGCCAGAGGGCCGAGCCAGCGCGAAGCGCCACCGGCCTTGGCAGCGGCGCCAGCGGCACCGGCAGCACCAGCGGTCGCCGCAGCGCCGCCCATGCCTGGAGAAGAAGGAGCCATCTGGCTGGTCTGGTGTGTCGGCGCAGCGCCGGCGCTTTTGCCACCACCGAAGCGCTTGGCGGCATTGACGTCGAGACTCATCGTCAGGCCGATGCACAACGCCATGGCGATGCTAAGAAAACGTTTCATAAAGGGAATTCCCATTTGTGGAAGGCACGCGCGCCATGTTGCACAGCTGAAGTGTTACTGGCTAGCGGCAGAGTGTTTCGGGCTTTTGCCTGACAGGTCGTGTTCAGCTTCAGTCAGCGCAATAGGGCCTTTTGACTTTGATATGTCAGATGAGTGGATAAGTTTTGTAGGACGTTCGCCTAGCGCCGTAGGGCCAGCATGACGACACCGGCCGTGATCAGACCGATTCCGCCCCATTGGCGCAGGTCGAGTTTTTCTCCCAGCAGGACAACGCCAAGAACAGCCACCAGCACCACGCTGAGTTTGTCCACTGGGGCAACCAGTGACGCCGGACCGACCTTGAGTGCACGGAAATAACAGATCCACGATGCACCGGTGGCAAGGCCCGACAACAGCAGGAACAGGTAGCTCTTCGCAGAGATCGATCCCAATGACTGATATTGGCCCGTGGCGTACAAAATCAAGGCCAGGCTGACCAATACCACTATCGTACGTAGCAGGGTGGCGAAGTCTGAGTTGACGTTTTCGATGCCGACTTTCGCGAAAATGGCGGTCATTGCCGCGAATGCCGCCGATAACAGGGCCCAGAATGTCCAGGAAGAAAAGAAACCTGTGCCCATCTCATCGCACCTTTAAATTCAGATATCGGCCTGGAGCCTGTCTACAACCTGTGGGAGCGAGCTTGCTCCGGGCGGCGCTCCGACGATGACGGACTGACAGCCAGAAACAATGTCGACTGATCTACCGCTATCGCGAGCAAGCTCGCTCCCACAGAAAAGCTAGATCGCTTCCAGCTTCGCATACCCCAGCATCAACCACTTGCTGCCTTCGCTGAAGTTCACCTGCACCCGGGCCTGAGCACCGGCGCCCTCGAAGTTGAGGATCACGCCGTCACCGAAGATCGAATGGCGCACAGTCTGACCCAGACTGAAGCCGGTTTCCGGAATCTCGCTGCCGCTGAACAGGTTGCTACCACTCATCGACTGGTTGCCACCAAACGGACGGCTGACGCTGTTGGACAGCCGCACCTCCTGAATCAGGCCTTTCGGAACTTCGCGTACGAAACGCGAGACCTTGTTGTAGGTCTCGCTGCCATAAAGGCGTCGGGTTTCGGCATAGGTCATCACCAGGTTCTGCATCGCCCGGGTGATGCCTACGTAGGCCAGACGCCGCTCTTCCTCAAGGCGACCGGGTTCTTCCAGGCTCATCTTGTGCGGGAACAGACCTTCTTCCATGCCCACCAGGAACACATAAGGGAATTCCAGGCCCTTGGCGCTGTGCAGGGTCATCAGTTGAATGCTGTCTTCGTGCTCGTCGGCCTGCGTATCGCCGGCCTCCAGCGACGCGTGACCGAGGAACGCTGCCAATGGCGTCAGGTCTTCGTCTTCTTCGCTGTTTTCGAAGTTGCGCGCGGCGCTGACCAGTTCCTCGAGGTTTTCTACCCGGGCCTGGCCTTTCTCGCCTTTTTCCGCTTCGTGATAGGCGATCAGCCCCGACTGCTCGATGACGGTTTGGGTCATCAGGTGCAGCGGCATTTCCATGCACTTGGCGGCGAGGTTCTCGATCAGCTCGATAAACGCGCCAAGGGCACCGGCCGCACGGCCAGTCAGGCCTTTGTTGGCCACCAGTTGGCGCATTGCTTCCCACATCGATACATCACTGTGGCGCGCATGGTCGCGGATCGCTTCGACGGTTTTTTCGCCGATACCACGGGCCGGCACGTTGATGACCCGTTCCAGCGCGGCGTCGTTGCCCCGTCCTTCGAGCAAGCGCAGGTAGGCCATGGCGTTTTTGATTTCCGCCCGTTCGAAGAAGCGCTGGCCGCCATAAATGCGGTATGGGATGCGCTCGCGCAGCAAAGCTTCTTCCAGAACCCGCGATTGGGCGTTGGAGCGATACAAAATCGCGATATCGCTTCGAGACAAGCCGGTTTTCAGCGCACTTTCGATGGTTTCGACAACGTAGCGGGCTTCGTCATGTTCATTGAACGCGGCGTACAAATTGATCGCTTCGCCTTCGCCGCCATCGGTCCAGAGCTCTTTGCCCAGGCGCCCGGTGTTGTTGGCGATCAAGGCGTTGGCTGCCTTCAGGATACCCGCGGTGGAGCGATAGTTTTGCTCCAGGCGAATGGTTTCGGCGTCCGGGAAGTCTTCGGAATACTGGTAGATGTTCTCGATTTTCGCGCCGCGCCAGCCGTAGATCGACTGGTCATCGTCGCCCACCACCATCAGGCTGTCGCCACCCTTGGCCAGCAGGCGCAACCAGGCGTATTGCACGGCGTTGGTGTCCTGGAACTCGTCCACCAGGATGTGCCGGAAGCGCTTTTGATAGTGAGCGAGCAGGCCTGGGTGATCGCGCCACAGATCGAGGGCGCGCAGCAGCAACTCGGAGAAGTCGATGACGCCCGCACGCAGGCAGGCGGCCTCGTAGGCTTCATAGATGCCGCGCATGGTCGCCAGGAACAGGTCGCCGCTGGCTTGAATGTGTTGCGGGCGCAGGCCTTCGTCTTTCTGGCCATTGATGAACCATTGGGCCTGGCGGGCCGGCCAACGCTGTTCGTCCAGGCCGAGTTCGCGGATCACCCGCTTGACCAGCCGTTGCTGGTCATCGCTGTCGAGAATCTGGAAGGTCTGGCTCAAGCCCGCTTCCTGCCAGTGCGCCCGCAACAAGCGGTGCGCCAGGCCGTGGAAGGTGCCGACCCACATGCCGGCCGGGTTGATACCCATCAACTGCTCGATGCGCTGGCGCATCTCGGCAGCAGCCTTGTTGGTGAAAGTCACCGACAGGATGGAGTGGGGCGAGGCGTTTTCGACCTGGATCAACCAGGCGATACGGTGCACCAGCACTCGGGTTTTACCGGAACCAGCACCGGCCAGGACCAACTGACGACCCACGGGGGCAGCTACGGCCTGGCGTTGGGCATCGTTGAGGGAGTTCAGCAGAAGGGAGAGATCATCGCGCATCGGGGCATTCTAGGGGGCCGCGACACACCGGGCAAACCCCGCTTCGCTTTAACCGATGAAAGTTATGCGAAGGACGACCGGTCAGTCATCGGCTGCAGGCGCTGGCGGGGCGTGCCTTGAGCATTTTCAGTGGCGTCGGCGGCTGAAAAATTTGGCGATTTATTGATCAGCAGCAGTTTGGTCCGGGCAATTGCTTGTGTATGCTCCGAGCAGTTTCGGGCACATGCTCACCATTATAAGAACAAGAACATCGCCTATGACCCTCAGCTTCGACCTGTCGGGCCCCACTGTGGAGCCGCGGGTGATCCGTAAACAGTACGCCATGGAAATGGCGGTCGAACGCACGCGCCTGTTGTATCAGGGCTCGCTGCTGCCCACGTTGTTCATGCTGATCAATGGCCTGGTCTGTGCCGGTTTGCTCTGGAGCCCGCAGCGCTATTTCCTGGTCAGTGTCTGGCTGGTGTGGTTGTTGTCTTTGGTGGCATTGCGGGTGATTCAGGTCGCAGCCTTTGATTCGGCCATTCCCAACCGTCAGGCCCATCCCATTTGGCGGCGAATGTTTTTGCTGGGCTCCGGTCTAACCGGTCTGACCCTGGCCGGTGCCGGCATCGCCCTGGTTCCCGCCGATAACTTCATTCAGCAAGCCTGGGTCTTCGGCCTCATCGGTGCCGCAGCACTTTCGGCCAGCGTGGCTTATGCGGTCAGCTTGCCGGCCTTCCTGTCATTCACCTTGCCCTGCCTGTTGCCGGCCATTGCCTATATGTTTTGGGGGGCTGACGAACAGCAGCAAGGTTGGGGCTGGTTCGGGCTGATCCTGCTCGGTGCATTGAGCGTGGTTGCCTGGCAAGTCAATCGATTGATCGATCGGGGCTTGATGCGACGCTTTCAGAATCAGGCACTGATCGAGCATCTGCAGCAGGCGCAAAGCTGCAGTGATCAGCTCAATCAGAAGCTGGCCAGGGAGATAGAACAGCGTCGACGTGCCGAGGATGAATTGCGAGAGATTCAGATCGACCTGGAAAACCGTGTCGCCCAGCGCAGCCTGGAACTGGACGCCGCCAACCAGGCACTGAGCAAGAGTGAGGCGCGTCTGGCGCTGGCATTGAAGGCCAGCGAGTTGGGGTTGTGGGACTGGAATCTGCAAACCGACGAAGTCCATCACACGCAGATTCAGGAATTGTTCGGCCTTGAGCCGGAACAGGTCACGGCAATACTGCGTCACCTCAAGCCGCGCCTTCATCCCGAGGATCTTCCTGCGCTGAAAAGGGCGCTGGTCGAGCATTTGAAGGGCCGCACCGAGGACTATCAAATCGAGTATCGCGTGCGGCATGGCGACGGCCACTGGGTCTGGATCGAGGACCGCGGGCGGGCGGTCGAGCGCGCCAAAAACGGCCGGGTGATTCGCATGGTCGGCACTCGCCGCGACATCAGCGTCAGCAAAGGCCTGGAAGAGCAGCAACAACTGGCGGCGACCGTGTTCGAGGCGGCCAGCGAAGGGATCGTGATTTTCGATCCGAACTATGCCCTGATCGCGATCAATCAAGCCTTCAGTCGGGTGACCGGCTATGACATCGAGGACATGATCGGGCGCAATGTCATCGAGCTGCCATGCAGTCGCGATGCGCGTCGACATTACGCCGCAATACATCAGGCGCTGGAGCAGCAAGGCAGCTGGCAGGGCGAATTGGTGGAAACCCGCAAGAACGGCGAGATGTATCCGCAATGGCTGCAACTGAATGCTGTGCGCGATACCCGGGGAAATGTAAGCCATATTGTGGGCTTCTTCGCCGATCTCTCAGCCCGCCGGGAATCCGAAGAGCGCATGCGCTATCTGACCCATTACGATGAACTTACCGGTCTGGCCAACCGCGCGATGTTTCGCGAACGACTCAGCGAGGCTCACCAACGAGTACGACAGGGCGGTTATCGCAGCCTGGCGTTGCTGCACATCAACCTCGATCGATTCAAGCAACTCAACGACAGCCTGGGGCATGAAGTCGCCGATCAGTTGCTGCAGAAAATGGCCCGGCGGCTGGTGAATGCATTGCCTGAAGCAGACACCATCGCGCGCCTTTCCGGTGATGAGTTTGCCGTGCTGTTCAACTCTTACGGCAACCTTTCGAGCCTGGCGCGGGTGGCGACTCGCCTGGCGAGCAAGCTACGTTTGCCGGTGACCATTGAGGGGCATGAACTGGTGGTCAGCGTGTCGATGGGCATCAGCTTGTTGCCGGACAGCGCGCGGGAAATATCGGTATTGGTCAGTCAGTCGAACATGGCCATGCAGCACGCCAAACATCTGGGTGGCAATAATTTCCAGTTTTACACCGACAGTTTGCAAGCCAGCACGCTGGAGCGGTTACAGCTGGAAAACCATTTGCGCAAGGCCGTCGAAGAACAACAGCTGAAGGTGTTTTACCAACCCAAGCTGTGCCTTGCCACGGGCAAGCTCAATGCTGCCGAGGCGTTGGTGCGTTGGGATCATCCGACCATGGGCCGCGTGCCACCGGGGGATTTCATCGGCCTGGCTGAAGAAACCGGATTGATCGGCCCGATCGGTGAGTTCGTGCTGCGTCAGGCCTGCCGGCAAGCCTGTGAGTGGCAACGGCAGGGGCTTGAAGCGATTCGGGTGTCGGTCAATCTGTCGGTGCATCAATTGCGCCAGGGCAAGCTGGTCAGTCTGGTGCGCCAGGTGCTGGAGGAAACCGGGCTGGCGCCGCACCTCCTGGAGCTGGAGTTGACCGAAAGCCAGTTGCTGGATAGCGTCGAACACATCATCGCAACCTTCCAGCAGTTGCGTGATCTCGGGGTGAAACTGGCCATTGATGATTTTGGCACTGGCTACTCCTCCCTGAGCTACCTCAAGCGCATCCCGGTGGATTACGTGAAGATTGATCAGGCGTTTATCCGTGGCTTGGGTGAGGGCACCGAGGATGCGGCGATTACTCGGGCGATCATTGCCATGGCTCATGGCCTGTCGCTGAAGGTCGTGGCGGAAGGGGTGGAGCGGGGAGAACAGCTTGAGTTCCTGAAAGCCGAGCGCTGCGATGAAGTGCAGGGCTATTTGATTAGCCGCCCGGTTGAGGCCGAGACGTTGGCAGGTTTGCTGCACGCGCAAGCTGACGGGGATACGTAAGGCGCTTTTGTCCATTAAAACGCGCACCCGGCGCACCTGGAGAGGCGCCATGGCTGCTACATGAAGCGCGGGCACCTGAAATCGAGGGATCCGGTAACGCATTGAGCAGGCAAAAAGCCAATTCATGTAGTATAACTACAAGCGTGCTACATCCCCGGCACCTGCCAATAACAAAGAGTCCAGCCCCTTGAATCTGCTGCAACACATCGCCCAGTCTCGCCACCTGTTACGCAAGTCGGAGCTCAAGGTCGCCGACCACGTGCTGCTTGATCCTGCGGCCGTGATGCACAGCTCCATGGCCGACCTGGCCCACAGCGTGGGCATCAGCGAGCCGACCATCGTGCGTTTTTGTCGTGCCATCGGTTGTTCCGGCTTTCAGGACCTGAAGCTCAAGCTGGCCCAGAGCCTGGCGGCGGGTGCGAGTTTTGGCCAGTTTGCGATCCACGAAGACGATTCGGTCGCTGACTACAGCCTGAAAATCTTCGACACCACCCTGCATACGCTGATGGAGGTTCGCGAGAAACTTGATCCGCTGGAGTTGCAGCGGGCGGTGACACTGATGTCCCAAGCCCAGCGTGTCGAGTTCTACGGCTTCGGCGCCTCGGGTGCGGTCGCGGCGGATGCCCAGCACAAATTTTTCCGCTTGCTGCTCACCGCCGCGGCGTATTCCGACCCGCACATGCAGGCGATGTCGGCCGTGACGCTGAAGCCGACTGACGTGGCCATCTGCATTTCCCAGTCCGGGCGCTCCAAGGACCTGCTGATCACCGCCAACCTGGTGCGCGAAAGCGGTGCCTCATTGATCACCTTGTGCCCGAGCCAGACACCATTGGCCGAGCTGTCTACGGTCAATCTGGCGATCGATGTGCATGAAGACACTGAAATCTATACGCCGCTGACGTCGCGTATCGCCCACCTGGTGGTGATCGACGTGCTGGCGATGGGCGTGGCCATGGCGCGTGGCCCGAGCCTGGTCAACCACCTCAAGAGCGTCAAACGCAGCCTGCGCAGCTTGCGGTTGTCGCCCAAGTCGGTGAAAGCGCTGGACGACTGACGTCGTCGTAAGGTCGTTCCGACCTTAATCGCGAGCAGGCTCGCTCCCACCTTTGACCGCGATCTCCTGTGGGAGCGAGCCTGCTCGCGATGGCGTCCTCAAAGACGACAATTTTCACCGATCTGTAACCCGCAAGCCGCCAAACCGTCATCCCCCGCGCCTATCTTGAAACTCCCGTACTCGCCTTGGGAGACTCGAAATGGCCATGCCCTACGAAGAACGCAACAGCGCTGTCAAAACCCGTCGTCAGCAAGAAGATCAGCGCCGCATGGAATTTCGCCGCGCCATTGAAGATCGCTGCGAACGCCGTCAGCTTCTGGCCGAAATTGGCGATTTTCCGGAATTGGAGCTCAATTTCTGGCAGGCATCTCCCTCGACTTCCCGTCGAAACGCTCAACCAGCGCGCTGATCTGAATCCGTTCGCTACGGATAAACGCCAGGAAGGCGTGAGCCACCGGTGACAGGCGTTTCGCCTTGGCCTGCACCAGGCACCAACTGCGAAACAGCGGCAGCTCTTCGACCGGCAGCTCGATCAGTCCACCGGTTGCCAGCTCAAGGCTCAGGGCGTGGCGCGTCAACAGCGCAACGCCCAGGCCTGCCAGTACACATTCACGCTGGGCTTCGGCAGACGAGACCTCCTGGGTCTGGTTGAAGTGCACGCGTTTCTCTTTGAAGTATTCTTCGCACGCCAGCCGCGTCCCGGAGCCCGGCTCACGCAGCAGTAGTGTATAGGGCTCGAGATCCTGCAAGCGCAGCGGCCCCATATGACACAGCGGGTGATCCGGCGGCGCCACGGCGACGATCGGGTTGTTCAGGAACGGCAGGAATTCCAGGCCCATGTCCTGAGGCACCATGGACATGATCACCAGGTCGTCGCGGTTGTCCGACAGGCGCCGAATGACCTGACCGCGATTGACCACCGTCAGTTGCAGGTTCACTTCCGGGTGCTGGCGTTTGAATGCGGCAAACAGATGCGGCACGAAGTATTTGGCGCTGGATTCAATCGCCAGTTTCAGTTGCCCCTGCAACGAGCCCTGCATGTCCGACAGCTGCATGTCGAGGTTTTCCAGGCGCCCGAAAATATCCCGACTGGCCCGCTGTAACGCTTCAGCCGCTTCGGTCATGTAGAGTTTTTTGCCGACGTAATCGAACAAAGGCTGGCCAATCAGCTCTTCAAGTTGACGAATCTGTAGGCTGACGGCAGGTTGTGTGAGCGACATTTCCTCGGCCGCGCGGCTATAGGACCGCAAATCACAGACCTCGTTGAAGATCTGCAATTGCCGCAAAGTCATACGCATCAATGACTTACGCATTATCTGGTCACTCTCGTCGCTGGCTGGTGAATCAACTATAAGTCTTTACTTATGCACGACCCAATTTTTATTCATTTTTGTTAATCCCTTGTGGGCGCTAGTGTGGACCTGCGACCAAATTGAAACATTTGGTCACTCGTCGACCTGTTCTAGCAGGTCGTGGGTACCACCGGCTCAAGGGAAACTCCAAGTGATAACAAAGATCCTGATCGCCAACCGTGGTGAGATTGCCGTACGAATCGTACGTGCCTGCGCCGAAATGGGCATTCGCTCGGTCGCGATCTACTCCGACGCCGACCGTCATGCCCTGCACGTAAAGCGTGCAGATGAGGCCCACAGCATTGGTGCCGAACCTCTGGCCGGCTACCTGAACCCGCGCAAGCTGGTGAACCTGGCGGTGGAAACCGGCTGCGATGCGTTGCACCCCGGCTATGGCTTCCTTTCGGAAAACGCCGAGCTGGCGGAGATCTGCGCCGAACGCGGGATCAAATTCATCGGCCCTTCGGCTGAAGTCATTCGCCGTATGGGCGACAAGACCGAAGCTCGCCGCAGCATGATCAAGGCCGGCGTACCGGTGACCCCGGGCACCGAAGGCAACGTGTCGGGCATCGAAGAAGCCCTGACCGAAGGCGATCGCATCGGTTACCCGGTGATGCTCAAGGCCACGTCCGGTGGCGGCGGTCGCGGTATTCGTCGCTGCAACAGCCGTGAAGAACTCGAACAGGCTTTCCCACGGGTCATTTCCGAAGCCACCAAGGCGTTCGGTTCCGCGGAAGTGTTCCTGGAAAAATGCATCGTCAATCCGAAACACATCGAAGCGCAGATTCTTGGCGACAGCTTCGGCAACGTGGTGCACCTGTTCGAGCGTGACTGCTCGATCCAGCGCCGCAACCAGAAGCTGATCGAGATCGCCCCGAGCCCGCAACTGACCCCGGAACAGCGCGCCTACATCGGCGACCTGTCGGTGCGCGCAGCCAAGGCCGTGGGATACGAGAACGCCGGCACCGTGGAGTTCCTGCTCGCCGAGGGCGAGGTGTACTTCATGGAGATGAACACCCGGGTGCAGGTGGAACACACCATCACCGAAGAAATCACCGGCATCGACATTGTCCGTGAGCAGATTCGCATTGCCTCCGGCCTGCCGCTTTCGGTGAAACAGGAAGACATCCAGCACCGCGGTTTCGCGTTGCAGTTCCGGATCAACGCCGAAGACCCGAAGAACAACTTCCTGCCGAGCTTCGGCAAGATCACCCGTTACTACGCCCCCGGTGGCCCTGGCGTGCGCACCGACACGGCAATCTACACCGGCTACACCATCCCGCCGTACTACGACTCGATGTGCCTGAAACTGGTGGTGTGGGCGCTGACTTGGGAAGAGGCGATGGACCGTGGCCTGCGCGCCCTGGACGACATGCGCCTGCAAGGGGTCAAGACCACTGCCGCGTACTACCAGGAAATCCTGCGTAACCCGGAATTCCGTAGCGGCCAGTTCAACACCAGCTTCGTTGAAAGCCACCCTGAACTGACCAACTACTCGATCAAGCGCAAACCCGAAGAGCTGGCCCTGGCCATCGCCGCCGCCATCGCCGCCCACGCAGGCCTGTGAGGAATAGAACAATGAGCAAACAAATCCACGTAACCGACACAATCCTGCGCGACGCCCACCAATCGCTGCTCGCCACCCGCATGCGCACCGAAGACATGCTGCCGATCTGCGACAAGCTCGACAAAGTCGGCTACTGGTCGCTGGAATGCTGGGGCGGCGCGACGTTCGACGCCTGCGTACGTTTCCTGAAAGAAGACCCGTGGGAGCGTCTGCGCCAACTGCGCGCCGCGCTGCCTAACACCCGCCTGCAAATGCTGTTGCGCGGCCAGAACCTGCTGGGCTACCGCCACTACAGCGACGACGTGGTCAAGGCCTTCGTCGCCAAGGCTGCGGTCAACGGCATCGACGTGTTCCGCATCTTCGACGCCATGAACGACGTGCGTAACCTGCGCGTGGCCATCGAAGCGGTGAAAGCCGCCGGCAAACACGCCCAGGGCACCATCGCCTACACCACCAGCCCGGTGCACACCATCGAGGCCTTCGTGAACCAGGCCAAGCAAATGGAAGCCATGGGTTGCGACTCGGTGGCGATCAAGGACATGGCCGGACTGCTGACCCCGTACGCCACCGGCGAACTGGTCAAGGCGCTGAAAGCCGAGCAATCGCTGCCAGTGTTCATTCACTCCCACGACACCGCTGGTCTGGCCGCGATGTGCCAAATGAAGGCGATCGAAAACGGTGCCGATCACATCGACACCGCGATCTCCAGCTTTGCCTGGGGCACCAGCCACCCGGGCACCGAGTCGATGGTCGCCGCCCTTAAAGGCAGCGAGTTCGACACCGGCCTGAATCTGGAACTGCTGCAGGAGATCGGTCTGTACTTCTACGCCGTGCGCAAGAAGTACCACCAGTTCGAAAGCGAATTCACCGCCGTCGACACCCGTGTTCAAGTCAACCAGGTACCGGGCGGGATGATTTCCAACCTGGCCAACCAGTTGAAAGAGCAGGGCGCACTCAATCGTATGAGCGAAGTGCTGGCCGAAATCCCGCGCGTTCGTGAAGACCTCGGCTTCCCGCCGCTGGTGACTCCGACTTCGCAGATCGTCGGCACCCAGGCGTTCTTCAACGTGCTGGCCGGCGAGCGCTACAAGACCATCACCAACGAAGTGAAGCTGTACCTGCAAGGCGGCTACGGTAAGGCGCCGGGCACTGTGAACGAACAACTGCGTCGCCAGGCCATCGGCAGCGAAGAAGTGATCGACGTTCGCCCGGCCGATCTGCTCAAGCCGGAAATGGCCAAGCTGCGTGCCGACATCGGCGCACTGGCCAAGTCCGAAGAAGACGTGCTGACCTTCGCCATGTTCCCGGACATCGGTCGCAAGTTCCTCGAAGAGCGTGCTGCGGGCACCCTGACACCCGAAGTGCTGCTGCCGATTCCTGAAGCCGGCGGCGTCGCCTCGGCTGGTGGCGAAGGCGTACCGACCGAGTTCGTCATCGACGTTCACGGCGAAACCTACCGCGTCGACATCACCGGTGTGGGCGTCAAGGCCGAAGGCAAGCGTCACTTCTACCTGTCCATCGACGGCATGCCGGAAGAAGTGGTGTTCGAGCCGCTCAACGAATTCGTCGGCGGCGGCAGCAGCAAGCGCAAACAAGCCACTGCACCGGGTCACGTCAGCACCACCATGCCGGGCAACATCGTCGACGTGCTGGTCAAGGAGGGCGACACCGTCAAGGCAGGCCAAGCCGTGTTGATCACCGAAGCGATGAAGATGGAAACCGAAGTCCAGGCAGCCATCGCCGGTAAAGTCACCGCCATTCACGTGGCCAAGGGCGACCGGGTGAATCCTGGCGAAATCCTGATCGAGATCGAAGGCTGAGTTAACAGCCGCGATACAACGCTTTATACCTCGGGGGGGCATGTGCTCCCCTTTTTTTGCCCGGCGTTTGATGGTTAGAAGGTCATCCGCCACTGCGCTGTAGCGCCATGGTTTCGGCTGTCGGTGCCCATCTCGCCATTTATGCCAACGCCCAGCGTGTGCTGCGCCGAAAGCCCCAGCTCCAGACCCGCATCCACCATCAGACTGTCGCGATCCAGCGGCGCACCGGACACGGTTTCTTTACGGCCACCGGTGATCAACCGTTGGCGGGTTTCTGTGGCGATCTCCCCGTAGGTATGTTTCCAGCTGGCACTGAACCGTGGCGTCAGTTGCATGCCGTTATCCAGCGTATTGATCTTCGCCAGTCGCAGGCCAAAAGTGCTGTTGAGATTGTTCTGCTCCTGGCCCTCGACCTTTAACGCCGCAGCGCCTCCTTTTTCTGTGAATCCATCGCGCTGATAACGTTGGTAGCCAAGGCCGGCGAATGGCTCGATGTTGATGTTGGCGCGGCCGAGGTTGTATCCGACTTCGGCAAACGCCTGTAGGGTGTTGGCGTCGTACCTGCCTTTGGGGCGGTCACTGAAGCCATTGAAGTCCACCTGGCGTTGGGTGCTGCCGTCATGATTGCTGTAGCTGGCACCAACACGCAAAGACATGGAGCCGCTCTGGCGCAGGGCGTAAGCCCCCAAATGCCAGCTATCGAGGTCGCCGTCGAGGTCACGGCTGTCCAGGCGAGTCTGTGATTTACCCCCCATCATGCCGATGCGCCATTCTTCGTCAAATGCCCAATCCGCTCCCAGGACCAGACCTTGGGTCGAGTACTTCAAGGCGTCGTAGTCACGATCCAGTGTTCCGCCATACCCCAATGCCTGTAGCCAGACTCGGCTAGCACTATTGTCGGCCGCTGCCGGGCGCGAAGCTCTCTTTTGATTGCTGAAACCCGAGGCACTGCCTGACTGGCGCATCGCCGAGAGCATCGCGGCGCTCACGGAACTGTCACTGTTCAACGTCGCTTTGGCCAGGTTGGCGGTAGTGCCTGCGGCCAGTTGCTCGATCGTGTCAGACGCGCTTTCTGGGCTGGGTTGCTCCGGTTGTTGGGCGGATGCAACGTCAGCGCAACCCAGGACAAGTGCAATCGCCAAGGCGAGTTGTTGGGGTCGGTATTTGTGTTGAACAGGCATCGAGTTTGGCCTCTTTGTCAGAAGACCAAACTCTAAAAGGAAGGCCATCGGTACCGATGTCAGGCGGTTCCGGCAGTGGTGCGGGGAGTCTCAGATTGTCATGTAGTAATTGGCTGACTGTTCGACGGAGACAGTTTTTGCCCCTTCGAACTGACGTCTTTTCTTACAAGAAGTCGGGACATGGCCGGCTATCGCGATGCCTGGAAGCACTTTAAGCGCGACACTCCACCAACCCTTTAACCTGCCCCGAAGCCGTCTGATTCTCATCGCTCAGCCACTTCTCGAACCCGGCGCTAATCGCCGGCCATTCCGAGTCCAGAATCGAGTACCACGCGGTGTCCCGATTTTGCCCTTTGACCACCATGTGCTGGCGGAACACACCCTCAAAACTGAAGCCCAGGCGCTCGGCCGCGTATTTGGAGCGGGCGTTGGCGTTGTTGCATTTCCATTCCAGGCGACGGTAGCCCAGGGCAAAGGATTCCTTGGCCAACAGGTAAACCGCCTCGGTGCTTTTCGGCGAGCGCTGCATCGGCGCGCCGAAGGTGACGTGGCCGATTTCGATGCGGCCCTGGGCCGGGACGATGGACATCAGGCTGAGAATGCCCTGGACCTCGCCGCTGGCGCGGTCGATCACGCTGAAGAAATACGGGTCGCTGCTGGCCGCGTGATTGTTCAGCCAGTCGTTGAAGACGCTGCGCTCCGGGAAGGGGCCGTAAGGCAGGTAGTCCCAGAGTTTCGGGTCGGCACCGGGGCCCTGCAGGGCGTTGAACAGATCGTCGCCGTGGCGCGCCGGGTCGAGTTTTTCCAGGCAGATGTAACGCCCTTCGATCAGTTGGGTCGTGAGGGCCGGGACGCCTTTCCAGTCGGCGAGTGAAATCGACATGCTGTTCTCCTTGAACCTAGGGGGCTTTCTCAATTAGTTTTCACGCCGCGCCGGGCCTGCTGTTGTGCAGGGCAAGGCGCGAGAAGCGTGGTTTGGTCATTCCAAATAAGCTTCGAGCAACGCAGCCCTGCACAACAGCAGACCCGGCCCTTCGGGTTGTACCTTAAAACGGGCCAGGCTGCGTTGCAGGCCTTGGAAAGGGAACAACCATTTCCAGCGGCCTGCGCCTTGCCTGGCCCGCTTTAAGGCGACAACGCGACGGGAAAACTAATTGAGAACGCCCCCTATGGCTTTGCGAAACTGGATAAAACCTGGGCGTTCGGCGATGCGCTCGTAGAGCTGGATCGCGGTGGCGTTGGTTTCGTGGGTCAGCCAGTGGACCTTGTTGCAGCCGTCAGCCATGGCCGTGGCGTAGACGAACTCGATCAACTGCCGGCCGACGCCGGTGCCGCGGGTTTCCGGGGCCACCAGCAAGTCTTGCAGGTAGCAGGAGTTTTCGATGGCCCAGTTCGAACGATGGTAGATGAAATGCACCATGCCCACCGCTTTGCCGTCGGCCCAGGCGAGGGCGGCGTGGGTTGGCTCGTTCGGATCGAGCATACGCTGCCAGGTGCTTTGGGTGACGGCCACCGGCAATTCGGTGTTGTAGAAGCGCAAGTAGGCTTGCCACAGCGGCAACCAGGCCGCGTGATCACTGGCGGTGACTTGGCGAATGTCGATTTGACTCATGGTGACTTCCTTAGCGCATCAATTGGGCGAGGGTTTGGTCATTGACGTCGGGGCTGGCGGCCAGGCCTTTGCGCACGCCGGCGATGTCGGCAGGGCTGCGGTTCTGGCTGAGCTTGCGCTTGCCTTCCAGACGGTCGATGGGAATGGCGAAACCGACGATGGCCTTGAGCATGCCGTCGATGTAATCGGCGGGGGCATCGGCCACTGACCACGGTTGGGCGCGGCCAGCTTCATGACGATCGGTGAGGGTGCTGACGATGTCGAGCAGCCGCCCGCCATCGCTGAAGGTTTCGGCTCGGCCATAGGCGTGTACGGCGACGTAGTTCCAGGTTGGCACGACTTTGCCGTGTTCGGCCTTGCTCGGGTAGAAGCCAGGGCTGACATAGGCGTCGGCACCGGCAAAAATCAGCAGGGCTTCGGCGCCGTCGCGCAGCTCTTTCCACTGTGGATTGGCTTTGGCCAGATGCCCGTACAACGTGCCGTTCGAGCCTTGTTCGCAATGCAGCAGCACCGGTACATGGCTGGCTTGCAGGCCGCTTTCACCGTGGGTCACCAATATGGCGAGACGGGTGGCGAGGATCAGTTCATGCAGTTGGGACAACTCGTCGATGGCAAAAGCACGTGGCGTGTACATGGAGATATTTTCCTTGGCGAATATCTGCATCCTAGGCAGGCTATTGGTCTGTTGTAAGAGCCACTAATGACCAATTTCATGGGTCCATTGCGATGACTAGCGAACCACTGTCCCTGACCTTTAACCCGGCGGGTATCGAACTTGATCGTCGGCAAGGGCTGAGTCGGCAGCTCTACCAGGCATTGCGCACGCGTGTGTTGGACGGGCGACTGGCCAGCGGTACGCGTCTGCCTGCCAGTCGTGATCTGGCAGCCGCGCTGGCGATTTCCCGTAACAGTGTGGTGCGTGCCTACGATCAGCTGTACGCCGAAGGGTTTATCGAAGGGCGAGTGGGCGATGGGACTTATGTCGCGCAATTGCCCCAGGCAAGCGTGCCGGCAAAAAAACTATCCACAAAAGTATCCACAGGGTTTTCAACAGGCTTATCCACAGCCTTATCCACAAATTGGCTCGATTTACCTGTGGATTCATCCAGCAAAGTTATCCACAGCGGTGCCTTGTCCCGCGTTGAAAAGAACCATTTACCCATGCCGCCCAGTGGTCCGCCCAGGGCTTTTCGGGTCGGTGTTCCGGCGTTCGATCTGTTTCCGTTCGAGGTCTGGGCCAAGCTGAATGCGGCTTTCTGGCGTAAACCGGATTTGCAGCAACTGTGCTACGGCGACCCGGCCGGCGATGCACGCTTGCGCGGAATGATCGCCGCGTATTTGCGCAGTTCCCGTGGCATGCAGTGCATGGCTGAACAAATTGTGATCACCAGTGGTGCGCAGCAGGGGATCAGCCTTTGTGCACAGCTGCTGGTGGAGCCCGGTGACGCGGTGGCGATTGAAAATCCGGGGTATCGGGCGGCCGGTCATGCATTCGCCGTGGCAGGTGCCCGGTTGCATGGGGTGGCGGTGGATAGTGAGGGTATCGACTGCGGTGAACTGGCACAGCTGGGCGATTGCCGTCTGACCTACGTTACCCCGTCCCATCAGTACCCCACCGGGGTGGTGATGAGCCTGGCTCGCCGTCTGGAATTGCTGGCCTGGGCCGAACGCACGCAGGGCTGGATCGTCGAGGATGACTACGACGGCGAGTACCGCTACAGCGGTGCGCCGCTGGCACCTTTGGCGGCCCTGGATCGGCAAGGCCGGGTGCTCTACGTCGGCACGTTCGGCAAAGTAGCGTTTCCGGCGTTGCGCCTGGGTTACCTGGTATTGCCGATGGATCTGGTGCAGGCGTTTGCCCAGCGTCGGGCGGTGGACGTACGGCATTCCGAGGTCAGTACCCAGGCCGTAATGGCCGAGTTCATGGCGGCCGGGCATTTCCAGCGGCATATCCGCCGCATGCGGCGTGCGGCGCTGAGCCGGCGTAATGCGTTGCTCAGTGGCTGGCCGGGGGGCATTCCCGGTGTCGGCCAGTTACCCACGGTCGCCGCCGGGTTGCACATGACAGTGCTGGTCGACAGCATTGAGCGAGAACAGGCGTTGATTGAATTGGCACGTAGCGTCGATGTCGAGATCAATGGCTTGAGTAGCTATTGGCTGCCCGAGTCCACGATCCCGATGGATCAGCGTGCCGGGTTGGTTCTGGGGTTTGCAGCAGTGCCGGAAAAGGCTATCGAAGCCGCGTTGGAGCGGCTGCGGGCGGTCTGGCGTTTTCTTTGAAACGAGCGCGTCGGGTCGCTGATGTGCCGCAGGCAAAAATAGACCTGCGCGAGCGCAGGTCCTGATGACGGCGGGAGCGAAGCGGGTATCAGGTCCCGGACTTGATCTTGGTCCAGGCCCGGGTGCGCGCACGTTCGGCATCGCGGGGCAACGGTTGCAGGGTGTAGAGCGTGCTCATCGCCGTGTCGGTCGGGTACAGGTTGGGGTTGTTGCGGATCGCCGGATCGACCATTTCCGTGGCGTCCTTGTTCGGGTTCGGGTAGCCGACGAAGTCACTGACCGGTGCAATCACTTGCGGCTGCAGCAGGTAGTTGATGAAGGTGTAGGCGTCTTCGGGGTTTTTCGCCCCCTTCGGAATTGCCAGCATGTCGAACCAGATCGGTGCGCCTTCCTTCGGCAAACGCATGTCGACGACCACACCATTCTTGGCTTCCTTGGCGCGGTTGGCGGCTTGCGAGAAGCTGCCGGAATAGCCTACTGCGACACAGATGTCACCGTTGGCAATGTCGGCCATGTACTTGGACGAGTGGAAGTAGGTGATGTACGGGCGGATCTTCATCAGCAGCGCTTCAGCCTTGTCGTAGTCCGCAGGCTTCTTGCTGTTGGGGTCCAGGCCGAGGTGTTGCAGGGCCAGCGGCAGGATCTCCGACGGCGAGTCGAGCAGGGCGACACCGCACTGCTTGAGCTTGCTGATGTTCTCTTCCTTGAAGATCAGGTCCCAGCTGTCCACGGGTGCGTTGTCGCCGAGCGCGGCCTTGACCTTGTCCGGGTTGAAGCCGATCAGGATGGTCCCGTACATGTACGGCACGGCGAACTTGTTGCCCGGGTCGTTGGCTTCGATCAGCTTCATCAGCTTGGGATCGAGGTGGTTCCAGTTCGGCAGCTTGCTGCGGTCCAGGGGCTGGAACACGCCGGCTTCGATCTGCTTGGCGAGGAACACGTTGGACGGCACCACCACGTCGTAGCCAGAGTTGCCGGTCAGTAGCTTGGCTTCCAGTGCTTCGTTGGTGTCGAAGATGTCGTAGACCAGTTTGGTCTGGGTGTTCTGGGCCTTGAAGTCTTCCAGGGCCTTGGGTGTGATGTAGTCGAACCAGTTGTAGACGCGCAGGGTTCGCTCTTCGGCGTGGGCGGCAACGCTGAGCACCGAGGCACACAGCGTCGGCACGATGAAACGCTTAAGACTTTTCATTCTTCTACTTCCTCAACAAGCGCTTTCGAAACCTTCAAGAACGTTCACGGCATTGATGCCGATTTCTTCGACTGCGTAACCGCCTTCCATCACGAACAGTGTCGGTACGCCGAGGCCGGCGATGCGCTTGCCCATGGCCAGGTAATCCGGGCTGTCGAGCTTGAATTGCGAGATCGGGTCGTCCTTGAAGGTATCGACTCCGAGGGACACGACGATAATGTCGGCACCGTAGCTTTCGATCTCTTTGCAGGCCTGTTCCAGCGCTGCGCTCCAGGTGTCCCAGCCTGAACCGGCGGCCAACGGGTAGTTGAAGTTGAACCCTTCGCCAGCGCCTTCGCCACGTTCGTCTTCATAGCCGAGGAAGAACGGGAACTCGGCTTCCGGGTGGCCGTGGATCGAGGTGAACAGCACGTCGCTGCGTTCGTAGAAAATCGACTGGGTGCCGTTGCCGTGGTGGTAGTCGACGTCGAGGATCGCGATCTTTTCATGGCCCTGATCGAGGAACGCCTGGGCGGCGATGGCGGCGTTGTTGAGGTAGCAATAACCACCCATCAAGTCGCCGGCGGCGTGGTGTCCCGGCGGACGGCACAGGGCGAAAGCAGAACGGGCGCCGAGCTGGATTTCCGCTTGGGCGGTGAGCGCGACTTGCGCTGCGCTGTACGCCGCTTGCCAGGTGCCGGCGGTGATCGGGGCGCCGCCGTCGAAGCTGTAGTAACCGAGTTCGCCATGCAAGCTGGAGGGTTTGATGCGGCGCAGGGTGCGGGCTGGCCAAGTGTAGGGCAGCAAGTCGCCGTCGGTGTTGTACTCGGTCCAGCGTGCCCAGGCGCCCTTGAAGAAGTCGAGGTAGTCTCGGCTGTGAATGCGCTCGATCGGCCCGAGGCCGAAATCCTTTGGCGCTTCGACAGGGCCCAGATTTTGATTTTGCACCCGTGCCAGTACGTGGTCGGCACGGGAAGGCATTTCGAAGCAGGGCTTGAGTTGCCCGTCTATCAATTCGCAACGGCCGTGGTGCAGGTGGTGATCGTCCGAGTAGATCGTCAGCATTTCTTGTTCTCCGCAGGGCTGATTCGGTTGCCCCCAGTGTTGCGGCGCACGGCGAATCGGAGAACGGCAGGAAAGGCCAAAAGGGGATCGATATGGCCAAAACATTTGACCGAAATTCGCCCCTGTTCAGCGTATGGGATACACACCCTGTAGGAGCTGGCTTGTCAGCGAAGGCGGTATTGCGGCGATACAGATGCGTTGGATGCGCTGGCCTCTTCGCGGGCAAGCCCGCTCCTACAGGGTTTATCCGTGTGGCCGAAACTGACTCGGCGCCACACCACTCCAGCGCACAAACGCATGCCGAAAACTCGCGGTCTCGCTGAAACCCAGGGCTTCGGCAATCTGATAGATCGGCAACTGATCCTCGCAAAGCATTTGCTTGGCCTGCTCGAAGCGCAGTTCGTCGAGCAGTTCCTGATAGCTGCAACCCATGTCCTTGAGATGCCGGCGCAAGGTCCGCGCCGAACAGTTCATTTGTTCGGCCAATCCCTCCAGCCCCGGCGCCGCATTCAATTGCGCGCTGAGCAATTGGCGGATCCGTCCCAGCCACGCCTGGCGCCCGGTGAACTCGATGTTCTGTTTGCGGCAGCGTTCGGCCATGGCCTGGTGGGTGATGATGTCGGCTAGCGGCAGTGGCTGGTCGAGCCAGCGCTTGTCGAAGGCAAAGGCATTGTTACGGGCGCCGAAGTGCACCGGGCAATTGAAGTGTTCGGCGTAGGTCGCTTCGTAATCGGGGGCGGCGTGTTCAAAACGGGCGCCGAGCAACGGCAGGGGATGGCCGAGCAGGTCGTCGCAGGTGACTTTCAGCGACACCAGGCAGAATTCGGCGTTGAACACCGCCATGGCCGGGCTCTCGCGGTAATCAGCGGCGGCGAACCAGATGCGCTCGCCATCGTCTTCAAGGCTCAACTCGAAAAGTGTTCCCAGCAGCGCCGGATAACGCATCGCCAGACGCAAAGCGTCACCGAAGGTGGCACTGGTGAGCAGGGCGTAACCGAGCATGCCGTAGCAGGAAACGTGCATCCGCCGGCCCAGTTCCAGGCCGATGTCACGTTTGAGAGCAACGGCGTTGGCACAGACCTGCATTTCCTGATTGGTGGTGATGCGTGTGTCGGCACGGTTCAGATCCGCCGCGCTGATGCCGCTGCCGGCCAGCAGCGCTTCGCTGGACAAGCCTTGTGCCCTGAAGGCATCGAGTACCAGGGAGACCGCGTTGAGCGTGGTGAGGTGGGAGTGGAGCATGAGGACTTCCAGCCTTGGGATAGCTGGAGCGCAGCAAGTTGTATGCCGGGTGATGTCCCCTGTGGGAACGAGCCTGCTCGCGATGACGGTGGATCAGTCACATCAATGTGAATGGTAGACCGCTATCGCGAGCAGGCTCGCTCCTACAAGGGTGGTGTCAGCTCAGTTCACCGCACAGGTCGAGTTCGACAAGCCGACGGATTTCGTCCGTTTCAAGCCCCGCACCCAACAACCCATGCAACTTGCCGAACGCCGCCTCACGGGTCATGCCGCCACCGGACAACACCCCAACGCCACGCAAGCGACTGCCGGCTTCATAGACGTCCAGTACAACCCCGCCTTCGTGGCATTGCGTGACGGCCACTACTACAACGCCCTTGTCCCGCGCACGCCCAAGGCTGGCGAGAAACCCGGGGTTGTCGCTCGGACCGGTGCCGCTACCGTAGCACTCCAGCACCAGGCCCTGAATGCCACTGTCGAGCAAACCATCCAGCACCTCGGCGCTGATGCCGGGGAACAGCGGCAGCACCGCGACGTTCGCCAATTGTTTGGGTTGGTTGTAATTCAGCTGTGTTGGTAAAGAAGGCACCTTCACGCCACCGCCCTGACGCTCCAGGCGCTTGAACGGATGGCGGCCAAAACTGCGTACCTTCGCGCAGCGGGTCGGGTCCAGCCGTTCGCCATGGAAGTACAGATGCACGCCCGGCGCGAGGCCCTGGCCCAGTGCAACCAGCGCGCCGCCGAGGTTTTCCCAGGCATCGCTATCGGTGACGCCGGCCGGCAGCATGGAGCCGGTGAAGCACACGCGGGCATGCAGGCCGAGCAACTGGAAGCTCATGGCGGCGGCACTGTAGGCCAGCGTGTCGGTGCCATGCAGGATCAGCACGCTGTCGCAGCCCTGCACATCCACTGCGTCGACCACCGCTTCACGCAGCTGCTGCCAATACGTCGGGGTCATGTTGGCGCTGTCGATCAGCGGCGACATTTCACGGAAGCGCCATTGCGGCACCACCAGATCAGGCTGGCTGTGCAGATAATCGCGCATCCGCGCTTCGAAACCGGACGCTGGAGCCAGGCCGTTGGCGCTAGCCTGCATGCCGATGGTGCCGCCGGTGTAGAGCACCATGACGTGCTGGGCGGCAGGATAGGTCGAGGAAATCATGGAGGTTCTCCGAGAGCGATGACTCCTGTGGGAGCGAGCCTGCTCGCGATAGCGGCCTGACAGTCAAGATGGCTGTTGAATGTAATGGCCTCATCGCGAGCAGGCTCGCTCCCACACGGGATTGTGCACTTTAACCGATCAGCGTTGCGCTGCGGTCACGCCTTGCGGCTCAGCCTGATTCTGAGCGGCTGCCGGCGGATTGGCCGGCCACGCCTGGCGATCCAGATCCAGGTCCGGGAACTTGGCAGAGTCGAACACCGGCGTCTTGATCCCAGCGGCGCGCTGGTCATCGTAGTCACGCAGGATGCGCATGCCGACCTTGAACAGCAGGAATAGCGCGATCAGGTTGACGAACGCGAGCATGGTCATGGTGATGTCGGCGAAGGCAAATACGGTGCCGAGGTTTTCGATGGCGCCCCAGAAAATCAGCACCAGTACCAGTGCGCGATAGCCCATCAGCGCCTTGCGGTTTTCACCGATCAAAAAGCGCAGGTTGCTCTCGCCCAGGTAGTAGTTATAGAGGATCGAGGTGAACACGAACAACGCCAGGGCCACGGAGATGAACATCCGGCCCCAGTCACCGACCACGGCGGCCAGCGAGTTCTGGGTCAGGGCAATGCCGTCGCCTTCGAAGCCCGGGGTGTAGAAGCCGGAAAGCAGGATCAGCAGCGCGGTGCAGGTGCAGATCACGAAGGTATCGAGGAACACGCTGAACGCCTGCACCACACCTTGTGCCACCGGGTGCTCGACCGCCGCAACCGCCGCCACGTTCGGCGCACTGCCCAGGCCTGCTTCGTTGGCGAACACTCCACGTTTCACGCCCATGACAATGGCGCTGCCAATCAGGCCGCCAAAGGCCTGGTCCAGACCGAAAGCGCTCTTGACGATGGTTATCAGCATGCCCGGCACATGGTCGAACTGCAGCACGATCACGTAGAGGGTCACGCCGATGTACACAAGGGTTTTCACCGGCACCAACAGGTCGGCGACCTTGGCGATGCGCTTGATTCCGCCGATGAACACCAGACCCAGCAACACGGCCAGACCGATGCCGGTGTAAGTGGTGTCGAGGCCGAACGCGTTGTTCAACGAGTGCGTCACGGCGTGGGCTTGCAGGCCGTTGAAGGCGAAGCCGAACGTCACGAGCAGCAAGAACGCCATCAGCATGCCCAGCCAGCGTTTTTGCAGACCGTGCTGGATGTAATAGGACGGACCGCCACGGAACTGGCCTTCGGAATCGCAGCGCTTGTAGAGCTGGCCGAGGGAGCATTCGAAGAAGCTGCTGGACATGCCGACCAGTGCGGTCACCCACATCCAGAACACCGCTCCGGGGCCACCAAGGGTCACGGCAATGCCGACGCCGGCGATGTTGCCCGCACCGACGCGGCCGGCGAGGCTGAGCATCAGGGCCTGGAACGAACTGAGTTGCCCGGCGCTGCTTTTGAGGCTGTCGCGGAACACCGCGAACATGTGGAAGAAATGGCGCAGTTGAACGAAACGCGAGCGGATCGTGAAGTAGCTACCGAGCCCGACAATGAGCACGATCAGTACTTTCCCTGAGAGGAAGTCGTTAATGACTTCGAGCATGGATTATTCCTCGCTGTTTTTTGTGTAGGCAACAATGCTGGCCGGACAGACATATCGAGTTACACCCCTTGGTGCACGGCACAATGGGCGGTTCGAAGTTCGTCCCGGTTTCATATCGCGGGTTTGTTATTAGTTCGGGTTTCGCATGGGTTGTGGCCTCGCTACCGACGACCGCTCATGCGAAGAGGGGCGGCACTATACCGATCAGTGGCGCGCCCGTCTGCACAGTAGTGGTGCAAGCGACGAAACGAGGCGCTGCAGAATCAAAAGATCGCAGCCTTCGGCAGCTCCTACAGGTGTACGTCAAACATGTAGGAGCTGCCGAAGGCTGCGATCTTGGCGGAATCAAATACACAAAACATTTAACGTCCTGCCCGCGAAGAAGTTAAAAAAAAGGGCCTGGAGATTGATCTCCAGGCCCTCAAAAGGTGAGAGGTGTCTAGTCCCTCGACCTGGTGAGCGGTGCTACAAATAACGCGTCGGGTTATGCCTTCAGAGGCACAAGACGCGGAGCAATCATGTTTTCCGGGCGCAGGATGTCGGCGAGCATGGCTTCGTCGAGCAGACCTTCTTCACGCACCAGTTCCAGCACGCCGCGGCCGCTTTCAAGAGCGAGGCCGGCGATGCGGGTGGCATTTTTGTAGCCGATGTACGGGTTCAGCGCGGTGACCAGGCCGATCGAGTGCTCGACCAGTTCACGGCAGCGTGCTTCGTTGGCGGTGATGCCGACGATGCAGTGCTCGCGCAGCATGTCCATGGCGCGTTGCAGCAGGCGGATCGAGTCGAAGATCTTGAAGGCGATCAGCGGCTCCATCACGTTCAGTTGCAGTTGGCCGCCTTCGGCTGCCATGGTCAGCGCCAGATCGTTACCGATGACCTGGAAGGCCACCTGGTTAACGGCTTCCGGGATAACCGGGTTGACCTTGCCTGGCATGATCGAGCTGCCAGGCTGGCGTGCCGGCAGGTTGATCTCGTTGATGCCGGTGCGTGGGCCGCTGGACAGCAGGCGCAGGTCGTTGCAGATCTTCGACAGCTTGACCGCGGTGCGCTTGAGCATGCCGGAGAACAGCACGAAGGCGCCCATGTCGGAAGTGGCTTCGATCAGGTCGGCCGCCGGAACCAGCGGTTGACCACTGATCAGCGCCAGGCGCTGTACAGCCAGGGCCTGATAGCGCGGGTCGGCGTTGATGCCGGTGCCGATCGCGGTGCCGCCCAGGTTCACTTCAGTCAGCAGTTCCGGGGCCAGCGTCTTCAGACGGGCCAAGTCTTCGCCCATGGTGGTGGCGAAAGCGCGGAATTCCTGACCCAAGGTCATCGGCACGGCGTCTTGCAACTGGGTACGACCCATCTTCAGGACGTGGTTGAATTCTTGGCCCTTGGCCGCGAACGCCTGAATCAGGCTGTCGAGGCTGGCCAGCAGGGCGTCGTGACCGAGCAACAGACCCAGGCGGATAGCTGTTGGGTAGGCGTCGTTGGTCGACTGCGCCATGTTGACGTCGTCGTTCGGGTGCAGGTACTGGTATTCGCCTTTCTGGTGACCCATGGCCTCCAGTGCGATGTTGGCGATGACTTCGTTGGCATTCATGTTGGTCGAAGTGCCAGCGCCGCCTTGAATCATGTCCACCACGAACTCTTCGTGGAAGTCGCCGCGGATCAAACGTGCACAGGCTTCGCTGATGGCAGCATGCTTGGCTTCGCTCAGGTGACCCAACTCACGGTTGGCGTCTGCGGCGGCCTGTTTAACCATGGCCAGACCGACAACCAGTTTCGGGTAGTGCGAAATCGGAACGCCCGAAAGGCGGAAGTTATTCACCGCTCGCAGGGTCTGGATACCGTAATACGCTTGAGCCGGTACTTCGAGGGCGCCAAGCAGGTCATTTTCTGTGCGGAATGATGCAGCGGAGGACATGATAGAAATCATCTCAATATGGACCCGGTCTGTGCCGGAACACTGCGAATGCTAGGCCTGTGGAGAATTTTGGGCCAATGCTGTTAAACACTAGGCTATGCATATTCGGCATAATGCCCGTGTGACGTCGGCTTGATGGCGGACGTGTGACCTAAATTGGTGCGTGCCCGGGAGGACGTGATGAATCTGGAAAGCAAATGGCTGGAGGACTTTAGTGCCCTGGCCGCCACCCGCAGTTTCTCCCAGGCCGCCGAGCGGCGTTTCGTGACGCAGCCAGCGTTCAGCCGGCGAATCCGCAGCCTTGAGGCTGCGTTGGGGCTGACCCTGGTCAACCGTTCGCGCACGCCGGTGGAACTGACGGCTGCGGGGCAATTGTTTCTGGTCACCGCGCGCACCGTGGTCGAACAGCTCGGCGAAGTGCTGCGCCATCTGCATCACCTGGAAGGCGGGCAGGGCGAGGTAATGCAGGTGGCTGCCGCACACTCCCTGGCGCTGGGTTTCTTTCCGCGCTGGATCGCGCAGTTGCGCAACGAAGGCTTGAACATCGCCACGCGACTGGTGGCGACCAACGTGGGGGACGCCGTGCATGCGTTGCGCGAAGGTGGCTGCGATCTGATGCTCGCGTTCTACGACCCGGACGCGGCGATGCAGATGGACCCGGAAATCTTCCCGTCGCTGCACTTGGGCCACACCGAAATGCTCCCGGTGTGTGCCGCCGACGCCGATGGAAAACCGCTGTTCGATCTGGAAGGCGAAGGCAGCGTGCCGCTACTGGCATACAGTGCCGGGGCCTTTCTTGGCCGTTCGGTGAACTTGCTGTTGCGCCAACGGGCCTTGCGCTTCACCACCATCTACGAAACCGCCATGGCCGACAGCCTGAAAAGCATGGCCCTGGAAGGCCTGGGCATCGCCTGGGTGCCGCAACTGAGCGTGCGCGCCGAACTGGCGCGCGGTGAACTGGTCGTTTGTGGTGGACCGCAATGGCATGTGCCGCTGGAGATCCGTTTGTATCGCTGCGCGCTGGTGCGCAAAGCGAATGTGCGGTTGTTGTGGCGCAAACTCGAGGGTGGCGCAGCGGGTACTACTGTTTGAGTACCGAGAACTCATGGCCACTTCTGTGGCCACGAGTTGCAGCAGTCGTTCATTCAGCGTAATGCGATACTGAATTGAACTTACGGAAAAGCACTAAGGTATTTGCGAATATTATCCCGATTTTTGTCACTGTATCGATAAGCGTTTCCGCGTACGCTGGAGAACTCGTCCGAAAGCATGATCGTATCGTGCCACCAGCCGTCATAGATTACTTCACCGTCTTCATGTGTTGCGCCAAACATATGGCCTATTTCATGTGCCGGGATTCGGTAGGAAGTAATCGCCGCAATTGCGCAATGACCTTTGATAAGGCCGAATCCACCTATCCCTCCCAGGAGACCCCCTGCCTTTGTGTGAATATTGTTTCGGGTCAACAAGAGGATTTTTGTCAGATTCACCTCATGTTCATCGCGTTTTAATGCTCTTTTATACCAGTCGTTAATCAGGGTTACCCAGCCTTGCAGTGCAGCTGAACCATCTTCGTTTTTGTAGTTATATCCTGAAAAATCCGGAACCTCATGATGATCGTACATAAAAAACCTGACGTCCCGTCCCGAGATGGATTCAAGTTCTGTTTTCAACCAGGAAAAGTAATCTGTGTATAAACCATTTTTTTCATAACTCTGAAGATCTTGGTGGAGGACTATTATTATGGAAATGGGTTTTTTCATTTTTTAACTCCCTGTTCGGTTATAGCTTCTTTGCAATTTTATATTTGACTTTGTCTGGTGGAGTTCGCAATTTTTAAGTTGGTTTAATTGTTTCAGGCGAGAGTTTTTCATGAGCTAATTGTCACGAGATTCGCCTATTGAATTGCTAATTGTATTGAGCTGTTAGTTTGAAAAGTTCACGACATCCAGGCAGCCTGTTGGCTGACTTGATAGTCAGGAAATACGTGTTTTTCGAGCGCATGACAGATGGTCGCCACAGGGGCTGTTTATCCGCTTCTTTGAGGTATACTGCGCGGCCTTCGGCCGGTTACGACCGGCCATAATTCGTACAATCAAGCCACGCATCCTGCGTGGCTTGTTGTTTTTTGACGCGCCTGCGGGCGCCCAGAGAGAAGAGGCACGACGATGAGTGCACTGGTTGGCGTGATCATGGGCTCCAAGTCCGATTGGTCCACCCTTAGCCACACCGCCGATATGCTGGAAAAGCTCGGCATACCCTACGAGGTGAAAGTGGTTTCTGCCCACCGCACCCCGGACCTGCTGTTTCAGTACGCTGAAGAAGCCGAGGCGCGTGGCATCGAGGTGATCATCGCCGGTGCCGGTGGCGCGGCCCACTTGCCAGGCATGTGTGCGGCCAAGACCCACTTGCCGGTGCTGGGCGTACCCGTGCAGTCCGCTATGCTTTCGGGCGTTGATTCGCTGCTCTCCATTGTGCAGATGCCAGCAGGCATTCCGGTTGCCACTCTGGCCATCGGCAAGGCGGGTGCGATCAACGCAGCGCTGTTGTCGGCGAGTATCCTGGGCGCCAAGCACCCGCAGTTCCATACGGTGCTGAAAACCTTCCGTGCTGAGCAGACAGACAGCGTCCTGGACAATCCAGACCCACGCATCGCCTGAGGTTGTTGACGATGAAGATTGGTGTAATCGGTGGCGGCCAACTGGGCCGCATGTTGGCGCTGGCGGGCACTCCGCTGGGCATGAACTTCGCTTTTCTGGACCCTGCGCCGGATGCCTGCGCAGCCGCGTTGGGCGAACACCTTCGAGCCGATTACGGCGATCAGGATCACCTGCGTCAGCTGGCCGATGAAGTCGATCTGGTGACCTTCGAGTTCGAAAGCGTTCCGGCCGAGACCGTGGCTTTTCTCTCGCAATTCGTCCCGGTCTACCCGAGTGCTGAAGCCCTTCGCATCGCCCGCGATCGCTGGTTCGAGAAGAGCATGTTCAAGGATCTGGGGATTCCTACCCCGGCGTTCGCCGACATCCAGTCCCAGGCCGACCTGGACGCTGCCGTGGCTTCCATCGGTCTGCCGGCAGTGCTGAAAACCCGTACTTTGGGTTACGACGGCAAGGGACAGAAAGTCCTGCGCACCCCTGAGGATGTGGTCGGCACCTTCGCCGAACTGGGCAGCGTGGCCTGTCTGCTGGAAGGCTTCGTGCCGTTCACCGGTGAAGTCTCGCTGATCGCCGTGCGCGCCCGCGACGGCGAAACCCGCTTCTATCCGCTGGTACACAACACCCACGAAAGCGGCATCCTCAAGCTGTCCGTGGCCAGCACCGATCACCCGTTGCAAGCCCTGGCCGAAGACTACTCCAGCCGTGTGCTCAAGCAGCTGGATTACGTCGGCGTGATGGCGTTCGAGTTCTTTGAAGTCGACGGTGGCCTCAAGGCCAACGAAATTGCCCCCCGGGTGCACAACTCAGGGCACTGGACCACCGAAGGCGCCGAGTGCAGCCAGTTTGAAAACCACCTGCGGGCCGTTGCCGGTCTGCCGTTGGGTTCGACGGCCAAGGTCGGCGAAAGCGCGATGCTCAACTTCATTGGCAAAGTGCCGGACACCGAGAAGGTCGTGGCCATCGCCGATTGCCATCTGCATCACTACGGCAAGGCCTTCAAGGTCGGCCGCAAGGTCGGTCACGCCAACTTGCGTTGTGCGGATCGCGAAACGCTGACCGCGCAGATCCTCAAGGTCGAAGCGCTGATCGCCGAATAGTTTCATGTGGCAGCGGCGGAACCATTCAGGGACCGCCGTTCTCTCATGGCAGGATGCCAAAGTCTGACTAGGCTTTCGCATAGCCACTTCATTCAGAGGGAAATGCCATGGGAATCATCGGAACCATCTTTATCGGCTTGATTGTCGGCCTGCTGGCACGGTTCCTGAAACCGGGTGATGACAGCATGGGCTGGATCATGACCATCCTGCTCGGTATTGGCGGTTCGCTGGCGGCGACTTACGGCGGTCAAGCCCTGGGCATCTATCAGGCTGGCCAAGGAGCAGGCTTCATCGGTGCGCTGGTGGGCGCCGTTGTGCTGCTGGTGATCTACGGGCTGGTCAAAAAGAACTGATCCAGGCGACAAGCCCTCTCCGCCAAACTGGCCGGGAGGGCTAGAATGCTCGGCGTTTCCTGTTCTTCCCTTTACCGAGCACCTTCATGCGCCGTCTTTTACTGACTCTTGTTTTACTGGGTTCGGGCTTTGCCCATGCTGGCGAATTGCCAGAAACCGACTGGCTCGAATTGATGCCCAAGTCGGATCAGAAGGCCCTCGAGGCCATGCCTGAAATCGACCACAACTCCCCTGAAGCCAATGGCACTTTCACCGACAAGGGTGGGATGAAGCAGGCCAAAGGCTTGCCGGCGGTGATGTACTCGACAAAGACCGTTGCGTCGATGAACGACAAGAACATCCGCATTGGCGGTTACCCCGTGCCGCTGGAGTCCGACGCCAAGGGCCGCAGTACGCTGTTCTTCCTGGTGCCGTATCCGGGCGCGTGCATCCATGTGCCACCGCCGCCACCCAACCAACTGGTGCTGGTGCGCTATCCAAAGGGCCTGAAGCTGAACGATATCTACACGCCGCTGTGGGTCACCGGCACGCTGAAAGTCGAGAAGGTCAGCAATGACCTGGCCGATGCGGCGTATGCGCTGGATGCGCAGAAGGTCAGAGTAGTGAAAGAGTCGGATCTGTAATCAAGTAGACAAAAAGATCGCAGCCTTCGGCAGCTCCTACACCGATCTCTGTAGGAGCTGCCGAAGGCTGCGATCTTTTGATCTTAAAGCGGTTTGCTACCGATGCTGACACCCAAGGTGTGGCTCGCGCCCGCTGCGAGCGTCACCACATCGCCCATTACGTTCGCCGTCTCGATGCACAGCATGCGTTGCCAGCCGTCATCGGCCATGTCACTGAACGCAGCGGCGCGGTCGATCCACGGGTTCCAGATCACCGCCGTACGCGAGCCGGTGCTGGTCAGCATGATGCGCCGTTCCCAGGCTGGATCGACGATGCTCAACTGCGGTGGTGCATCGAGATAGATGCGATCGGTCTCGCCGGTAAAACGCAGATCACCGGACTGTTGCTTGGTTTTCCAGTCTTCCAGGGTTTCGATGTAGCTCAAGCCATCCACACCTTCGACATGCACCTCGCGCACATCGCTGACGGCAAAATAACTGTGCAACGCCTGGCTGATGCTGACGGTTTCGGCGCCCCGGTTGTGGCTGGTCAGCTGGATGTGCAATTGCTCGTCGAGGCGAATGCTCAACGTCAAATCCACCTGGTGCGGCCAGCCGGGAAAGCCGCCTTCGGGGTAGGGCAGGAGGAATTCGACCTTCAGGCCTTCGCCTTCGGCTTCTATGCCGCCCAGCTCCCAATCCATCGCTCGCACGAAGCCATGAGCCGACGGCGCTTCATTGCTGGTGTGCATCGCCTGAACGCTTTGCGGGTTGCGCGCAAAGTTGCCGAACCACGGCCAGCACACCGGCACGCCGGCACGGATGCTCTTGCCGGTCTTGAACACGGCCTCGTCGTTGAGCCAGATCAGCGGCGGCTGGCCAGCCAGTTGATAGCTGAGGATGTGTGCGCCTTGCTGGGCCACCAGTAATTCGGCCTGACCGTGGCGGATGCGCCAGCAGTTCAGTTCATCCAGTTTTACGGCTTCAACATTGGGCGTGCTCATGGGACAGCTCTCGATCAGTAAAGTGGACGACTATCGACCGCAAAACGGTTGCCAGGTTTAGCGAGCCCGAGGCGGAACCGAACGGGTGCGACCGCTGCCGTCGATGGCAACGAACACAAACACCGCTTCGGTTACTTTACGCCACTCGCTGGACAGCGGATCGTCGCTCCAGACCTCGACCATCATCTTGATCGAGCTGCGACCGATTTCCAGGGCCTGGGTATAAAAGGAGAGCTGCGCGCCCACCGCCACCGGAACCAGAAAGGCCATGCGGTCGATCGCGACGGTGGCAACGCGTCCGCCAGCGACCTTGCTGGCCATCGCGGTGCCTGCCAAATCCATCTGCGCCACCAGCCAGCCGCCGAAAATATCGCCAAAGCCGTTGGTTTCGCGAGGGAGCGCGGTGATTTGCAGGGCCAGGTCGCCTTGCGGGATCGGATCTTCTTGTTCGAGCTCTATCATGCCGGGGGTGCCTCTGACCCGTGACTCTTCGTTGGTATTGCTGGTGGTAGCCGTCTTCGGGAAAAACGATTCAGCACCGAACATACTACGTTCGTCACGTTTTCCATAAGGCGCCTAAAGGGAAACTCTGCGAAATCGCCTATGAACCTGACAGGCGTTTTCGCACAGCAACCCCTCAAAAACCGGAGCAAGGTTTGAGTATATCGGTCGGTAGACTCCGCGACGACCGTCCGGTTCTCATTTTGACTGTCAAAAACGCACCTCTATGTGCTTTTTCGAACAATTTGCTATCGTGCCGGACCTGCCCAAACCTCAGCCAGCGTTGTTGAGGTTGCAGATCCGACTATAAGAGAAGCCCTTGCCATGACCACAGCGCCCTCGAGCATCGCGCAGCCAGAGCAACCCGCACGCCCGCTGACCCGCAACGACTACAAGACTCTATCGCTGTCTGCCCTGGGCGGCGCGCTGGAGTTCTACGACTTCATCATCTTCGTGTTCTTCGCCACGGTGGTGGGCAAGCTGTTCTTCCCGGCGGACATGCCCGAGTGGCTACGCCTGATGCAGACATTCGGCATCTTTGCCGCCGGCTACCTGGCACGGCCGCTGGGCGGCATCGTGATGGCGCACTTCGGCGACCTGCTGGGCCGCAAGAAAATGTTCACCTTGAGCATTTTCATGATGGCCGTGCCGACCTTGATCATGGGTTTGTTGCCGACCTATGCGCAGATCGGCATGTGGGCGCCGATCCTGTTGCTGTTGATGCGGGTGATCCAGGGCGCCGCCATTGGCGGTGAAGTGCCGGGGGCGTGGGTCTTCGTTTCCGAACACGTTCCGCAGCGGTATGTCGGCTACGCCTGTGGCACCCTGACCAGCGGCCTGACGGCGGGCATCTTGCTCGGCTCGCTGGTCGCCACGGCGATCAACAGCCTCTATACCCCGGTGGAAGTGTCGGATTACGCCTGGCGGATTCCGTTCCTGCTGGGTGGCGTGTTTGGTCTGTTCTCGGTGTACCTGCGTCGCTGGTTGCACGAAACCCCGGTGTTCGCCGAGCTGCAACAGCGCAAGGCCCTGGCCGAAGAAGTGCCGCTGCGGGCGGTGCTGCGTGACCATCGTGGCGCCATCGCGATTTCGATGCTGCTGACCTGGCTGCTGTCTGCCGCCATCGTGGTGTTGATCCTGATGACCCCGACTGTGTTGCAGACGGTCTATCACTTTTCGCCAACTACGTCCCTGCAGGCGAACAGCGTGGCGATCGTGTTCCTGAGTTTTGGTTGCATCATTGCCGGCGCACTGGCCGATCGCTTCGGTGCGGGACGAGTCTTTGTGATCGGCTGCAGCGCGTTGCTGGCGAGTTCCTGGACCTTCTACCACAGCCTGGCCGATCATCCCGACTGGCTGTTCCCGATGTATGCCGTGACCGGTCTGCTGGTCGGCACCATCGGCGCGGTGCCGTATGTGATGGTCAAGGCGTTCCCGCCGGTGGTGCGTTTCAGTGGTCTGTCGTTCTCCTACAACGTTGCCTACGCGATTTTCGGCGGCTTGACGCCGATGATCGTCAGCCTGTTGCTCAAGGAGAGTGCGATGGGACCTGCTTATTATGTGGCGGTGCTGTGTGGGGTGGGGATTCTGGTAGGTGCATATCTCTGGAAGAAGGGCCGCTGACAGCGAACGATCACAGCACTCCTCGCATCTACAGTTACAACTGAAAGGCCAGCCTTCTTAGCGGAGTGCTGGCCTTTCATCCAATTGTCATATTTCAGCCATAGAGTGTTCACACGGCCTGCTGATACTTGGCCCCGAATAACACACCCTATCTGCTAGGAGTAAGGCATGAAACTGAAGCGTTTGATGGCGGCAATGACTTTTGTCGCTGCTGGCGTTGCGACTGCCAACGCGGTTGCCGCTGTTGACCCTGCTATCCCGAGCTACACCAAGACCACTGGTGTGTCGGGCAACCTGTCCAGCGTTGGTTCCGACACTCTGGCCAACCTCATGACCCTCTGGGCCGAGAACTACAAAAAAGAATACCCGAACGTAAACATCCAGATTCAGGCCGCTGGCTCCGCCACTGCGCCACCTGCGCTGACTGAAGGCACCTCCAACCTGGGCCCGATGAGCCGCAAGATGAAGGACACCGAACTGGCTGCCTTCGAGCAGAAGTACGGCTACAAGCCAACCGCTATCCCGGTTGCCGTGGACGCCCTGGCTGTATTCGTACACAAGGACAACCCGATCCAGCACCTGACCATGGAGCAGGTCGACGCGATCTTCTCGTCCACTCGTCTGTGCGGCGCCAAGACCGAAGTCAAGACCTGGGGTGACCTGGGCGTGACTGGCGACCTGGCCAACAAGCCGGTTCAACTGTTCGGCCGTAACTCGGTATCCGGCACTTATGGCTACTTCAAAGAAGAAGCCCTGTGCAAAGGCGACTACAAGCCAAACGTGAACGAACAACCAGGTTCGGCTTCGGTCGTTCAGTCGATCAGCTCCTCGCTGAACGGCATCGGTTACTCGGGCATCGGCTACAAGACTGCTAGCGTGAAAACCGTTGCACTGTCCAAGAAGGGCAGCACCGAGTTCATCGAAGACACCGAAGAAAACGCCCTGAACGGCAAGTACCCGCTGTCCCGCTTCCTGTACGTTTACGTCAACAAAGCTCCGAACAAGCCTCTGGCCCCGCTGGAAGCCGAGTTCGTGAAACTGGTTCTGTCGAAACAGGGTCAGGAAGTTGTAGTGAAAGACGGTTACATCCCACTGCCGGCCAAAGTAGCTGCCAAAGCTCTGGCTGACCTGGGTCTGGCGGAAGGCGGCGCTGAAGTCGCAAAAAAGTAACAAATTGAGTCTAGAGTGAACCCCTCTGGACTCACATGGGGGTGGCAGGAGCCGCCCCCATACACCTCTAATTCTCTATCCGCTGCTGGTTACCGCCAGCGGCGGATTTGTTGCGTCACTGCACTGTCATCTTTCTGTCATACAGGATCGCTAGGGTGTGCGAATGAATGATCTGGCCAATTCCAACATGACTACTAATCCCCCCAAGCGAATTGATTTCAATACGCCTGAGCTACAACGCAAGCGCCGCATTCGCGCGCTCAAAGATCGCCTGACCCGCTGGTACGTCCTCGTTGGCGGCCTCGCTGTGCTGGGCGCGATCACCTTGATCTTCTTCTTCCTTGCCTACGTCGTCGCGCCCCTGTTCCAGGGTGCCAGCCTGACCGCCAAGGACGCCATCACGCCAGCCTGGATGCAAGACGCCGGCAAGCCGCTGATGATCTCCCTGGAAGAACAGAACCAGGTTGCGATGCGGGTTTCTGACAAGGGCCAGGCATTGTTCTTCGACATCGACAGTGGCGCCGAACTCAAGCGCGTCGATTTGTCGATCCCGGCCGGCACTACCGTGACCTCCATCGGAGAAGACCAGCCAGGTCATCCGCTGGTGGCGGTGGGCCTATCCAACGGCCAGGCACTGGTGTTCCGCCACACCTATAAAGTCAGCTACCCGGAAGGCAAGAAAACCATCACCCCGGCCATCGAGTACCCGTATGGCGAAGCGCCAATCGCGGTGAACGAAGCCGGCGGTGCGCTGGAGCACGTCAGCCTCAACGCCAACGACTCGACCCTGATGCTGGTTGGCGCCACCGGTTCACAACTCAATGTTCTGTCGCTGACCAGCGAAGAGAACATGATGACCGGCGAAGTCACCAACGAGCAGAAGCGCATCGAACTGCCGCAGATGAACGAGCCGGTGAAGAACATCTTCGTCGACCCGCGTCAACAGTGGTTGTACGTGATCAACGGGCGTGCCCAGGCCGACGTGTTCAGCCTGCGCGACAAGAGCCTCAACGGTCGCTACAAACTGGTGGAAAACGGCGAAACCGAAGTCACCGCCAGCACCCAGCTGGTGGGCGGTATCTCGCTGATCATCGGTGACTCCAAAGGTGGCCTGGCCCAGTGGTTCATGGCTCGCGACCCCGATGGCGAACAACGCCTGAAGCAGATCCGCACCTTCCAGATGGGCACCACGCCTATCGTTGAAATCACTGCCGAAGAACGCCGCAAGGGCTTCGTTGCCCTCGACGCTTCCGGCAAGCTCGGCGTGTTCCACAGCACCGCCCACCGCACCTTGCTGGTGGAACCGGTCGCTGAAGGCCAAGGCGTTTTCGGTCTGTCGCCTCGCGCCAACCGCGTGATCGTGGAAGCCAGCGGCAAGTTGCACCCGCTGCTGCTCGACAACCCGCACCCGGAAGTCTCGTGGAGCGCACTGTGGAGCAAGGTCTGGTACGAGAACTACGACGAGCCTAAATACGTCTGGCAATCGACCGCCGCCAACACCGACTTCGAACCCAAGCTGAGCCTGTCGCCGCTGACCTTCGGTACCTTGAAAGCCGCGTTCTACGCCATGCTGCTGGCCGCTCCACTGGCCGTTGCCGCTGCGATCTATACCGCCTACTTCATGGCCCCGGGCATGCGCCGCAAGGTCAAGCCGGTGATCGAGCTGATGGAAGCGATGCCGACGGTGATCCTCGGTTTCTTCGCCGGTCTGTTCCTCGCGCCCTATGTGGAAGGGCATTTGCCCGGCATCTTCAGCCTGCTGATGTTGCTGCCGATCGGCATTCTGGTCGCCGGTTTCACCTTCAGCCGCCTGCCTGAGTCGATCCGCCTGAAAGTCCCGGATGGCTGGGAAAGTGCGCTGCTGATTCCGGTGATCCTGTTTGTGGGCTGGCTGTCGCTGTACATGAGCCCGTTCATGGAGAACTGGTTCTTCGGCGGTGACATGCGCATGTGGATCTCCCACGACCTGGGCATCACCTACGACCAGCGCAACGCCCTGGTAGTCGGTCTGGCCATGGGCTTCGCGGTCATCCCGAACATCTACTCCATCGCCGAAGACGCCGTGTTCAGCGTGCCTCGCGGCCTGACCCTGGGCTCCCTGGCCCTCGGTGCCACGCCGTGGCAGACCATGACGCGCGTGGTGATCCTCACCGCCAGCCCGGGCATCTTCTCGGCGCTGATGATCGGCATGGGCCGTGCCGTCGGTGAAACCATGATCGTGTTGATGGCCACCGGTAACACCCCGGTCATGGAAATGAACCTGTTCGAAGGCCTGCGCACCCTGGCAGCCAACGTCGCGGTGGAAATGCCCGAATCGGAAGTCGGCGGCAGCCACTACCGCGTGCTGTTCCTCTCGGCGCTGGTGCTGCTGTTGTTCACCTTCGTCATGAACACCCTCGCGGAACTGATTCGTCAGCGTCTGCGCAAGAAATACTCGTCGCTTTAAGAAAGGTAGAAGTCTGTGAAACAGAACTCCCTGAAAGGATGGTTCAAGAGCGGCGCTCCCGGCGTCTGGATCAGCGGTGGCGCAGTGTCCATCGCGGTCATCATGACCATTGGCCTGCTGGCCGTGATTGCCGTGCGTGGCCTGGGTCACTTCTGGCCGGCGGATCTGATCCACGCCAGCTACGACGTACCGGGCCAGGGCCAACACCTGGTCATTGGCGAAGTGGTGCAGAAAGAAGAAGTGCCACGCGCCCGCCTGAAGAGCGCCGGCCTGCCGGTGCCTGACGAAGGCCCGGAGTTCATGACCCGCGAGCTGATCAAGGTCGGCAACCGTGACCTGAACGGCAACGACTTCACCTGGATCGTCGGCGAGTGGCTGACCAACCAGACGACGCCGCCGGAGCTGATGGCCATCGAGCGTCGTGAGTGGGGCAACTTCTACGGTTACTTGGTCAACGTCAAACAGGATGGCAAGGTTGTCGCTGAGGGCGAAGCCGCATGGCCTGAGTTGCAGGCCCGTGTCGACCGCGTCAACAAGCTGGCTGCACAGCTCAAGAACCTGGAAAAAACCGACATCGGCGCGATCAACGCCGGTCTCGAGCGCATCCGTTTGCACGGTCGCAAGCTTGAACTGGATGGCAAACTCGACGCCACTGCACAAGCGGACATGGAATCGGAGCGCGCCGAACTCAATGCTCGCTATCAGGATGTTGAAGCGCGCCTGAGCGACCTGCATGCGCAGTTCAACCGCGACAGCCTGACCGCCCGCGATGCGAACGGTAAGGAAATCGAAATCGGCATCGGCAAAGTGGTTCACGCCTATCAGCCGAACGCCATGAGCACGACCACCAAGATCGGTTTCTACTTCAGCAAGGTCTGGGAGTTCCTGAGCGACGACCCGCGTGAAGCGAACACCGAAGGCGGGATCTTCCCGGCCATCTTCGGCACCGTGATGATGACCCTGATCATGGCGATGATCGTGACCCCGTTCGGCGTGCTGGCGGCGGTGTACCTGCGTGAATACGCCAAGCAGAACGCGCTGACCCGGGTGATCCGCATCGCGGTGAACAACCTGGCAGGTGTTCCGGCCATCGTTTACGGCGTGTTCGGCCTGGGCTTCTTCGTCTATGTGCTGGGTGGCTCGCTCGACCGTCTGTTCTTCCCGGAAGCCTTGCCGGCACCAACCTTCGGCACACCGGGTCTGCTCTGGGCCTCGTTGACCCTGGCGCTGCTGGCGGTGCCGGTGGTGATCGTGGCCACCGAAGAAGGCCTGGCGCGGATTCCTCGCACCGTGCGTGAAGGCTCGTTGGCCCTCGGCGCGACCAAGGCGGAAACCTTGTGGAAGATCGTGCTGCCGATGGCCAGCCCGGCGATGATGACCGGCATGATCCTCGCCGTGGCCCGCGCCGCGGGTGAAGTGGCGCCGCTGATGCTGGTAGGTGTGGTGAAACTGGCGCCGTCGCTGCCGGTGGACGGTAACTACCCGTACCTGCACCTGGACCAGAAGATCATGCACTTGGGCTTCCACATCTATGACGTCGGCTTCCAGAGCCCGAACGTCGAAGCCGCGCGGCCACTGGTGTACGCCACGGCGCTGCTGCTGGTGCTGGTGATCGCCACGTTGAACCTGTCGGCGGTGTACATCCGTAACCACCTGCGCGAGAAGTACAAGGCGCTGGACAGCTGATAACCCTGTAGGAGCGAGCTTGCTCGCGAAGAAGGTACATCCGACACATTTTTTGTGTCTGAACGACCATCGCGAGCAAGCTCGCTCCTACAGAAAGAATTGTGTAACCGCAGGCCAAGGCCGGCGGAAAACGAACCGAATTTGTTAGCACAGGGAGCCTCCCATGCAGCACGAAGCACATACCCACGGCATCAACATGTCGGCGCTGGGTCGCGACAAGCAGAGCCTGAACCTCGAGCAGGAAACCGTAGCCATCGAAGTGCCGGGCCTGAGCCTGTTCTACGGCGACAAACAAGCGCTGTACGACGTCAGCATGAACATCCCGAAACAGCGCGTGACCGCCTTCATCGGCCCGTCCGGCTGTGGCAAGTCCACGCTGCTGCGTACCTTCAACCGCATGAACGACCTGGTTGACGGCTGCCGTGTCGATGGCGCGATCAACCTGTACGGCAGCAACATCTACCGCAAGGGCGAAGACGTGGCCGAGCTGCGTCGTCGCGTCGGCATGGTGTTCCAGAAGCCCAACCCGTTCCCGAAAACCATCTACGAAAACGTGGTTTACGGCCTGCGCATCCAGGGCATCAACAAGAAGCGCGTCCTCGACGAAGCCGTTGAGTGGGCGTTGAAAGGCGCGGCACTGTGGGACGAGGTCAAGGACCGTCTGCACGAATCGGCACTGGGCCTGTCCGGTGGTCAGCAGCAACGTCTGGTGATCGCCCGCACCATCGCCGTGGAGCCGGAAGTGCTGCTGCTCGACGAACCATGCTCGGCACTCGACCCGATCTCCACGCTGAAAGTCGAAGAGCTGATCTACGAACTGAAATCCAAGTTCACCATCGTGATCGTGACCCACAACATGCAACAGGCGGCGCGGGTGTCCGACTACACAGCGTTCATGTACATGGGCAAGCTGGTCGAGTTTGGCGACACCGATACGCTGTTCACCAATCCGGCGAAGAAGCAGACCGAAGACTACATCACCGGTCGCTACGGCTAGCAGTAGCCACAAGCCGCACGCTTCAAGCGGCAAGTAAGAGCGGTTCGGGTACGACACACATCAGCTTGCAGCTTGTAGCTTGCAGCTCACAGCTTTTGCGGAGCAGACAACATGATTTCTAAGGAAGGCCTTACACACCACATCTCCCAGCAGTTCAACGCCGAACTGGAGGAAGTGCGCAGCCACCTCCTGGCCATGGGCGGGCTGGTCGAGAAACAGGTCAACGACGCGGTGACCGCGCTGATCGAGGCCGACTCCGGCCTGGCCCAGCAGGTGCGCGAGATCGACGACCAGATCAACCAGATGGAGCGAAACATCGACGAGGAATGCCTGCGCATTCTGGCTCGTCGTCAGCCGGCGGCTTCCGACCTGCGCCTGATCATCAGCATTTCCAAGTCGGTGATCGATCTGGAGCGCATCGGTGACGAAGCGACCAAGATCGCCCGTCGCGCCATCCAGCTGTGCGAAGAAGGCGAAGCTCCGCGTGGTTATGTGGAAGTGCGCCACATCGGTGACCAGGTACGCAACATGGTCCGCGATGCACTGGACGCCTTTGCCCGTTTCGACGCCGAGCTGGCCTTGTCGGTGGCGCAGTACGACAAGATCATCGACCGCGAATACAAGACTGCCCTGCGTGAGCTGGCCACCTACATGATGGAAGATCCGCGTTCCATTTCGCGGGTTCTGAGCATTATCTGGGTGCTGCGTTCGCTGGAGCGTATCGGCGACCACGCGCGCAATATCTCGGAGCTGGTGATCTACCTGGTACGCGGCACCGACGTGCGGCACCTGGGGCTCAAGCGCATGAAGGAAGAAGTTGAAGGAACCAGTGGCGAAAGCGCTAATGTTCCGGGCAAAACTGACGATAAGTAAGGTTGCCCAAGTAAAGCGCCCGGCCTTTTGGCCGGGCGTTTTTGTTTGCGCTTCACGAATTCGAAAAGCAGCACCCGCGAACGAAAAGTCCGGCGTGACTGAAGGTTTTTGGCGATGTGCCATCAGCAGGGCGGTATGCTGGCCGGGATTTTTTAAAGGGGTGGTGGATGAGTAAGGTCAGTGTGTTGGTCGTGGACGACGCGTCGTTCATTCGTGACTTGGTGAAAAAGTGCCTGCGCAATTATTTCCCGGGCATGCGGATCGAAGACGCGATCAACGGCAGAAAGGCCCAGGCCATGCTGGCCAAGGAAGCCTTCGACCTGGTCCTGTGCGACTGGGAAATGCCGGAAATGTCTGGCCTTGAGCTGCTGACCTGGTGCCGCGAGCAAGACAACCTCAAAGCCATGCCCTTCGTGATGGTGACCAGCCGTGGCGACAAGGAGAACGTCGTCCAGGCGATCCAGGCCGGAGTTTCCGGTTACGTCAGCAAGCCGTTTACCAACGAGCAATTGATCACCAAGGTCAAGCAGGCGCTGCACAAGGTCGGCAAACTCGATGCCTTGATCAACGTAGCCGCGACCAAAACGAGTCCGGCATTCGGTAACGACTCCCTCGCCGCCTTGACCGGTGGCAAGGCGCCCGTCGCCATGGCAACGGCCGCACCCGCACCGTCCAAAGGCTTGCTCAACAGCCCGCCGGTCAAGGCGCCTGCGGCCTCTTCGGCACCCACCAGCGGCCGTAGTCAGGGCCAGTTGCGCTTGCCGAACGGCATCGCGCAATGCGTGATCAAGGCCTTGAGCCTCAAGGAAGCCCTGTTGGTGGTCAAGCGTACCGAGACCCTGCCGCAGATCCTCGACAGCGCCGTGCTGGACCTGGAGCAGGGCGACAATGCCGAAATCGCCCGCCTCAACGGCTATCTGCACGCCGTCGTGGCCCACGAACCGAAGCCCGACAGCGACTGGTTGCAACTGACCTTCCGCTTTGTCGACCAGGATGCGCAGAAGCTCGATTACATCTCGCGCCTGATTGCGCGGGGTACGGCGCAGAAGCACTTCATTCCTGGCGCGTGATCTTCGTCGCTTGTGAAAGATCGCAGCCTTCGGCAGCTCCTACAGGTTTATGTGTACACCTGTAGGAGCTGCCGAAGGCTGCGATCTTTTGATCTTGTCTCTTTGAAACAACTGTCGACTACTCGGGTCCATTGCAGCTGCTAGGCTCAATCCCAGGCCTCACTCGACAGAATCCTTGCTCATGTTCACGCGCCTGCTGTTTTTATGTGGCCTGTTCATGGTCGCCACCTCGGCCATGGCCATGACCATCTACAAGTCCAAAGACGCTTATGGCGTGGTTTCCTACAGCGACCGCCCCAGCAAAGGCGCCCACGTGTTCGTTTTTCGCGATGGCATGGTCGAGCACCTTGAGCGTCAGGTGCGCCTCGTCGTCATGAAGAAAAATGGTGTGCACAGCGTTTACGTGCGCAATGACCTGTATGCGCCAGTAGAGGTCGAATTGAGTTTCGCCGGGGTGAAGAACGCCAGCGGTGTGCCGGGCGGGACGATTCGTCGCGTGATACCGCTACGCAGCAGCGTTCGCCTGGCGCGGCTTACGGCGACTAAAGGTGGGAGGCCCCTCGCGTACGTCCCGAAGTTCAAATACTCCCTGGGCGACCCCTCAGGGCCCACGGTGGGCTATCGGTACCCGTTGCCCTGGCGTGGCGGACCGTTCCGGATCAGTCAGGGCGCCAATGGCCCCTATAGCCACTTCGGCCCCAAGAGTCGTTACGCCATAGACATCGCGATGCCGGAGGGTACGCCGATCATCGCCGCGCGGGGCGGCGTGGTGGTGAAAACCGAAAATCGCCAGAGCGGGCGCGGCACCGATGCATCCGGCAATTTCGTGCGGGTGTTGCACGATGACGGGACCATGGGCGTTTACCTGCACCTGAAGAAAGGCTCGGTCTGCGTTCGGGAAGGTCAGCGGGTACAGGTGGGCAGCGCCTTGGCGCTGTCGGGCAACACCGGCAACAGCACCGGGCCGCATTTGCACTTCGTGGTGCAGCGCAATACCGGGCTGGGGCTGGTATCGATTCCATACCAGTTCAACCAGCCGGTGGGTGCGTTGCCCAACTTTGCGTTGGGCAAGCAGTGAAGCCTTGAAACAAAAGATCGCAGCCTTCGGCAGCTCCTACAGTGTCATGTGTACACCCTGTAGGAGCTGCCGAAGGCTGCGATCTTTTGGGATCAATGCGGTTTAACGAATCGCATCAATCCAGCATCAACACCTTGGCCAGAACGATCTTCGGCCCTTTCATCTTCTTGATGATGATCCGCAGGCCTTCGACTTCCAGCACTTCTTCCTCTTCCGGAACGCGCTTGAGGCTCTCATAGACCAGTCCGGCAAGGGTTTCGGCTTCGACGTGGTCGAGGTCGATGCCCAGCAGTCGTTCAACCTTGAACAGCGGCGTATCGCCCCGCACCAGCAGTTTGCCCGGCTGATACGCGAGGATCCCGCGTTCGGCCTTGCGGTGTTCGTCCTGGATGTCGCCCACCAGCACTTCCAGCACGTCTTCCATGGTCAGGTAGCCGATGATGTTGCCGTCGGCCTCTTCGACCACAGCGAAGTGCGAGCCGCCCTTGCGGAACTGCTCCAGCAGCTGCGACAGCGGCATGTGCCGCGATACACGCTCCAGCGGGCGGGTCAGTTCGGCCAGGTTGAACGACTCGGGAATGTGGTCCAGCGCCGCCAGTTCCAGCAGCAGATCCTTGATGTGCAGCAGGCCGACGAACTCCTGGCGCTCGCTGTCGTACACCGGGTAGCGGCTGAATTTGTGGCGACGGAACAACGCCAGGATTTCCTTGAGCGGTGCATTGAACTCCAGGGTGACCAGGTCTTCCCGGGAGTTGGCCCAGTCGACCACTTCCAGTTCGCCCATCTCCACCGCCGAGGCCAATACACGCATGCCTTGGTCGCTCGGGTCCTGGCCACGGCTGGAGTGCAGGATCAGTTTCAGTTCTTCACGGCTGTAGTGATGCTCGTGATGCGGGCCGGGTTCACCTTGCCCTGCAATGCGCAGGATGGTGTTGGCGCTGGCGTTGAGCAGGTAGATGGCCGGGTACATGGTCCAGTAGAACAGGTACAGCGGCACGGCGGTCCACAGCGACAGCAATTCGGGCTTGCGGATCGCCCAGGATTTCGGGGCCAGTTCGCCGACCACGATGTGCAGGTAGGAAATGATGAAGAACGCGGTGAAGAACGATACCGCCTTGACGATTTCGGCCGAATCGACTCCGACCGCGCTCAACACCGGCTCAAGAATGTGGGCAAACGCAGGTTCACCGACCCAACCCAGGCCCAGGGAGGCGAGGGTGATACCCAATTGGCAGGCAGACAGGTAAGCATCGAGTTGACTGTGCACGGTGCGCAGGATGTGCCCGCGCCAGCCGTTTTTGTCAGCGATGGCCTCGACTCGGGTCGAGCGTAGCTTGACCATGGCAAATTCCGCCGCAACGAAAAAACCGTTGAGCAAAACCAGGATCAGAGCAAAAAGAATCATGCCGAAGTCGGCGAAAATTGTAGCGAGGGTCAAGCCAGGGGAAGGGTCCATGATGGAGTTTTGCGGGTTCCGTATATTCAAGAGAGAAGAAAAAACCGCGTCTGAAAGGCAGGCGCAAGTCAGCCAATGTAGCGGCTGACTTGGCGGTTGCCTAGTGGCGCGTGCTGGCCGGTATCAATCGGCGGTGCTGATAACCCGTGATTTGGTGACCTGAGCCGGGGCAAAGTGGCAGGTAAAGGTGCTGCCGTGGCCCGGTACACTGCCGATTTCCATCCGTGCCCGATGACGTAACAAAACGTGTTTGACGATTGCCAGCCCCAGGCCCGTGCCGCCGGTGTTGGAGTTGCGGCTGGAGTCGACGCGATAGAAGCGTTCGGTCAGGCGCGGCAGGTGTTTGGCATCGATGCCGATCCCGGAGTCCTGCACACTCAGGTGCGCTCCCTGGTCATCGCCCCACCAGCGAATTCGGATATTGCCTTCGGCCGGGGTGTATTTCACCGCGTTGAACACCAGGTTGGAAAACGCACTGCGCAACTCAGCCTCGCTGCCCTTGAGCAGAATCGTCGGGTCGGCTTCCAGGATGATTTTCTGGTTTTTCTGGCCGGACAACTGCTGCGCATCGCTCTTGATCGATTGCAGCAAGCCGTCGATCGGCACCGGCTGGTTGTCCGACGGATAATCGGTGGCTTCCAGCTTGGCCAGCAACAACAGGTCGTTGAGCAAGGTCTGCATGCGTCCGCCTTGTTGCTGCATCTGCTGCAAGGCACGGCTCCAGCGCGGGTTCACTTCGTCGACGTTATCGAGCAAGGTTTCCAGGTAGCCGCAGATCACCGTCAACGGTGTGCGCAGTTCATGGGAAACGTTGGCGATGAAGTCTTTGCGCATTTGCTCCAGCTGATGGATACGCGTCACATCGCGCACCAGCATCAAGTGCTCATTGTTACCGTAACGGGTGATGTACAGCTGAATGCGCACGCGGTCGTTGGTCGGCGAAGGAATTTCCAGCGGCTCGGCGTAGCTGTCTTGCTCGAAGTATTCCTTGAAGCGCGGATGGCGCACCAGGTTGGTCACCGGCTGGCCGCTATCCTGCGGGGTCTTGAGGCCCAGCAGGGTTTCGGCGGCGCGGTTCCACCATTCCAGGTTGCCGTCGGTGTCGAGCATGATCACTGCATCTTTCAGCGCGGCGGTGGATTCCTGAACCCGGTCGATCACCGCTTGCAGGCGTCCGCGTACCCGTTGGTCGCGGCGTTGCAGGTGGTAGATGCTGTCGAACACCTCGCCCCACAGGCCGTAGCCGTCAGGTGGCGCTTCATCGGGTTTGTGCAGGCGCAGCCACTCGTGCAGACGCAGCAATTGCTTGAGGGTCCAGGCCAGGTAAAGACCCAGGCCTGCGGCGAGGCTCCAGCCGTAATAGCCGGTGACCAGGCCGATCACCAGGCAGGCGGTGACCAGCAGCAGCATGTGGCGAATCAGGGTGCCATGCCAGTTTTGGTTCACGAAAAAAATACGTCCTTGAAAGTGGAACCGCTGCGATCATCAGGCCTTGGTCGAGAACCGGTAGCCAGTGCCGCGCACGGTTTGTACCAGATTTTCGTAAGCATCGCCGAGGGCTTTGCGCAGGCGTCGAATGTGCACGTCAACCGTACGCTCTTCGACGTAGACGTTGCCACCCCAGACCTGATCCAGCAACTGGCCACGCGTGTAGGCGCGCTCCTGGTGGGTCATGAAGAATTGCAGCAGGCGGTATTCGGTCGGGCCCATCTCGGCGGGACGGCCATCGATGGTCACGCGGTGGCTGATCGGGTCCAGCAGCAGGCCGCCGACTTCGATCGGTGCCTCGCCATCGGTCGGACCGGCACGGCGCAGCACGGCCTTCAGGCGCGCCACCAGCTCACGTGGGGAAAACGGCTTGGTGATGTAGTCGTCGGCGCCGACTTCCAGGCCCTGAATCTTGTTGTCCTCTTCACCCTTGGCGGTGAGCATGATGATCGGGATGTCCCCGGTCAGTTCATCGCGCTTGAGGCGACGGGCCAGTTCGATACCGGACGTGCCGGGCAGCATCCAGTCGAGCAGGATCAGGTCCGGTTTGCGGTCGACGATAATGGCGTGGGCCTGCTGGGAGTTTTCAGCCTCCAGGCAGTCATAGCCGGCCATTTCCAATGCCACGGCGATCATTTCGCGAATAGGCGCTTCGTCGTCGACGATCAGAATGCTCCTGCCAACCATGCCCTTAATCCTCTTGTCATTTAACTGTCTTGCGCCGCATTAGATAACGGAATTATTGCAGTCGTGTGACAGTATTTTAGTCGGCCGGCGATTGGCTGGATCCTGGGCTAAGCTCTAAGTCCGAACCCTGACAACCACAAAAGGAAGGTTTCCATGAACTACATTGCTCAATCCTGGAAGGCTTTGCTGGTCACTGCTGCGTTAACGCTGCCGACACTGGCCTTTGCCGCCGACCCGGCGATGATGAAAGACGGCATGATGGTCGACCATAAGGGCATGACGGTCTACACGTATGACAAGGACGCGGGCGGCAAGTCGATGTGCAACGACCAGTGCGCCAAATACTGGCCGCCAATGATGGCGCCGGCGGGTGCCAAGGCCGAAGGTAAATGGACAGTCATCAAGCGTGACGATGGCAAGATGCAATGGGCCTATGGCGGCAAGCCGCTGTACTACTACGAGGACGACAAAAAACCCGGAGACATGACGGGTGACAAGAAAAAAGACGTCTGGCACGTCGTTCACGAGCATATGTAACGGTTGTAGCCTGTCGCACCAGATCGCTGCCTTCGTTGCTCTGCAGGAGCTGCTGAAGGCGGCGATCTTTTTGATGCTTCAACGCAGCGCGTAATCCAGCACAATCCCGACGAAAATCGCCAAACCCGCCCAGTGATTGTGCAAAAACGCCTTGAAGCAGCGCATCCGGTCTTTGCTTCGGGTGTACCAGAACTCCCACGCAAAACAGCCCGCCGCCGTCAGCAAGCCGAGATGGAACCAGCCACCGAGCTCGAACTTCGACCCGGCCAGCAACAGGCAGCCCAGCGCCAAGCCTTGCAAGCTCAGGATGATCACCCGGTCTGCATCGCCGAATAGAATCGCCGTGGATTTCACGCCGATCTTCAGGTCGTCATCGCGGTCAGTCATCGCGTAATACGTGTCGTAACCCACCGTCCACATCAGGTTGGCGATCCACAGCAGCCACGCAACAGCCGGCAGTTCACCGGTTTCTGCAGTGAACGCCATCGGCATGCCCCAGGAAAACGCCGCGCCCAGCACCACTTGCGGGTAATAGGTGTAGCGCTTCATGAACGGGTAACTGAACGCCAGCGCCAGGCCGCCCAACGACAGCCAGATCGTTGCGGCATTGGTGCACAACACCAGCAGGAAACTCACGCCCATCAGCAATGCGAAGAACACCAGCGCCTCTTTGGAGCTGATTTTGCCGCTCACCAGCGGCCGCTGTTCGGTACGCTTCACATGGCCATCGACCTTGCGGTCCGCCCAGTCGTTGATCACGCAGCCGCCGGCGCGGGTCAGCACCACGCCGAGGACGAAAATAACGATATTGGCCAGGGACGGCGAACCCTTGCCGGCAATCCACAGCGCCCACAGCGTCGGCCACAGCAGCAGGTAAATGCCGATCGGCTTGTCCATGCGGGTCAGCTGAATGAAGTCCCAGGCCCGAGGGTTCAAGCGGTTCAAGGACTTGAGCAGGCTTTGGTACATCAGCGGTTCTCCGATTGGGCGCAGGCGGCGTCCCACAGGGAAGGCAGGAATATTTCGGCCACCAAAACGCTCAAGGCACCGCGGTCGAAGCGCGAGCGGCGGCCCCACAGCTCAGGCGATTGCACCTCGGCGGGCAGCCACGCTTGCGGATAATGGCAAACCTCGATGGCCCGGCGCTGGAAGGCCTGATCGCAAAACAGCAATTCGCCCAGCGAGCGGCTGCCCAGTTCGTCCATGTGCAGGCCGTCGCCTTGCAATGCACTGCGTGACGCCACGCTGCGCGCAAACACCCACGCCTGGCCGTGACCGCGCAAATACACCTCGCGCACCCAGCCCTCACTGCCATCGGCCAGGTCCAGTGCTGCGCATTCGTCGGCACGCAGGGGTTGCCAGCCTTCGAACATCGGCGAGACGCTGAAGGCATCATTCGACAGATGAATCAGACGTCTGGTCAGCGAGCCTTCGTCGAACAGCCAGTCGAGGGTGGAGGCATCGGGGAGGGGCGCCAGTTCGCTGCGCGAGAGCCAGAGAGGAGCTGGAGAGGGGGATTCTGTGTGATGCACAATGAGTCATTATTGGCAGCAAATGAGGCGGCGAGCTTAACATGTCAGCCGCCGATATCGATTGAAATGGCCTGCCGTTGCGCCGAACAGGCTTGCATCCAGCGGCCCCGATCAGTACAAAACGCGCTGAGTTGGACGGCAGTGCTACAACCATCGACCGTCCGGCCGGCAAAACGCCTGAACCCTGAGGAAGTATCTGAATGAAAAAGTGGCAATGTATCGTCTGCGGCCTGATCTACAACGAAGCCGACGGTTGGCCGGATGACGGCATTGCGCCGGGCACTCGTTGGGAAGACGTGCCGGCAGACTGGCTGTGCCCGGACTGCGGTGTGGGCAAAATGGATTTTGAAATGATCGAAATCGCTGCCTGAATAATTGAGGAGTAAGGAATGAACGCACCTGTCGTCATCATTGGCACCGGCCTGGCTGGCTACAACGTGGCCCGCGAGTTTCGCAAACTCGATAGCGAAACCCCGCTGCTGCTGATTACCGCCGATGACGGACGCTCCTACTCAAAGCCGATGCTCTCCACCGGCTTCGGCAAAAACAAGGATGCCGATGGCCTGAGCATGGCCGAACCCGGCGCCATGGCCGAGCAGCTCAAGGCCGAAATACGCACCCACACGCGCATCAGCGGCATCGACCCGGGCCACAAGCGCCTGTGGATCGGTGAAGAAGCGGTGATCTACCGTGACCTGATCCTGGCCTGGGGCGCCGAAACCGTGCGCGTGCCCATTGAAGGCGACGCGGCGGATTGCGTATTCCCGATCAACGACCTGGAAGACTACGCACGCTTCCGTGCGGCGGCGGCCGGCAAGCGCCGCGTGCTGCTGCTCGGCGCGGGCCTGATCGGCTGTGAGTTCGCCAACGACCTGACCCTGGGCGGCTACGAAGTGCAACTGGTTGCTCCGTGCGAGCAAGTCATGCCGACCCTGTTGCACCCGGCGGCCGCGGCTGCCGTGCAGGCTGGCCTCGAAAGCCTCGGCGCGCGCTTCCACCTCGGGCCGGTGCTCAACCGCCTGCAGCGCGTGGCGGAAGGCCTGGAAGCGCACCTGTCCGATGGCCAGGTGATCCCGTGCGACGTGGTGGTCTCGGCCATTGGCCTGCGCCCACGGGTCGACCTCGCGGCAGCGGCCGGTTTACAGGTCAACCGCGGCGTCATGGTCGACCGGCACCTGAAAACCTCCCACGCCAACATCTACGCCCTGGGCGACTGCGCCGAGGTCGACGGGCTGAACCTGCTATACGTGATGCCCCTGATGAGCTGTGCGCGAGCGTTGGCGCAAACCCTCGCCGGCAATCCGACCGTCGTCACCTATGGCCCGATGCCGATCACCGTCAAAACCCCGGTCTGCCCGTTGGTGGTATCCCCGCCGCCACGGGGCGCAGAGGGCATCTGGACAGTCGAAGGGCAGGGCGCCGACATCAAGGTGTTATGCCGCGATGCCGCGGGCAAGCTGCTCGGTTACGCCCTCACCGGTGCCGCCGTGATGGAAAAACTGGCCCTGAACAAAGAGCTTCCGGCTCTGTTGGCGTAAATACCGGTCGTTCTGTCGGAATCACCCCCCTTTTGCCCTAACAATGGCCGCGCCGATACTGGCGCGGGGCCTCACTGCGTGCCATCCTCACTCCCGTCTGCCGCAGAGTAGAGCACCTGCGGCGCTTTTGGCGCTGCTCCGCAGAGAGCAGCACGGACATAACAACAACAAACCGTCAAAGGGGCTTCACTCACATGCGTAAACCAGACCTCGCTGCAGCCATTGCTGAAAAAGCAGACCTCACCAAAGAACAAGCCAACCGCGTTCTCAACGCCGTTCTTGAAGAAATCACCGGTGCCCTGCACCGCAAAGACAGCGTGACGCTGGTGGGCTTCGGTACCTTCCTGCAACGCCATCGCGGTGCCCGTACCGGCAAAAACCCGCAAACCGGCGAACCCGTCAAAATCAAGGCCAGCAACACCGTTGCGTTCAAGCCAGGCAAATCGTTGAAAGACAGCGTTAATCCGTAAGCCGTTTTCACCTCCCGCGCAGCGGGAGAGTGGAATAAAAAATGGGCACGCCAACCAGGGTTGGGTGCCCATTTTTTGTGGGTGGCGAATCAGCCGAGCCCGCTTTGTTGCTTGGCGAGAATCGCCGCCATTTGCGGCTCATCCAGATGATCCAGCACCCGCTCTACCAGCAAATGCGTCCCTTCAGCCATGCGACTGATCGCCAAGGCTACTGAGCGGCGCGAGCCGTCTACATCATCGGCCAGGTCAGCGGCGATGGCGCTGATGGACAGCAGATCTTCCGAGGCGTTGGCCAGGAGTGCTTCGGTGTTGATGTCCGGGCAGACACTGAAGAGTTGGCCGTTGCGTTTCGTTGGTGTTTGTTTTGGTGGGGCGAGATAGTGATCCTGGGCGCGTTCGGCGGCTTCGTGGAGTTTTTTGGAGTCGAGGGATTCGTAGGGGGATGTGGCTTTGTTTTCGGATGCGTCGGGTATCGGAGTCATTGGTGTAAATCCTTGGTTAAGAAGTTTGCTCCCGATTTCGGACTTGCACATCCGGTCGCCGTTTTTGGTGGTGACGATCAGAGGTTATCGATGAATTCAAAATTCGCCTGGTTCATGTATAGCGCAGCATTTTGAAGGAGGTTTCCGATAGGTTTGTAGGGTGGGGGGATCAAAAGATCGCAGCCTTCGGCAGCTCCTACAGAATGTGTTTCTTCAGGTACAGAAGTGGCGTGTGGAGTGGCCGGAGTGATGTGTTGATAATTGTGACTTGGTAGTCATCGTGCAGGTAATGGTAATGATCTTCTCCTAATGCAGCTGGATACTGGTGTTATCAGCTGAAGCCGTTAAACTGCTCCGGCCGTTCATTTTTCTCTTGAGGCTGTGCACATGAAATTTCGTTTTCTGCTGTGGATGCTGGGTTTGTTGATGGGTAAGGCCAGCCGGACCAGTCCGGCGTTTCAGCAGCAGTTGGGTGACAAGGACCTGGTGTTTCAGCTGCAGACCCTGGACGGGAAAGTGGCGCGGCATTTCCGCGTGAAGGACCAGCGCATCACCAGCCAATCGGGTGTGCATGCCGAGTCTGCGTTTGCGATTGCCTTTAAGGATGCTGCTTATGGCTTTGCCACGATGCAGGCGAAGAACAAGCAACTGGCGTTCATGACGGGGATTCAGGACAAGTCGATTCAGATCAAGGGCAACCCGGCGCTGGTGATCTGGTTCCAGGGGCTGACCAAGTATTTGAAGCCGAAGAAGGCCAAGCCCAAGGCTTGAGGTCTTTCAGGTAGACCGAGTGATATTCATCGCGAGCAGGCTCGCTCCCACAGGGCTCACCTGAATCCTGTGGGAGCGAGCCTGCTCGCGATGCTTTTCAGCCTTGGGTGAACTGCGAAGCCAGTTCGCGCAGCAGCATTTCGGCCTCGAGGACTTTGCTGACCACGTCGTTGGCTTTTTCGCGGCTCAGGCCAAGGCGTTCGAGCAGGGCGTCGGGGATGTCTTCGTCGGGGCCGGAGCCGATGCCACGGCTGCGCAGCAGGCGCACTGACAGGCAGACCAGGTTCGGGTACTCAGCGAAGTCGCCGTCGTAGTGTGGATCGTGCTGGAAGCGCAGGGCGGTAGCCAGTTCTTCAGGCATGTCCCAGTAGCGCATCAACCACGAGCCGATCTGTTCACGGCTGATGCCCAGCAGGTGTTGTTCCACAAAGCTGTGGCACAGGTGCGGGTTAACCTCCAGGTGGCGGCAGATCAGCGAGAAGTGCGGCGGGAACACGTGGGCCAGCAGCAGGTAGCCGAAGTTGTGCAGCAGGCCGGCCAGGTAGGTCAGGCCGGCTTCCGGGCGCTGGGCGCGCGGCATGGCGCGGGTCAGGCCTTCGATGACGGCGGCGGTGTAGATCGATTGCTGCCAGTACGGCGTGGAGTGTTGCGGGTGGTCCTTGGGCAGGCTCAGGGTTTTACCCAGGGCCAGGCCCAGCGCCAGATTGATCACCAGGTCGAAGCCCAGCACGCGCACGATGGCGTCTTCCACTGAACGGATCTTGCCCGGTGAGGCGTAATACGGCGATGCCGCCCAGCTCACGACTTGAGCGGCCAGCGCCGGGTCGGTTTCGACCACGCCGGTGATGTCGTCGATGGTGGCATTGGGGTCGACGCGCAGCTTGATGATTTTTTGCGCGGTTTCGGCCAGTGGCGGAATTTCGATGGTCGCTTCCAGACGCTGCTGGATGCGCCGCGCGGTGAACGCCTGGACGGCCTGGGTGATTTCCTCGCGGTCGTCATCGGGGCGGTCGAGGTTGGGACGGATGCTGGTCAGGTTTTCGCCGAAGTTGGCGGCGCTGGCTTTGGTCAGCATGGTCTTGAAGTCTTCGCTGGAGATTTCCAGCAGCACGCCCGGCTCACCGGAATTGACCAGCAGCTTCGGTTCACGCAGCAGGCTTTCTTCGTACAGGCACGGCGAACTGGTGAGCGCCGGCAGGCCGGGCAACAGGCTCAGGTTGTGTTTGCCGAGCATTTTTTCCAGGCGTTCGACGGGTACGGCAGTGAGGCGGCGACCGGTGAGTTCGGTCAGGCGATTGAGGTCGAGCAACTGGCTCTGCGGGAACAACACCATCAACGCACCGACGCTGTCATCCAGCAGAACGGCCTGCACTTTGCGCGCGGCATTGAGGCCGTGATGGTCCAGCACTTCTTCGTAGGCAATGGCCAACTTGCCCAGCATCAGCCGAATAACCGACGGAGCGTGCGGGGTGGCGGGTGCGAGGGCAACTTCGGTCATGGACTGTATCCGTTTCAAAACAATTGCAGGAGTATAACCAGCTTGCTCAAACCCATGGCCCGGAAACTGCGACGGTGCTTACACTTGGCCGTATTGCTGCCCGTGACGCAGCCAGCGGTCGAGTAGCGGGCTTACGTGGGTCGGCCAGCGTTCGAGCAATGCCTGGGCTGCATCCCGTACGGCGGGCAACAAATCGGCATCGCGCATCAGGTCTGCGACCTTGAATTGGAGCAGGCCGGTTTGCCGGGTGCCGAGCATTTCGCCGGGGCCGCGCAGTTCCAGATCCTTTTCGGCGATGACGAAACCATCGTTGGTTTCGCGCATGATGCCCAGGCGCTGACGGCCGATTTGCGACAGCGGCGGATGGTAGAGCAGCACGCAATGGCTGACGGCGCTGCCCCGGCCGACGCGGCCGCGCAACTGGTGCAGTTGCGCCAGACCCAGGCGCTCGGGGTTCTCGATGATCATCAGGCTGGCGTTGGGTACGTCCACGCCCACTTCGATCACCGTGGTCGCGACCAGCAGTTGCAGGTTGCCGGCCTTGAACTCGGCCATCACCGCGGCTTTTTCTGCAGGCTTCATGCGGCCGTGGATCAGCCCGACCTTCAATTCGCCGAGGGCTGCGGTGAGGTCCTCATAGGTGGTTTCGGCGGCCTGGCAGGTCAACTCTTCCGACTCTTCGATCAGTGTGCAAACCCAATAGGCCTGACGCCCCTCGGCGCAGGCGCTACGCACCCTCTCGATGACTTCGACCCGCCGGGTGTCGGTGATCAGCACGGTGTTGACCGGGGTTCGGCCCGGTGGCAGTTCGTCGAGGATCGAGGTGTCGAGATCTGCGTAGGCGCTCATCGCCAACGTGCGCGGAATCGGCGTGGCGGTCATGATCAATTGATGCGGGCACATGCGCCCGCCGACGCCTTTCTGCCGCAAGGCCAGACGCTGCTGCACGCCGAAGCGGTGCTGCTCGTCGATGATCACCAACGCGAGGTTCTTGAATTGCACTTCGTCCTGGAACAGCGCGTGAGTACCAACCACCATCGGTGTGCCGCTGGCGATTTGCTCCAGCGCAGCCACGCGGTTCTTGCCTTTGAGCTTGCCGGCCAGCCACGCGACTTCGATGCCCAGTGGTTCGAGCCAGCGCTTGAACGTGATGAAGTGCTGCTCGGCGAGAATCTCGGTGGGCGCCATCAGGGCGACCTGATAACCGGCCTCCAACGCTTGCAGTGCAGCGAGGGCAGCAACCACGGTTTTGCCGGCACCAACGTCGCCCTGGATCAGCCGCAGCATCGGTTCGTGCTGGCTGAGGTCATAAGCGATTTCGTTGCCGACCCGTTGCTGGGCGCCGGTCGGGTTGAAGCCGAGGTTGGCCAGGTATTTGGCCGGCAGTTGGGTGGCTTTGGGCATCGCTGGTGCACGCAGGGAGCGCATGCTTTCGCGCAGACGCTGTTGCGACAATTGATGGGTCAGCAGTTCTTCGAAGGCCAGACGGTGCTGCGCCCAGTGGTGACCGAGGGCCAGCTCATCGACATCGGCATCGGCGGGCGGGTTGTGCAGGTAGCGGATCGCATCGGCCAACGGCGCCAATTGGTAGTCGCGGGCCAGTTCGTTCGGCAGCCAGTCGGGCAGGCTGCTGGGGCCGAGCAGGGTAAGGGTCTGCATGCACAACTGGCGCAAGCGCTGTTGGGTCAGACCTTCGGTGAGCGGGTAGACCGGGGTCAGGGTTTCATCCACCGGCGGCGGTTCGTCACCAGTGATGGCGCGGTATTCCGGGTGGTAGATCTCCAGCCCCGAAGCACCGGGCCGCGCTTCGCCGTAACAGCGAATCCGCGTGCCGCGTTTGAGGCCTTCTTTTTGCGCGTTGCTGAAATGGTAGAAACGCAGGCTTAAGCCCCCGGTGCCGTCCTGCAGTCGAACCACCAGGCTGCGCCGACGGCCCATGACCACGTCGGCGCCGCTGACGGTGCCTTCGATGACCGCGTCCTGTCCGGGTCGCAATGCGCCAATCGGGACGACACGGGTGCGGTCCTGATAGCGCAGGGGCAGGTGGAACAGCACGTCCTGGAGGTTTTCCAGGCCGACCTTGGCCAGTTTCTCGGCCATGGCTTCGCCGACACCCTTGAGTGCCGTCACCGACACTTGCGACAACTCGCTCATGACCGGTGCTTAGCCCGCAGCGACTTGTGCCGCTGGCTTGGCCACCGAGCATAGGCGAATGGAGTCGGCGAGGATTTCAATCGCCTTCGGACGCGGGAAGCTGGCGCGCCAGGCAATGGCCACGGTGCGGAAGGGTACGGGTGCCGACAACGGGCGCACTTCGATCACGCCGGGGGCGTAGTGATGGCTGTCGACCGCCGACAACGGCAAGATCGAAATACCCAAGCCGGATGCGACCATGTGGCGAATGGTTTCCAGGGAGCTGGATTCCACCGTGGTGTGCTTGGCGCCGTCGTTGCCTTTGGTCAGGGTCGGGCAGGCTTCCAGTACCTGATCGCGAAAGCAGTGACCTTCGCCGAGCAGCAGCAAGCTCTTGTCGTTGAGCAGGCTGGCGTCGATGGAATCTTTTTGCGTCCACGGGTGCTGCGCTGGCATGAGCACGTAGAACGGCTCGTCGTAGAGTTGCAGGGTCAGCACGTCGGCTTCATTGAACGGCAGGGCGATGATGATCGCGTCGAGTTCGCCGTTGCGCAGTTTGTCGCGCAGCACGTGGGTGAAATTTTCTTCGATGTACAACGGCATCTGCGGGGCGACCCGGTGCAGTTGCGGAATCAGATGCGGAAACAGGTAAGGCCCGACGGTGTAGATCGCGCCGACTTTCAGAGGGGCGGTCAGTTGATTCTTGCCGGCCTGGGCCAGTTCGCGGATGCCCTGGGCTTGTTCCAGCACTTTCTGCGCCTGGGCGACGATGCCTTCGCCGACCGGGGTCAGGCGCACGGCGCTTTTGCTGCGCTCGAAAATCAGCACACCGAGTTCGTCTTCAAGCTTTTTCACGCCCACCGAAAGGGTCGGCTGGCTGACGTGGCAACGCTCGGCCGCGTGGCCGAAGTGCTGCTCTTGGGCGAGGGTAACGATGTAGCGTAATTCTGTAAGAGTCATAGCAAGCGTCCATGAAGTTGCGGGCCAAGCATACCGGCTGCAATCGATAGACGCACGTTATCAGACTGTACGTGTCGAGTGACACCGGGCAATGCGAAAGGCAAAAAAGATCGCAGCCTTCGGCAGCTCCTACAGGGATTACATCAACCTGTGTAGGAGCTGCCGAAGGCTGCGATCTTTTGATTGTTAACGCCGGCGTTTTTCCAGCGAGTAAACAAAGGGTGCAACGATTTCGATGGAGCCATTGGTCAGCATGTCGGACGGTGGTTTGGGCAGCGGTTGAGCGCGGCGGATCATTTCCAGGGTGGCCCGGTCCAGATCGGCAGTGCCCGAGGCGCCGACCAGCTCAAACGACAACACATTGCCTTCGGCATCCACGACGAAACGCAGACGGTTCATGCCTTCCTTGCCCCGCGCCTGGGCACTTGCAGGGTACTTCTTGTACTTCTGCAGGTGCGCCAGCAAGGTGCCTTGCCAGCTGGCCTTGGCCGTCAGTTGAGCTGACGAAGGGCCGGGCGCAGGCTGGGCGGATTTCTCCGTTGGCGTTTGAGTCTGTTGCGTTTCGGCCGGTTTCTCTTCGGCCGGCTTTTCTTTCGGCGGTTCGGGTTTCTTCTCTACCGGCTTGGGCGGCTGAGGCTTCGGCTTGGGTTTGACCGGCTTGGGCACGGCAATTTCAGCTTTCGGCGCTTCGGCGAGCTTGGGTATCGGCAGTTCTTCAACCGGAGCCGGTGGCTGCGGCGGGGGGACGACCTTCGGCGGAGCAGGCGGTGGCGGGGCAGGAACCGGTGCCAGTTCGACCATCATTGCCTGAGGGGGCAATTCGATGGGCGGACGGCCGGACCAGTTCAGCGCGAGCGCGATGGCCAGCGCGTGAACACCCAGCACTACTGCCAGGCTACCGCTGTAACGCGTCAGCTTATGGCGCGTCGTGATCATTTCTTGGCTGCCGTCTCGAGACCGACCAGACCCACCTTCAGGTAACCGGCGGAGCGCAGGTTGTCCATCACGCTCATCAGGTCGCCGTAATCCACGCCTTTGTCGGCCTGGAAGAAGATCGTCGTGTCTTTCTTGCCCTGGGTCCTGGCGTCGAGCGTGGCGCCGAGTGCTTCGGCTTTCACCTCGTCTTCGCCGAGGAACAGGCGCTGGTCAGCCTTGACGCTGAGGAACACCGGTTTCTCTGGCCGCGGCGCCGGCTTGGCGGTCGAGGCGGGCAGGTCGACCTTGATGTCCACGGTGGCCAGCGGGGCCGCCACCATGAAGATGATCAACAGCACCAGCATCACGTCGATGAACGGCGTGACGTTGATTTCGTGGTTTTCGGACAGATCGTCGTCTGGCCCTTCTTTCAAATGCAGGCCCATGGCCGATTACCCCACTTTCACCATGTGCGGTTGCGAGCTGCGCTCAGGCTGGTGGTCGAGGTCGCGGCTGACCAGCAGCAGGACCTGTGCCGACGCGTCGGACACCTGAGCCTTGTAACCGGCAATGGAGCGGGCAAAGACGTTGTAGATCACGACCGCAGGGATCGCTGCAACCAGGCCCAGCGCGGTAGCCAACAGGGCTTCGGCGATGCCGGGAGCGACGACGGCGAGGTTGGTGGTCTGGGTCTTGGCAATGCCGATGAAGCTGTTCATGATGCCCCAAACGGTGCCGAACAGGCCGACAAACGGGGCAGTGGAACCGATGGTGGCGAGTACGCCGGTGCCGCTGCTCATATTACGACCGCAGGCCGCGACCAGGCGCTCAAGACGGAAGCTCACGCGTTCCTTGATGCCTTCCTTCTCGCGGCTGTTGACCGACAGGCGCATCTCTTCGAGGGCGTCGTGCACCAGCAGGTTGGCCAGGGTGCCTTCCTTCGCCGCAGTGGCGCTGGCTTCCTTGAGGGAGGCGGATTTTTTCAGTTGGGCGATTTCACCGCGCAGACGACGCTTGGCGCCCATCAGCTCAAGACCCTTGGCGATCCAGATGGTCCAGGTGATGATCGAGGCGATGGCCAGGCCGATCATCACGATTTTTACGATGATGTCGGCGTTCTTGTACATGCCCCACGGCGACAGGTCATGGGCCATGCCCAGAGTGTTGTCGGCTTCGAGGACTTCAGGGGCGTCTTCACCCAGCGTTTCTGCCGGTGCGGCCTGGGCCGGATCGGTCGCGCCCGGAGCAGCGACCGGTGTGGCGTGATCGGCCGGAGCAGGTGCGGTGGCGGCTGGTGTGGCTGGCGCCTGGGCATCGGCGAAAGCGGCGACTGGCGCGAGCATCAGGCTGAGGAGCAGGGCGGCCACCGCGCTCCAGGCGCGAGGTCGTTTGGTTGGCGAAGCGGAGAATTGATTACGTGTCATGCTGGCCGGACCTGAGAGAAAAAACGGGTGATGTTCTTCCAGGCCTCGAAAGGCCGAGAACAAAAGTGGGGTGCATTATTGCAATTAATTCTTGTTAACAGAAGTAATAGCGTCTCTTTTTTTCCTGCATTGCTAGCCGCCTGTCTATTGCCGGCGCTAGTCTGTGGCTTTCCGATGGGAGTTTTCTGATGTCTGCGCCTACTGTTTTGATCGCCGGCTGCGGTGATGTCGGCAGCCGCCTGGCCACACAATTGCTGGCGACGGGGTGGGAGGTCCATGGTCTGCGACGCGACGTTTCACGCCTGCCCAACGGCGTTATCGGTGTTGCTGGTGACCTGTTCAACAAAGATTGCCCGGCCACTTGGCCAATTGGCGCCGTGGATTACCTGGTGTATTGCGCGGCGGCCACCGATCACGATGAAGCCGGTTACCGTGCTGCCTATGTCCAGGGCCTGGAGCATGTGCTGGAGTGGCTGAACGACTACGGGCAGGTGCCCAATCGCCTGTTGTTTGTTTCCAGTAGCAGTGTTTACGGGCAACAGGAGGGCGAGTGGGTCGACGAAACTTCGCCAGCCGTGGCGGCAGGTTATTCCGGACGTGTGATGCTCGAAGCCGAGCGACTTGCCCTTAAAAGCGGCATTCCGGCCAGTATCGTGCGCTTGACCGGCATTTACGGCCCTGGCCGTGAATGGCTGCTGACGCAGGTGCGCCGGGGTTATCGCGTAGCGGTCGAACCACCGTTGTATGCCAACCGGATTCATGCGGACGATGCCGCGGGGTTGATCGCGTGCCTGCTTGAGGCGGATCGACGTGGTGTGGCGCTGGATGATATCTACATCGGCGTCGATGACGCACCGGCAGCGCTGGCCGATGTGGTGGGCTGGTTGCGTGAGTATCTGGGTGTGACTGAATGGGCCGATGACGACAGCGTGCGTCGCACTGGCAGCAAACGCTGCAGTAATGCGCGGGCTAAAGCCTTGGGCTGGACGCCGAAGTACCCGAGTTTTCGCGAGGGGTATGCGGCGATCATTGAAGGGTGCTGTTAGCTGCTAATAGCAAAAGATCGCAGCCTTCGGCAGCTCCTACAAGGTTACATCTACACCTGTAGGAGCTGCCGAAGGCTGCGATCTTTTCAGAGATTTATTGCTTTTCCAGCAACCACTTGCGCTCGCCCGGCGTAAACGAGGGCATCTCGTCAGCCTGCGCCGTGTTCACGGTCTGGAAAATCTCCAGCTCTTTGCCCTTTCGCGCAAAGATCCAGGCGTTGCCCTGGCCATTTTGTTGCAGCCACATGTTGTCGTTGCCGCCGCTCATGGATGCGCAATCGCCGGCCAGGCACAGCGCATAGCGGTCGCTGCCTGGCAGGCCGGTCACCTGGCCATCGGCCTGGAATTGAACCGTGTTGCCTTCGCCTGGGCCGTTGACGATTGTCCAGCCGCCGCCCATGTAGGCTGAATACAGCGCACGTTCGAAGCTGGCGCCCATCGGTGCGCCATCCGGTACCTGGATCTGTACGCGGTCGAAGACTTGCTCAGGCTCATTGTCGCTGGCGGACTGGCTCAGTTGCTTGCCGTCACGCTTCAACTCACTGGCCGAGCTGCCATAAAAGTCGACTTTCCAGGCGCCGGACTCTTCACCCAGCAGCTTGCCGTCGACATTTTCAAAACCGTTGGTGTAGCGGGCCTGACCAGCCTTGGTGTTGATGTCCCATTCCAGGTTCGGGCCATTGGCCTGGAGCGCTTCGCGCAGGGGGACACCTTTGGATGCAGCGTCAATCGCCATCTGGTTGATCCAGGTGCCGCTGATGTCACGGTCGGCAGGGTTGCTGGCACATCCGCCCAGGATCAGGGCGAGCAGCGAGAGAGCAAGCGCGTTGCGCATGGTGGAATCCTTTCAAACTTTCTTTACAGCAGAGCAGTCGACGCAGCCTTGGGCTGCGCCGCACGCATTACTCGATGACCAGGATGGCATCCATTTCAACCTGCGAACCCTTTGGCAGGGCTGCTACACCGATGGCGGCGCGGGCAGGGTAAGGCTGGTCGAAGTACTTGCCCATGATCTCGTTGACCTTGGCGAAGTGGCTCAGGTCGGTGAGGAAGATGTTCAGCTTGACGATGTCCTTGAACGAACCGCCAGCGGCTTCAGCCACGGCCTTGAGGTTCTCGAACACCTGGACGGTCTGGGCTTCGAAGCCTTCAACCAGTTCCATGGTTTTTGGGTCCAGGGGAATCTGACCCGACATGTAAACGGTGTTGCCAGCCTTGATCGCCTGGGAGTAAGTACCGATGGCGGCCGGGGCCTTGTCGCTGGTGATAACAGTCTTGGTCATGTATGACTCCTTGTAATGAGTTGGCGAGCTATGCACGCATGCGGGTGATGCGAATCACCCCGGACAAGGCGCGCAGTTTCTTGATCACGCGGGCCAGGTGCACGCGGTCGTGCACGCTGACCACCAACTGGACCACGCTGATGCGACCATCGCGTTCGTCCATGCTGATTTTCTCGATATTGCCGTCGGCCGCGTTGACGCTGCTGGCCAGCAGGGCGATCAGGCCGCGCTGGTGCTCCAGCTCGACGCGCAGCTCGACGTTGAATTCGCCGGTGACATCCTTGGCCCACGAGAGCTGGATGCATTTTTCCGGGTTGTGCCGGATTTCGCTGATGTTGCGGCAATTATCCAGGTGCACGACCATGCCTTTGCCGGCAGACAGGTGACCGACAATCGGGTCGCCCGGGATCGGCGTGCAGCACTTGGCGTAGCTGAGCACCAGGCCCTCGGTGCCGCGAATCGCCAGCGGGCCTTCCGGACTTGGCAAATGTTCGCCTTCGCCCAGCAGTCGGCGGGCCACCACATAGGCCATGCGATTGCCCAGACCGATGTCTTCGAGCAAATCTTCGATCAGTTCGAGACGGTACTCGATAAGCATGGCCTTGACGCGTTCGGCCGGGATTTTCTCCAGCGCGCTGTCGAAACCGTTGAGGACCTTGTTCAGCAGGCGTTCGCCGAGGCTGATGGATTCGGAGCGGCGTTGCAGCTTCAGTGCGTGGCGGATGTGCGTGCGCGCCTTGCCGGTGACCACGAAGTTGAGCCAGGCCGGGTTCGGCCGCGCGCCGGGAGCGCTGACGATCTCGACCGTGGAGCCGCTTTGCAGCGGTTCGGACAGCGGCGCGAGTCGACGATTGATCCGGCAGGCGATGCAGCTGTTGCCGACGTCGGTGTGTACCGCGTAAGCGAAGTCGACCGCCGTAGAGCCCTTGGGCAGCTCCATGATCCGGCCTTTGGGCGTGAACACGTAGACCTCGTCCGGGAACAGGTCGATCTTCACACTTTCGATGAATTCCAGTGAGTTGCCGGCGCGTTGCTGCATTTCCAGCACGCCTTTGACCCACTGGCGGGCGCGGGCGTGAGTGCCTTTCGGCTGCTCGTCACCGCTGGACTTGTACAGCCAATGGGCGGCGATGCCGTTGTTGGCCATCTCTTCCATTTCACGGGTGCGGATCTGGATCTCGATCGGAACACCGTGCATGCCGAACAGCGTGGTGTGCAGCGACTGATAGCCGTTGGCCTTGGGGATCGCGATGTAATCCTTGAAGCGTCCCGGCAGTGGCTTGTACAAATTATGTACAGCGCCCAGCACGCGGTAGCAGGTATCGACCTTGTCGACGATGATCCGGAACGCGTAGACGTCCATGATCTCGTTGAAGGCCCGACGCTTGCCGCGCATTTTCTTGTAGATGCCGTAGAGGTGTTTCTGCCGGCCGCTGACCTCGCCCTGGATGCCATCGATGGCCAGGCAGTGGCTCAAGGACTCTTCAATCTTGTTGACGATTTCCTTGCGGTTGCCCCGGGCGCGTTTGACCGCCTGGTAGATCCGCGCGGAACGCATCGGGTGCATGGCCTTGAAGCCGAGGTCTTCGAATTCTATGCGGATGGCGTGCATGCCCAGCCGGTTGGCGATGGGCGCATAAATTTCCAGGGTTTCCTTGGCGATGCGTCGGCGTTTTTCGCCGGACAACACTTCCAGGGTGCGCATGTTGTGCAGGCGGTCGGCCAGCTTGACCAGGATCACGCGAATGTCGCGGGCCATGGCCATGGCCATTTTCTGGAAGTTTTCGGCTTGTGCCTCGGCCTTGGTCTCGAAGTTCATCTGGGTCAGTTTGCTGACCCCGTCGACCAGTTCGGCCACGGTTTCGCCGAACTGCGCTTGCAGCGCTTCCTTGGCGATACCGGTGTCTTCGATCACGTCATGCAGCATTGCAGCCATCAGGCTCTGATGGTCCATGTGCATGTCGGCAAGAATATTCGCAACCGCGAGTGGGTGCGTGACATACGCCTCGCCGCTACGGCGGCGTTGGCCGTCGTGGGCTTGTTCGGCGTAGAAATACGCTCGGCGGACCAGGTTGACCTGGTCGTTGCCGAGGTAGGTCGATAAGCGATCGGCGAGGGCGTCTATGCTCGGCATGATATCTCCTGCCGTAAGCTTTTATCCCGCGCCGTGCTACGTCGACCAGGCATAGGCTTAGACGGCCTCGTTGGACTCGTCCTCGAATGCAGCAAAAAGCGGTTCATCTTCAACGATTTCGGCTTCGGCGATAGCTGCGTAGTCGATCAGGCCTTCAGCGATTTCGCGCAGGGCGACGACGGTAGGCTTGTCGTTTTCCCATGCTACTTTCGGCTCTTTGCCCCCGGTGGCCAGTTGACGGGCACGCTTGGCAGAGAGCATGACCAGCTCAAAGCGGTTATCCACGTGTTCTAGGCAGTCTTCAACGGTTACGCGGGCCATGGTCTTCCTCGTAGCAAATGCAATATGCGCGCTGCCCGGATGGGCGAGCGGACTCAACAGTTTAAAAAATCACCAGCGATTAGGGAAGCGCTGATTTTTTGACCAAGCCCCACAACGCGCTGCAAGTGCCAATGTAAAGCCCTTGCAGCGGTTTTGGGAAGAGTTGATTAACCGAGCAATTCAGCCAGCAATTTGCCGTGACGCTGCTGCTGACGCTTTTGAATCAGCTGATTGGCGCGGAAAATCGCCTTCAGATCGTGCAGCGCGTGGGCGAAATCGTCGTTGATGATCAGGTAGTCGTAGTCGACGTAGTGGCTCATTTCGCTGACGGCTTCGCGCATCCGGCCGTCAATGACTTCGTCACTGTCCTGGCCGCGATTGGTCAGGCGCTGGTGCAGGGCCTGCAATGACGGCGGCAGAATGAAGATCGAGCGGGCCTGAGGCATCAGCTTGCGCACTTGCTCGGCACCTTGCCAGTCGATTTCCAGAATCAGGTCGTGGCCTTCGTCCAGTGTCTGCTGCAGGTGGCTTTGCGACGTGCCGTAGAGATTGCCGAACACTTCGGCGCGCTCAAGAAAATCCCCGTGTTCGATCATCTTCACGAACTCGCTGCGGTCGACGAAGTGATAGTTCACGCCATTCACTTCACCGGGGCGCATGGCGCGGGTGGTGTGGGAGACCGAGACGCGGATCTCCGGATTGGCGTCGGTCAGGGCCTTGACCAGACTGCTCTTGCCCGCGCCCGAAGGGGCGGAAATGATGTACAGGGTGCCGGTGCTGTGTGTCATGTCGGGGTAGCCTTACTCAATATTCTGCACTTGTTCGCGCATCTGCTCGATCAACACCTTGAGGTTGACCGCAGCCTGGGTGCTGCGCGGGTCGAAGGCTTTGGAGCCCAGTGTATTGGCTTCGCGGTTGAGTTCTTGCATCAGGAAGTCCAGGCGCCGACCGGCGGCGCCGCCGGATTTGAGCACCCGGCGAACTTCGATGATGTGAGTACTCAGGCGATCCAGTTCTTCGGCGACGTCGCTTTTTTGCGCGAGCATGACCATTTCCTGCTCCAGGCGCTGCGGATCCATCTCGGCCTTCATGTCGGCGAAGCGGTCGAGGACTTTCTGGCGCTGGGTGGCGAGCATTTGCGGGACCAGTTCGCGCAAGGTCACCACGTCTTCTTCGATGGAGCTCAGGCGCTCGTTGATCAGCCGCGCCAGCTCCGCGCCTTCGCGCTCGCGGCCGGCCTTCAGTTCCTTGAGACCCTGATTGAACAGTGCCAGCGCTTCGGCGTTCAAGGCTTGCGGGTCGGTGGCGTCGCCTACCAGTACGCCGGGCCAGGCCAGGACTTCCAGCGGGTTCAGCGCTGCCGGATTTTTGATCAGGCTGGCGATGGTCTCGGCGGCGGCGACCAGTTGCGCGGCACGCTCCTGATCGATTTGCAGCGCTTTGCCGGTGTTTTCTTCGGTGAAGCGCAGGGTGCATTCGAGCTTGCCCCGCGATATACCCTGGCGCAGGGCTTCACGAACAGCGCCCTCGAGGTCGCGAAAGGACTCCGGCAGGCGCAGGTGGGGTTCCAGGTAGCGGCTGTTGACCGACCGCAGCTCCCAGCTCAGGGTGCCCTGGACGCCGGCGTTTTCGACGCGGGCGAAGGCGGTCATGCTGTGCACCATGGCGGTACCTCGCAAGGCAGATCGGCACCGAACCGAGGTTCCGGGAATCCGATATCAATGAATTAAAGCCGACTGGCAGCAAAGGCGCAGGATTGTAGCGCAGTGGCGCGGATGCGCCCAAACACACGGTGTGACAAAGAACGGCAGGCCTGCACCGACGCGCGGTACAGAGCCCTCGGTCGTCGGCGGAATTTTTTAGAAGTGCCCAGTGGCGGCCGTCGGCTCTATAATGCTCCGCAGTTTTCCGTCCCCAGTACAGGTACTCCCTATGATACGTCCAAGTGGTCGCGCTGCCGATCAGCTCCGCTCGATCCGCATCACCCGCAACTACACCAAACACGCCGAGGGTTCTGTGCTGGTCGAGTTCGGTGATACCAAGGTCATCTGCACCGTCAGCGTTGAGCCGGGCGTACCGCGTTTCCTGAAAGGCCAGGGCCAGGGTTGGCTGACCGCCGAGTACGGCATGCTGCCGCGCGCTACCGGCGAGCGTAACCAGCGTGAAGCCAGCCGTGGCAAGCAAGGCGGTCGCACCCTGGAAATCCAGCGTCTGATCGGTCGCTCCCTGCGCGCTGCGCTGGACATGTCCAAGCTGGGCGACGTCACCCTGTACGTCGACTGCGATGTGATCCAGGCCGATGGCGGCACCCGCACGGCTTCGATCACCGGCTCCATGGTTGCGCTGATCGATGCCTTGAAAGTCATCAAGAAGCGTGGCGGTCTGAAGGGGGGTGACCCGGTCAAGCAGATGATCGCTGCGGTTTCCGTGGGCATGTACAAGGGTGAGCCTGTGCTTGACCTCGACTACCTGGAAGACTCGGCCGCCGAGACGGACCTGAACGTGGTGATGACCAGCGCTGGTGGTTTCATTGAAGTCCAGGGCACTGCCGAAGGCGCGCCGTTCCAGCCTGAAGAGTTGAACGCCATGCTCGAGCTGGCGAAGAAAGGCATGAACGAGATCTTCGAACTGCAAAAGGCCGCATTGGCCGACTGACCGGACTGCTCCAGGCAAGGAGGACACCATGAGTGACGAGCAACTGCCACTGCCCACGCCGAACCAAGAGGTGCGTCAGTGGGCCATGTTTTGCCACTTGTCCGCCTTGCTGGGGATCTGGATTCCGTTTGGCACGATCATCGGCCCGCTGATTCTCTGGCAGATGAAACGCGAGATGGACCCGTTCATCGATGCCCAGGGCAAGGAAGCGCTGAACTTTCAGATCTCCGTCGCCATTGCCTCGGCCATTTGCTTCTTGCTGATGGTGGTGATTATCGGGTTCTTCCTGTTTGGCCTGATCGCGATCGGTGCGCTGGTGCTGACGATCATTGCCGGGGTGAAGGCCAATGAAGGGCAGCCTTATCGGTATCCGTTCACCTGGCGGTTGATCAAGTAAGCCAGGACGCTGGTGCTGTTTTAAGCGCAGTTCAATACAAATGCCCCGACATGTCGGGGCATTTGTATTTTTGCAATCAGATTAATCTCTTATGTTGCGTACTTGGTCGCTCGCTATTCAAATGAAGTTCATTCGTGCAAATAAAACTCCTTACACGTTTAGTCACAAACTGCAAGGCTCAGTACGGCTTGTATGCTTGGCAATGAGACTTGGCGATTGATAAAGTTGCCGCAAGTAATATTTATAAAGAAATATTTCGATATATTCGGACCATTGACGGTCTCTGAATCCAATACTAGTCAGTGTTGAGATGGATCAACCTGTTCAAGAGGCGTGTCCAGGTAAAAAGTTCGCCCCTGAATGTAAAAGCAAGAATATCCCAAATGCTTCAGCTCGATTTTTATGGAACGCTTGTCGCCGCCTCTTTAGTACTTTTGCTGGGACGCGCTCTTGTCTCACGTGTCGGCTTTTTACGTACTTATAATATCCCGGAACCTGTAGCAGGCGGCCTGGTGGTTGCCTTGGGTCTTCTGGCTTTGAGAACCCTCGATTTCGAAATCCGATTTGATACCTCGCTGCAAACTCCCTTGATGTTGGCGTTTTTTGCCACCGTCGGCTTGAGTGCAGACTTCGCCAGCCTGAAGAAGGGCGGGCGCGTCGTGGGGATCTTTTTGCTGGCGGTTGTCGGACTTCTGGTAATCCAGAATGCGATGGGTATCGGGCTTGCAACGGTGCTGGGGCTCGACCCCTTGATGGGCTTGCTGACAGGCTCGATTACCTTGGCAGGCGGCCACGGTACAGGTGCTGCGTGGGGGGCGACGTTCAGCGAGAAGTTCGGTCTGGCGTCTGCCTCTGAACTGGCCATGGCCTCTGCGACGTTTGGCCTGGTGCTGGGCGGTTTGATCGGTGGGCCTGTTGCCCGCCTGCTCATCAGTCGTGTCCAGACACCCGGCTGCGAGCAGGAAAAGCCACGGTTGCCCAAGGGCTTTGAACAACCGAACAAAGAGCGCTCGATCACGTCGTTTTCGCTAGTCGAGACATTGGCTTTGATCGCTGTCAGCCTGCTGGCGGGCTCACTCCTGAATGGGTGGCTTCAGGGGACCGCATTTGAGTTGCCAACGTTTGTTTGCGTGTTGTTCGTGGGCGTGCTTTTACGGAACGGGCTTTCGGCGCTTGGCGTGTATCAGGTGTTTGAGCGTGAAGTCTCAGTGCTGGGGAATGTCAGCTTGTCGCTGTTTCTGGCGATCGCTCTGATGTCACTCAAACTGTGGGATCTGGCTGCACTGGCTTTGCCGATCTTCATCATCCTGGCTGCGCAAACGCTGGTCATGGCACTGTTCGCGATTTTTGTGACGTTCAGGATGATGGGCAGTAACTACGATGCGGCTGTACTGGCGGCAGGGCACTGCGGTTTTGGACTGGGTGCCACGCCAACGGCCATCGCTAACATGCAAGCGGTAACGCAGCGCTACGGGCCTTCGCAGATAGCGTTCCTGGTGGTGCCTATGGTGGGCGCTTTCTTCATCGACATCATTAATGTCATCGTGATCAAGTTGTACCTTGCACTGCCGTTTTTCGCCGCGGTTTGAAGTTCAGGCCGTTGGGCCCCCCTGAATAGAACGCATAAAAAATGCCCGTATCTTGCGATACGGGCATTTTTTCGACCGTCTATCAGACTGTTCAGTGAAAAATCACTTAGATCGTCAGCGTCCAGTCGTAGTCCACGATCAGCGGCGCGTGTTGCGAGAACCGCGGCTGGCGTGGCAGGCGTGCACTGCGTACGAAGCGGCGCAGGCCCGGGGTCAGCAGTTGATAGTCGAAGCGCCAACCGAGGTTGAGCATCTCCGCCTGTTCGTTGTCCGGCCACCAGCTGTACTGGTCGCCTTCACGGCTGACTTCCCGCAGGGCGTCGACATAACCCATGTTGCCGACAATCTCGTCCATCCAGGCACGTTCAGGTGCCAGGAAGCCCGGAGATTGCTGGCTGTCGCGCCAGTTCTTGATATCCAGCTTCTGTTGCGCCACGTACAGCGAGCCACAATAAATGTACTCGCGACGTTTGCGTCGCTGTTTATCCAGATAACGGGCGAAGTCGTCCATTAGCTTGAACTTCTGGTTCAAGTCTTCATCGCCGTTCTGCCCCGAAGGGAGCAGCAAGGTCGCGATGCTGACCTTGTCGAAATCGGCTTGCAGGTAGCGCCCGTAGCGGTCGGCCGTCTCGAAACCGAGACCGCTGATGACAGCCTTCGGTTGCAACCGCGAATACAAAGCCACGCCGCCTTGGGCAGGGACTTCGGCATCGCAGGCATAAAGGAAGTAGCCATCCAGTTGGAAGGCTGGGTCATCCAGTTCAAAGGCGGAGGCACGGGTGTCCTGCAGGCAGATGACGTCGGCATTCTGTGCTTGCAGCCAACTGAGCAAACCTCGCTCCACTGCAGCCTGAATACCATTGACGTTCACACTGATGATCCGCATAAATGGCCCCAAAAATCGCGTGCGTGTATGATACACGGCGTCAAGCTAATTAGCTAAATCCGTGGTATTTGGGGTTTTTTTCATGCAAGCGTATCAGCGCGATTTCATTCGTTTTGCCATCGATCGCGGCGTTTTGCGCTTCGGTGAGTTCACCCTGAAGTCCGGGCGTACCAGTCCTTACTTCTTCAACGCCGGCTTGTTCAACTCGGGCTCGGCTCTGGCGCAACTGGGGCGTTTCTACGCCGCCGCCATTGCTGAAAGCGGCATTGCGTTCGACGTGCTGTTCGGCCCGGCCTACAAGGGCATCCCGTTGGCGGCGACCACCGCCGTGGCGCTGGCTGAACATCACAACCGTGACCTGCCATGGTGCTTCAACCGCAAGGAAGCCAAGGCCCACGGCGAAGGCGGCAGCCTGGTCGGCGCACCGTTGACCGGCGATGTGCTGATCATCGACGACGTAATCACCGCTGGCACCGCGATCCGTGAAGTGATGCAAATCATCGCTTCCCAGGACGGCGCCAAGGCCGCTGGCGTGCTGATCGCCCTGAACCGTCAGGAGCGTGGCAACGGCGAATTGTCGGCGATCCAGGAGGTCGAGCGTGACTTCGGCATCCCGGTGATCAGCATCGTTTCGCTGAATCAGGTGCTGGAGTTCCTGGCTGATGACCCGCAGCTCAAGCAGCATCTGCCGGCCGTGGAAGCCTACCGCGCTCAGTTCGGCGTCTGACGCTAGCCCCTGTAGGAGCGAGCTTGCTCGCGAAAAACTTCAACGATAACGCGGAATGACTGAGGAATCGCGGTGTTCTGACGTCCATCGCGAGCAAGCTCGCTCCTACAGGGATCGTGGGCAAAAAAAGACCCCGCTCAGCCAGGCCGAGCGGGGTCTTCTTGTTTGCGCTATCGCTTAAGGACGCTTGCGATTGCTGATCAGGGTGCCCACGCCGGTATCGGTGAAGATTTCCAGCAGGATCGCGTTCGGCACGCGCCCGTCGATGATCAGCGAGCTGCCCACACCGCCCTGGACCGCTTCCAGTGCGCAACGGATCTTCGGCAGCATGCCGCCGTAGATGGTGCCGTCGGCGATCAGGTCGTCGACTTGCTGGGTTGTCAGGCCGGTCAGGACCGTGCCCGACTTGTCCATCAGGCCGGCAATGTTGGTCAGCAGCATCAGCTTCTCGGCTTTCAACGCTTCGGCGACTTTACCGGCCACCAGGTCAGCGTTGATGTTGTACGACTCGCCGTTGGCACCGACACCGATGGGTGCGATCACCGGAATGAAATCGCCCTTGACCAGCAGGTTCAGCAGGTCGGTGTTGATCCCGACCACTTCGCCCACATGGCCAATGTCGATGATTTCCGGGGTGGTCATTTCCGGGGTCTGGCGGGTAACGGTCAGCTTCTTCGCGCGAATCAGCTCGGCGTCTTTACCGGTCAGGCCGATGGCGCTGCCGCCATGACGGTTGATCAGGTTGACGATGTCCTTGTTGACCTGGCCGCCGAGGACCATTTCCACCACGTCCATGGTCGCGGCGTCGGTGACGCGCATGCCGTCGACGAAATGGCTCTCGATCGACAGGCGCTTGAGCAGGTCACCGATTTGCGGGCCGCCACCGTGAACCACCACCGGGTTGATGCCCACGGCCTTCATCAGCACGATGTCGCGGGCGAAGCCGGTTTTCAGCTCCTCGCTTTCCATCGCGTTGCCGCCGTATTTGATCACCAGGGTCTTGCCGACATAACGGCGGATGTAAGGTAGCGCTTCGGACAGGACCTTGGCGGTGTTGGCGGCGGCTTCGCGTTCGAGGGTCATTCAGGGCTCCGGGTGAATCAGAACGGTAGTTGGAGATCAGGTGCAACGCGCTTGAGCTGGATGTGGAACACATCCTTGATGCGTTGCAGTTCAGCCTCGTCATCGGCCTCGAAACGCAGCACCAGCACCGGTGTGGTGTTGGATGCGCGTACCAGGCCCCAGCCTTTGGCATAGTCGACTCGCACGCCGTCAATGGTGGTCAGGTCAGCGCCTTCGCCCCACTGCGCATCGTGCAATGCATCAATGATGCTGAATTTGCTCTCTTCGGTCACATGGATATTGATTTCCGGCGTAGAAATATCGTTCGGGAAGGTCGCGAACAGCTCTTCGGCCGAGGATTTTTCCTTGCTGAGGATCTCCAGCAAGCGCGCGGCGCTGTAAATGCCGTCGTCGAAACCGAACCAGCGCTCCTTGAAGAAGATGTGCCCGCTCATTTCGCCGGCCAACAGGGCGCCGGATTGTTTCATTTTCTTTTTGATCAACGAGTGACCGGTCTTCCACATTAACGACCGGCCACCGTATTCCTTGATCAGCGGTATCAGGCGGCGGGTGCATTTGACGTCGAAGATGATCTCGGCGCCCGGGTTGCGCGCCACGACGTCGCGGGCGAACAGCATCAGCAGGCGGTCCGGGTAAACGATGCTGCCGGTGTTGGTCACCACGCCGACGCGGTCGCCATCGCCGTCGAAGGCCAGGCCGATATCGGCCTTGGTTTCCTTGACCTTGTTGATCAGGTCCACGAGGTTTTCAGGCTTGCCCGGGTCCGGGTGGTGGTTGGGGAAATTCCCGTCGACTTCGCAAAACAGCGGGATGACTTCGCAGTTCAGCGCTTCGATCAGCTGCGGGGCGATCACGCCGGCCGCGCCGTTGCCGCAGTCGACGACCACTTTCAGGCGACGGGCCAGCTTGATGTCCTGGACGATTTCGGTGGTGTAGCGGTCAAGGATCTCGACCTGGGTGATGCTGCCCTGGCCGCTGCTCAGGTTGTTGGTCTTGAGGCGGTCATGCAGGGCCTGGATCTGTTCGTTGGCCAAGGTGTCGCCGGCAATGACGATCTTGAAGCCGTTGTAGTTCGACGGGTTGTGGCTGCCGGTAAGCATCACGCCGGATTTGCCGGCGAGCACGTTGGCGGCGTAGTAGAGCGCCGGAGTCGGGACCAGGCCGACATCACTGACGTGGCAGCCGCTGTCGGCGATGCCTTTGATCAGTTGTGCGACCAGTTCCGGGCCGGACAAGCGGCCATCGCGACCGACGGAAACGTTTGGCTCGCCCTGGGCCAGGCTTTGGGAGCCGACGGCGCGGCCGATCCAGTAAGCGGTTTCAGCGTTCAGGAATTCCGGAACGGTGCCGCGAATGTCATAGGCGCGGAAGATGCTGTCAGGGAACTTGGGTGCGACTTTGGCCGGGGTGTTCATCTGTGGAAATGCTCCATCTCGAAAGTGGCTGGACAGGCCGCCGATTCATTCGGCGGCAGGTTCAAACTGAAGGGTATGACGGCGTTTTCCACAGAGAGTTCGTGGTATGAAAGGGCCATGACACCCCTGACGGCAAGGGTTTGACCGGGCAATGCCTTGATTTTCGGAGCTAAACCTTGCAGATGACAATTTGAATTTTGTGGCGAGGGAGTCCGTTCCCCACCACAAGAAGAGCGTGACCGGATCAGCGGGTACCGGTATGGCCGAAACCGCCAGTGCCGCGCTCGGTTTCAACAAACTCTTCAACCATTTCGAAGTGAGCTTGCACCACCGGCACCAGCACCAGTTGCGCCAGGCGCTCGCCGACTGGCATGGTGAATTCGGTCTGGCCACGGTTCCAGCAGGAGACCATCAATGGGCCTTGGTAGTCGGAGTCGATCAGCCCCACCAGGTTGCCCAGTACGATGCCGTGCTTATGGCCCATCCCCGAGCGCGGCAGAATCAGCGCCGCCAGGTTCGGGTCGCCGATATAGACCGACAGGCCAGTGGGGATCAGCACGGTTTCACCCGGCTTGATCACGGTGTCCTGCTCCAGCATGGCGCGCAGGTCGAGGCCGGCAGAGCCCGGTGTGGCGTATTGCGGCAGCGGGAATTCGGTACCGATGCGGGGGTCGAGGATCTTGGCTTGCAAAGCGTGCATGTAAATTAAACCTGGTTCAGACGTTCGGCGATAAAAGTGATCAGCTGGCGAGCAATCTTGCTCTTGCTGGTCTGGGCGAAGAGTGTGGCGTGTAGCTCACGGTCGATCACGCTGCAGGCGTTTTCTTCGCTGTTGAAGCCAATGCTCGGGTTGGCGACGTCGTTGGCGACGATCAAATCGAGGTTCTTGTCTTTCAGCTTGCGCGCAGCGTAATCGAGCAGGTGTTCGGTCTCGGCGGCAAAACCGACACTGAACGGGCGGTCGGGGCGGGTGGCGATGGTGGCCAGGATGTCCGGGTTACGCACCATCTGTAGCAACAAGCCGTCGCCGTTCGTAGGGTCTTTCTTGAGTTTCTGTGGGGCAACGACTTCCGGGCGGTAGTCCGCAACGGCTGCCGAGGCGATGAACAGGTCGCAAGGGATCGCCGCTTCGCAGGCAGCGAGCATGTCGCGGGCGCTGACTACATCGATGCGAGTGACGCGATCCGGGGTCGGCAGATGCACGGGACCGGTGATCAGGGTCACACGGGCACCGGCTTCCACGGCGGCTTCGGCCAGGGCAAAGCCCATTTTCCCGGAACTATGGTTGGTGATGTAACGCACCGGGTCGATGTTTTCCTGGGTCGGGCCGGCCGTGATCAGCACGTGTTTACCGGTCAGCGCCTGACGCTGGAAGCAGTCGGCGGCGCACTGGGCCAGTTCAAGGGCTTCGAGCATGCGCCCCAGCCCGACGTCGCCGCAGGCCTGGCTGCCGGAGGCCGGGCCGAAGACCTTGATGTCGCGGCTTTCGAGGGTTTGCAGGTTGGCCTGGGTCGCCGGATCGCGCCACATGGCCTGGTTCATTGCCGGTGCAACGGCGACCACTGCGTCGGTGGCCAGCACCAGCGTGGTCAGCAGGTCGTCGGCAATGCCTTGGGCCAGACGGGCGATCAGGTCCGCTGTGGCGGGGGCGATCAGCACCAGGTCGGCCCATTTTGCCAGCTCGATGTGGCCCATGGCCGCTTCGGCCGCCGGGTCCAGCAGGTCCAGGTGGACCGGGTGCCCGGACAGGGCCTGCATGGTCAGTGGGGTGATGAACTCTGCGCCGCCACGGGTCATGACCACGCGCACTTCGGCGCCCTGGTCGATCAGGCGGCGAACCAGGTCGGCGCTCTTGTAGGCGGCGATACCGCCGCCGACGCCCAGAACAATGCGTTTCCGATACAGCCGCTGCATAGGCCTGCCTTTCAATTCGTTGGTGACTTACGTGGCGAAACCCCCTCCCCAGGGTGAATTCGCCCGCAAAAAAGATGGGCTACGATATCACAGCGACCGCTATGGAACAGCGGTGCCCACAGACAGGGAGGTGCTATGAGTATTCGCGATTGGCCGGCGGCGGAACGACCACGGGAGAGGTTGCTTGAACAGGGCGCGGGAAGCCTTTCGGACGCCGAATTGCTGGCGATTTTTTTACGCACGGGCGTGGTAGGTAAAAGCGCCGTAGATTTGGCGCGACACCTGTTGAATCAGTTTGGCAGCCTGCGTTTGCTGCTTGAGGCCGATCAGGAAACGTTCAGCAAGCAGTTGGGACTTGGACCAGCGAAATTTGCACAGTTGCAGGCTGCGCAAGAAATGAGCAGGCGTCATCTGGCCGAGCGTGCGCGCCAAAAATCGGCACTGGAGAATCCGCAGGCGGTTCGTGAGTACCTGAAGTCGATGCTGCGCCACGAGCCTCACGAGGTATTTGGTTGCCTGTTTCTCGATTCCAAGCATCAGGTACTAGGGTTTGAGACGCTGTTTCGCGGCTCCATCGACAACACCAGTGTTCATCCGCGAGAGGTGGTCAAGCGCGCCTTGGCCAACAACGCAGCGGCATTGATCCTCTGCCACAACCATCCTTCGGGCAACACCGACCCCAGTCAGTCCGACCGGGTGCTGACCAAGCGCCTGCAAAAGGCGCTGGAGTTGATTGATGTGCGGGTGCTTGACCATTTCATCATCGGCGACGGCGATCCGTTGTCGATGGCGGAGTATGGGTGGATGTAGTGCATGGCCCCTGTAGGAGCGAGCTTGCTCGCGATAAACCCGAGAACGCTGCAGGGTGTCTGGCTACCCGCGTTATCGTTCACGACCATCGTCGGATCGCCGCCCGGAGCAAGCTCGCTCCTACAGGGTTTTGCGTATGGCGGGTTATTTGAAGTTGACCCTGGAATAATCCTGCCGCCCAAACGGGCTGACCGAGTACCCCTCGACATCCTTGCGTGTCAGCGCGAAAGCAGTCGGGTGGGCCAGGGGCAGCCACAACGCCTGTTGCTGGATCTGCGCCTGCGCCTGTTCGTAGAGCTTGCTGCGCACACCTTGCTCGCCAGTGGTCTTGCCGGCGCTGATCAGCTTGTCCAGATCCTGGTTGCAGTAGCGGGCGAAGTTGGTCCCGGACTTGACCGCGGCGCAGGAAAACTGCGGCGTGAGGAAGTTGTCCGGGTCACCGTTGTCGCCAGCCCAGCCCATGAATAGCAAGTCGTGTTCACCGGCCTTGGCGCGGCGGATCAGCTCGCCCCATTCGATCACACGTATTTCTGCCTGAATGCCGATTTCGGCCAGATCGGACTGCAGCAGTTGCGCACCGAGGCTCGGGTTGGGGTTGAGCAGGCTGCCGGAAGGGCGGGTCCAGATGGTGGTCTGGAAGCCGTCCTTGAGTCCGGCCTTGGCCATCAAGGCTTTGGCCTTCGCGATGTCGTGAGGGTAACCCGGCAGGTTTTTCGCGTAGCTCCAGGTGTTGGGTGGGTACGGACCGTTGGCCGCCTCGGCGGTGTCCTCGAACACGGCTTTGACATAGCTGGCCTTGTCGAAGGCCAGGTTGATGGCCTGACGCACTTCTGGCTTGTCCAGCGGCGGATGCTGGCTGTTGATGCCGACGAATGCGGTCATGAACGCGTCAGTCTTTTCGACTTTCAGGGCCGGCTCTTTCAGCGCTTCCTGTACGTCCAGAGGCTTGGGCGACAGGGCGATCTGGCATTCGTTACGGCGCAATTTCTGCAGGCGCACGTTGGCATCCGGCGTGATGGCGAAGATCAGCGGGTCTACAGAAGGTTTGCCGCCGAAGTATTCGGGGTTGGCTTTGTAGCGAACCGAGGCGTCCTTCTGGAAGCGCGTGAATACGAACGGCCCCGTGCCGATCGGCTGGCTGTTGAGCTTCTCAGGCGTGCCGGCCTTCATCAGTTTGTCGGCGTACTCGGCCGAATAGATCGAGGCGAAGCCCATGGTCAGGGTCGCCAGGAAGGTCGAATCCGGGTGGTCGAGGGTGAAGCGCACGGTTTGTGGGTCAAGGGCGTCGATTTTCTTGATCAGTGCAGGCAACTGCATCGATTGCGCATGCGGGAAGCCGCTCTGGGCGACTTTGTGCCACGCATTGGCCGGGTCGAGCATGCGGTCGAAGCTGAAAATCACGTCTTCGGCGTTCAGGTCACGCGTCGGGGTGAAGTACTCGGTGCGATGGAATTTCACCTGCGGGTGCAACTTGAAGACGTAGGTCAGGCCGTCGGGGCTGACTTCCCAGCTGTCGGCGAGGCTGGCGACCACTTTGCCACTGGCCGTGTCGAAGTCCACCAGGCTGTTCATCAGCACATCGGCCGAAGCGTTGGTGGTGGTCAGCGAGTTGTACTGCACCACGTCGAACCCTTCAGGGCTGGCCTCGGTGCAGACGCTCAGTGCGGCGGCAAAGGCCTGTGGGCTCAGCAGAAGCGGGGCGAACAACAGCGGTAGGGCAGCAAGGCGCATGGTCGGCTTCCTTTTCAGGTCGAAGGCCCATCTGCAAGTGCAGTCTGGAAAAGGCTTACCCTAGTGGGCTCTTTTGCAAATGACTATCCCCTTTTTCATTTTAAGGGGACTATAGGCGACTGAATTTGCTGTGCCACGGCTGAGCAAACTCTCTGGTTGGCTCGGTTAGCGATACTCTGCGACGAGCGGTCGCCATCGACGATAGCCTTTGTCCAAGGCGCTCGGAGTCCGAAAAACGGGGTTTTTGTGAATTCAACGCACACCGAATGTTGTTGCTCTCCAGTCTTTCTGGTATAAAGCAGCGCTCTTTTCTAGGGGCCCGGTTCCTTCACTGTAGGTGTAGCCGGTAAGACCTCTAAAGAAACGCGGCGCCTGGCGCCAAATGACTGAGAGATTAAGCGGCCAACCCATGCCGGGTTGGGCATGTGGTTTTAGAGGGCTGAGGCATGTCTAGAGTATGTCAAGTTACCGGTAAGGGTCCGGTAACCGGGAATAACATTTCCCACGCAAACAACAAAACCCGTCGTCGTTTCCTGCCGAACCTGCAGCATCACCGCTTCTGGGTTGAAGAAGAGAAACGTTTTGTGCGTCTGCGCGTATCTGCCAAAGGCATGCGTATCATCGACAAGCGTGGCATCACTGTCGTGCTGGCCGAACTTCGCCGCGATGGCAAGGTTTAAGGGAGCTAATCATGCGTGAATTGATTCGTTTGATTTCGAGCGCCGGTACTGGTCACTTCTACACTACCGACAAGAACAAGCGTACTACCCCGGACAAAATCGAGATCAAGAAATATGATCCGGTTGTTCGCAAGCACGTGATCTACAAAGAAGGCAAAATCAAGTAATTGATTTTTCCCTCTTACAAAAAAGGCCCGTATCGCGAGATACGGGCCTTTTTTGTTGCCTGAGGGTTTTGTGTCGGCCTTCAGGGGCTTTTCGCCGGCTCAAACACCTGAAATCTTCAAGCCTTCTGTTCAAACGCCACATAGATCTTGCGGCATGGCTCCAGCACTTCCCAGGTGCCTTTGAACCCGGCCGGAATGACGAAGCGGTCTCCGGCGCGCAAGGTCTTGGCGTTGCCGTCGCTGTCGCGCAGCACCGAAACACCCTGAACGATTTCGCAGTATTCGTGTTCGGTGAAGTTCACCGTCCACTGGCCGACGGCACCTTCCCACACACCGGCGTTCAACTGACCACAAGGGCTATTGTAGTGGTTGTAAACCGCTTGCTCCGGGTCGCCCTTGAGCACTTTGGTCGGGTCCGGACGGTAGCGTTCGGCGGCGGTGGTAGCCTGGCTGAAGTCGACGACGTTCTGGATGTTCATTGTTGTTATCCCTCCGTGATTACGGCGCGAGTGGTTGGTCAGCCCAAAGTCTATGTTTATTAAAATGAACATCGCAAGGCCATTTGCCGGCGTTATGTCAAATATATTGAAACTTTATGGGCGGCTGGTTTAGGGTGGTGGATGCCTTGGGCCGATAAGCAGGCTGGCCGGGCAGAATTCCTGACAGCGCCCGCGAAGAACGCGGGTGTCGTATCAATAAGAGGAGGACACTCGCATGACCACCCTGACCCGTGCCGACTGGGAACAACGTGCCCGCGACCTGAAAATCGAAGGCCGCGCCTATATCAATGGCGAATACACCGACGCCGTCTCCGGCGAGACTTTCGAGTGCATCAGCCCGGTCGATGGCCGTCTGCTGGGCAAGATTGCCAGCTGTGACGCCGCCGACGCCCAGCGCGCCGTGGAAAACGCCCGCGCCACCTTCAATTCCGGTGTCTGGTCGCGCCTGGCGCCGACCAAGCGCAAATCCACCATGATCCGTTTCGCCGGCCTGCTCAAGCAGCACGCCGAAGAGCTGGCCCTGCTTGAAACCCTGGACATGGGCAAGCCGATCAGCGACTCCCTGTACATCGACGTTCCCGGCGCGGCGCAAGCCCTGAGCTGGAGCGGCGAAGCCATCGACAAGATCTACGACGAAGTCGCTGCAACCCCGCACGATCAACTGGGCCTGGTGACTCGTGAGCCCGTTGGCGTGGTCGGCGCCATCGTGCCGTGGAACTTCCCGCTGATGATGGCGTGCTGGAAACTGGGCCCGGCGCTGTCCACCGGTAACTCGGTGATCCTCAAGCCGTCGGAAAAATCGCCGCTGACGGCGATTCGCATCGCTGAGCTGGCTGTCGAAGCCGGCATCCCGAAAGGCGTTCTGAACGTGTTGCCGGGTTACGGTCACACCGTCGGCAAGGCCCTGGCCCTGCACAACGACGTCGACACCCTGGTGTTCACCGGTTCGACCAAGATCGCCAAGCAGCTGTTGATCTACTCCGGCGAGTCGAACATGAAGCGCGTCTGGCTCGAAGCAGGCGGCAAGAGCCCGAACATCGTGTTCGCCGATGCGCCGAACCTGCAAGACGCTGCCGAAGCGGCTGCCGGTGCCATCGCCTTTAACCAGGGCGAAGTTTGCACCGCCGGTTCGCGCCTGCTGGTGGAGCGTTCGATCAAAGATAAATTCCTGCCGCTGGTGATCGAAGCGCTGAAAACCTGGAAGCCGGGCAACCCGCTGGACCCGGCGACCAACGTTGGTGCGCTGGTTGATACCCAGCAGATGAACACCGTGCTGTCTTACATCGAGTCCGGTCATGCCGACGGCGCCAAGCTGGTGGCCGGTGGCAAGCGTACGCTCCAGGAAACGGGCGGCACTTACGTTGAGCCGACGATTTTCGACGGTGTGAGCAACGCGATGAAAATCGCCCAGGAAGAAATCTTCGGCCCGGTACTGTCGGTCATCGCATTCGACAGCGCAGAAGAAGCCATCGCCATTGCCAACGACACACCATATGGCTTGGCCGCTGCGGTCTGGACGGCCGACATTTCCAAGGCTCACCTCACCGCCCGCGCACTGCGTGCCGGTAGCGTGTGGGTCAACCAGTACGATGGCGGCGACATGACCGCTCCGTTCGGTGGCTTCAAGCAGTCCGGCAATGGTCGCGACAAGTCCCTGCACGCGTTCGACAAATACACCGAGCTGAAGGCGACCTGGATCAAGTTGTAAGCCGTCAAGGGAGGCCTGTTGTAGAGCGGGCCTCCTGACACGACATAGATCCCTGTGGGAGCGAGCTTGCTCGCGATAGCGGTGTAACAGTCGACTTCAATGTTGGATGTTGCACCGCTATCGCGAGCAAGCTCGCTCCCACTTTGTTTTGTGTGGCCTCAAAAAATATCAATCCACAGGAGCGTGGAACATGCGTTGGGCGACGTATTTCGCCGTTTTGGCATCTGTCCTGAGTGTCGGCCTGGCCCTGGGGGTCAGCATGCCGCTGGTGTCGTTTCGCCTGGAAAGCTGGGGCTACGGCTCGTTTGCCATTGGTGTGATGGCGGCGATGCCGGCCATCGGTGTCCTGTTGGGGGCGAAAATCTCCAGCCATCTGGCGGCGCGTTTCGGCACGGCCAATCTGATGCGCCTGTGCCTGTGGGCCGGGGCGGTTTCGATCGGTTTGCTGGCGCTGTTGCCGAGCTATCCGATCTGGTTGGTGTTGCGCCTGATGATCGGGGTGATCCTGACCCTCGTATTCATCATCGGTGAAAGCTGGATCAACCAACTGGTGGTCGAGCAATGGCGCGGGCGGTTGGTGGCGCTGTATGGCAGCAGCTACGCACTGAGTCAGCTGGCCGGGCCGGTGTTGTTGGGCTTCCTTGGCACCGAGCACAATTATGGTTTTTGGGTCGGCGTCGGTTTGCTGATGGCGGCTCCATTTCTGTTGCTGGGGCGCAGTGGTGCGCCGAGCAGCGAGGCCAGCAGCGTGACCCTGCGTGATTTGCTTGAGTTCTGCCGTGGCCTGCCGGCGATTGCCTGGGCGGTGTCGCTGTTCGCCGCGTTCGAGGCGATGATTCTGACGCTGTTGCCGGTCTATTGCCTGCGCCAGGGCTTCACCACGGAGATCGCCCTGGCGATGGTCAGTACGGTGGTGGTCGGCGATGCAGTGCTGCAATTGCCGATTGGTGCGTTGGCCGATCGCTTGTCACGCCGCGCATTGTTTACCGGCTGCGCAGTCGTCTTGCTGCTGTCGAGTCTGGCGATTCCGATGCTGATCGACACGCTGCTGATCTGGCCACTGTGGGTGTTGTTCGGCGCCAGCGCTGGCGGGTTATTCACCTTGTCGTTGATCCTGATCGGCGAACGTTATCGCGACGATGCACTGGTGCGGGCTAACGCCCATATCGCCCAGCTGTGGGGGATTGGTTGTCTGATCGGGCCGCTGCTGGCGGGCGCCGGCAGCCAGTGGATCAGCGGTCATGCGTTGCCGTTGCTGATGGCGGTGGGGGCCTTGGGCGTATTGATCGTGGTGTCGCGGCAAGGGGCGTTTGGTACCGCGCAACCGGCATAGCTCAAAAGATCTTTTGAGGGTTCTACAACATCTTCTCCAGCCCAACCGTATTGCTCAGCCACGCATTGAATCGCCGCCACCAACTCCCTGGCTCCTTGGTCAGGGTGTGCATTTTTCCGTCGTCTTCGGTGGTCCAGACGATCTGACCGTTTTCCAGCTCCACCTGATAACTCAGGGCCGGCGCCATACCCTGCAGTGCCAGTTCGCGGGCCCGTGCGGCCAACTCCGGACTGTCCACCAGCACGCCGACTTCGGTGTTCCACAGTACCGAGCGCGGATCGAAATTGAACGAGCCAATAAAGGACTTCTGCTGGTCGAAGATCATCGCCTTGCTGTGCAGGCTGGATTCAGAGCCGTGATAGGCGTTGCTGGGAAAAAGATACGGCCCGCTACCGCTGTCGCCTCCCTCGCCGGGTTGGCGACGCAATTCGTACAGCTTCACGCCGTGCTCCAGCAGTGCCCTGCGATAGGGCGCGTAACCACCGTGTACAGCGGGAACGTCCGTGGCTTCCAGTGAATTGGTCAGCAAGCTCACGGAAACGCCGGCATCGGCGCGCCCGGTCAGGTACACCAGTCCCGGCTGGCCGGGCACAAAGTAGGCCGAGATCATGATCAGCTCTTTGCTGACGTTATTGAGTTCAGGTGCGAGTTGCGTGGTCAGCAGCAACTGCGGATCGGGTTCGCCCTTGGCCAGTACCTTGCTCGGCGCATCCCACAATGCCTGGTTCCAGGCCCAGATCAGTTCGCGGCGCCAGATGTCCAGGCGTGGGTAGGTGGTGAAGGTCATCAGGTGTTTGTAGAGCGTGTGATTCTGTTTGCGCGTTTCCGCCAGGGACTCTTCCAGTCGGGCGCGAGTGTTTTCCAGGTCATGGGGTGTGGGTTTGCTCGACAGGAATTCGTCGATCGGTTTACTCAGGGCGCTGTTCCAGTACTGGTCGAAACTGTGCCCGAGTTGCTCGGCGACGGGGCCGACACCGAGCATGTCGATGTCAGTGAAATTCATGTTGGGCTTGGCATCGTAATACTCATCCCCCAGATTGCGTCCGCCGACGATGGCCATGCTGTTGTCCGCCAGCAACAGCTTGTTGTGCATCCGTCGATGTTGTTGCGACAGATTGAACAGCCGGCCCACGGTACGGGTCACGCCGGTGCTGCGGCCAAGATTCAGCGGATTGAACACGCGGATCTGGATTTTCGGATGCGCGGCGAGGGTGGCGATGAGGCGGTCCAGGCCGTCGCTGGCGGTGTCGTCGAGCAGTACCCGCACCCGCACGCCCCGGTCGGCGGCCTTGAGCAACTCCTCGATCAACATGCGCGTGCTGATGCCGTCGTGCACGATGTAGTACTGCAAGTCGAGGCTGCTTTGGGCGTTACGGATCAGTTCGGCGCGGGCGGTGAAGGCCTCGGTGCTGTCTGACAGCAGGCGAAAGCCCGATTGCCCCTTGTAAGGTGCAGCCTGTGCCTGGACCGAGCGACCGAATGCGGAGTCTGAAGCCGGCAACGCCTGGCTCGGCACACGCTGAGCGTCGAAGCTGGAGCAACCGCCCAGGAACGTGGCGAGCAGAAAAAGAGCAAGCAGGGGCTGTCTGACTCTCACGTAGGATCGTTCCGTTTGGCGGTGCAGATAGGCATATGGACGCTGATTCCCGAAGAAAAGTCAGTCGCTGAGCTGATCGGTTTCCGCCAGCAGTTTGATCGCTGTCGCACCGACCTTGCGCACCGCGTCTTCGATCTGCGGTGTTGGTTTGGCGGCGTAGTTCATGCGCAGGCAATTGCGGTACTTGCCCGAGGCGGAAAAGATGCTGCCCACGGCAATCTGTACGCCCTGGTCGTGCAATGCACGATTCAGTTTCAGGGTGTCGAAGCTGTCCGGTAGCTCCACCCACAGCATGAAGCTGCCTTGCGGACGACTGGCACGGGTGCCGGCCGGGAAGTAGCGGCTTACCCAATCGATCATCAGGTCGCGATTGCGCTGGTATTGCGTGCGCATCCGCCGCAAATGCGGTTCGAAGTGGCCACCTTTAAGGAATTCGGCGATGGCGATCTGCGGTTGTGGCGCGGTGGATCCGGTGCTGATGTATTTCATGTGCAGCACCCGTTCCAGATAGCGACCGGGCGCGACCCAACCGATGCGCAGGCCCGGGGCCAGGGTCTTGGAAAACGAACTGCACAACAGGACCCGACCGTCCTCGTCGAAGGATTTGATTGTGCGCGGGCGTGGATAGGTATAGGCCAGTTCGCCATACACATCGTCCTCGATGATCGCCACGTCAAACCGTTGTGCAAGCGTCAGTAACGCGCGTTTGCGCGACTCTGGCATGATGTAGCCCAACGGGTTGTTGCAGTTGGGGGTCAACTGTATGACCTTGATCGGCCACTGCTCCAGGGCCAGTTCCAGCGCTTCGAGGCTGATGCCGGTCAGCGGATCGGTGGGGATTTCCAGGGCTTTCATGCCCAGGCCCTTGAGGGTCTGCATGGCGCCGTGAAAGCTCGGCGAGTCCACCGCGACAATGTCTCCGGGCTCGCAGATCGCGCGAATGCTGGTGGACAGCGCTTCGTGGCAACCGGTGGTGACCACCAGTTCGCTGGCGCTCAACTGGCAGCCGGAATCGAGCATCAGGCGCGCGATCTGTTCGCGCAGTTCGAGGTTGCCGTGGATGTTGTCGTAATACAGGCCGGGCATGTCCTGCCGCCGACTGATTCGCGCCAGGTCGCGCAGCAGCGGTTTCATGGTCGGACTGGTGATGTCCGGCATGCCACGGCCCAGTTGCACCACGTCTTTGCGCGGCACGGCTCGAATCAACTCCAGCACTTGATCCCATTGGGATATGTCCACCGGCCGCTGGGCCGGGCGGCCGACTGCCGGCAAATCCGGCAGTTCGCGACTGGCCGGGACGAAGTACCCGGATTTCGGCCGTGGCATGGCCAGCCCGCTGTCTTCCAGCACCCGATAGGCCTGTTGCACCGTGCTCAGGCTGACGCCGTGCTCGACGCTCAGCGCCCGTACCGAGGGCAGCCGGTCACCGGGGCGATAGAAGCCCTGTTCGATACGTGTGCCGAGCAACTCGGCGAGGTTGACGTAAAGGGTCATGGTGCAGCCTCGATAGGGGTGATTCGGTTAACCGGTACAGATCAGGCGAAAAATCAGGATTCAGTGGCGGAATCGGCAAAACTGTATGGATTTAATACAGCTGTTTTGAATCTGTAATGCTTTTGCGCGCCCACGCATCATGGAGCCTCTGGCTACCCAAGTAAACAGGAGCATCCAAGATGAACGGTTTGAGCGATGTGCGGCTGACGTTACACAGTCAGGAACTGGCGGCAGAGCAGAACAACGGCGCGCGGGAGGCGGGTATGCGCAATGCGTCGTCCGGCCAGAGTCACTGGGACCGATTCTGGCGTCGCCTGCACACGCGCAAGGCCTTGCTGGCCCTGACGGCTGACCAGCTCAAGGATATCGGGCTGACGCGGGAGCAGGCGCGGGAGGAGGGGCTGAAGCCTTTCTGGCGCCTGTAAGATGAACCGCGTTCCCGACAGGTGAATGGAATTCAGCGAAGCTCTTTAAGCCGATGCCACAACATCCCCAACGCCAGCAACGGCGAACGCAAATGCTTGCCGCCGGGGAAGGTGATGTGTGGCACCTTGGCAAACAGATCGAAGCCGCCGCTGTGCTGGCCGCTGATAGCTTCGGCCAGCAGCTTGCCGGCCAGGTGCGTGGCATTCACGCCATGACCGGAATAGGCCTGGGCGTAGTACACGTTCGGCTGGTCCTTGAGTCGTCCGATCTGCGGCAGGCGATTGGCACCGATGCCGATCATGCCGCCCCATTGGTAATCGATCTTCACTGCGCTCAGTTGCGCAAAGACCTCCAGCATTTTCGGGCGCATATACGCGGCGATGTCTTTCGGGTCGCGGCCCGAGTAATGGCAGGCGCCGCCAAACAGCAGGCGCCGGTCCGCCGAGAGCCGGTAATAATCCAGCGCCACTCGCTGGTCACAGACCGCCATGTTCTGCGGCAGCAGGGCGTGGGCCAGTTCTTCGCTCAATGGTTCGGTGGCGATGATGTAACTGCCGGCGGGCAGGACTTTTCCGCTGAGTTCCGGATTGAGGTTGTTGAGGTAGGCATTGCAGCCCAGCACCAGGGTTTTGGCGCGCACCGAGCCCTCGGCGGTATGGACCTTGACCTCTGGGCCATAGTCGATGCGGGTCACGGCCGAGTGCTCGAACAACTGGACCCCCAGATGTTGTGCCGCGGCTGCTTCGCCCAAGGCCAGGTTCAGTGGATGCAGGTGCCCCGAGCCCATGTCGATCAGGCCGCCGACGTAACGCGTGGAGCCGACCACGGTGTGCATCTCATTGGCTTGCAGCAATCGGGTCTCGTAGCGATAACCGAGGCTGCGCAATTCTTCGGCATCCTCGGCGAATCCTTCAAGGTCACGGGGCTTGTTGGCGAGGTCGCAGTAACCCCAGGTCAGGTCGCAGGGGATCTGGAAGCGCTCGACCCGTTGCCGGACGATTTCCACGGCTTCCAGGCCCATGAGTTTCATCTGCCGTACGCCTTCGACGCCGATGATGTTAGCGAATTGATCGAGGCCGTGGCCGACGCCGCGAATCAGCTGCCCGCCGTTGCGTCCACTGGCGCCCCAACCAATTTTATGGGCTTCAAGCAACACCACGCTGAGGCCGCGCTCGGCCAGCTCAAGCGCCGTGTTCAACCCCGAAAACCCGCCGCCCACCACACAGACATCGGCCAGCACTTCGCCTTTGAGCGCCGCAAGTTCGGGCTGCGGCAGGCTGCTGGCGGCGTAGTAGGAAGCGGTGTGGTTCAGAGCAGGCTGTTGAGCACGGGCATTCATGTGCGTGATCCTGGTTCTTGCTTTTAGAAAACTTGACGGAGCATAAGCCGGACCTTTCCGGGCGGGCAACATTGGTCGGCTGGTACTGTCTGGATCGGAGCTTTTGCGTCAGAATCCCGCTCTATTCCGCTATTGGTCACCGCTGCAATGAGCTGCAACAGCCAGACAATCCGCACATTGCGACAACAGATTCCCTCGTTCGAGTGCGTTCCCGGCTGCCATGACTGCTGCGGGCCGGTGACCACCTCGCCGGAAGAAATGTCGCGTCTGCCACGCAAGACCCGCGCCGAGCAGGATGCCGCCATGGAAGAACTCAACTGCGTGCATCTGGGGCCGAATGGTTGCACGGTGTATGACGAGCGGCCGCTGATCTGCCGGTTGTTCGGCACCACCAAGACCTTGCCGTGCCCGAATGGGCGCGGGCCGGTGGAGCTGATTCATCCGCGGGTGGAGACGCAGGTGTTTGAGTACATGGCCAACACTCGGCAGGTGTTGGTTTAAAAGATCGCAGCCTGCGGTAGCTCCTACAAAAAGCGCGTGTACATCCGTAGGAGCTGCCGCAGGCTGCGATCTTTTGATCTTCAATCCGGAATCGGCAAGGTCAGGCTCTCCTTCACCTCTTCCATCACGATATAGCTCTTGGACTCGCGCACATGGGGCAACTTGAGCAGGATGTCGCCCAGCAACTTGCGGTACGACGCCATCTCGGAAATCCGCGCCTTCACCAGGTAGTCGAAATCCCCTGACACCAGATGACACTCCAGCACGTGGGGCAATTTCAGCACCGCACGTCGGAACTCTTCGAAAGTATCGCCGGATTTGTAATCCAGGCTGATCTCGACGAACACCAGCAGACTACCCTTCAGGTGCTGCGGATTGAGCCTGGCGTTGTAGCCCATGATGATCCCTTCGCGCTCCAGACGCCGGACCCGCTCAGTACAGGGCGTGGTCGAGAGCCCGACCTTTTCTCCAAGCTCCGTAAAGGAAATCCGCCCGTCCGCTTGCAGGATCCGCAGGATGTTGCGGTCGATCTTGTCCAGCTCACGTTTGGTCTGAGTGTTGGTACGCATAGGGGATGCGCCTCCGTGAAAAGGGTTTTTGCCGAGAATTGTCGCCAAATATAGGCGCTTATATAGTGAAAAGCACTGGCAAATCTTTTTTACACTGCGCGCATCTGAAGCTCTGAATAACAAACGTCAGCGGTTAGCCGCGATGAGGGATATGAAAATGCGCGTCATGGTCTTGGGTAGCGGCGTCATCGGTACCACCAGTGCTTATTATCTGGCCCGTGCCGGGTTCGAAGTGGTGGTGGTCGACCGGCAGCCGGCTGCTGCCATGGAGACCAGTTTCGCCAACGCCGGGCAGGTCTCGCCGGGTTATGCCTCGCCGTGGGCCGCGCCGGGCGTGCCGCTCAAGGCCATCAAGTGGCTGTTGCAGCGCCACGCGCCGCTGGCGATCAAGGCCACTGCCGACATCGACCAGTACCTGTGGATGGCACAGATGCTGCGCAACTGCACCGCCAGCCGTTACGCGGTGAACAAGGAGCGCATGGTCCGCCTGTCCGAGTACAGCCGTGACTGCCTCGACGAACTGCGTGCCGAAACCGGCATCGCCTACGAAGGCCGCAGCCTCGGTACTACCCAGTTGTTCCGCACCCAGGCCCAGCTCGACGGCGCGGCGAAAGACATCGCCGTGCTGAAAGAGTCCGGCGTGCCGTTCGAACTGCTCGACCGCGAAGGCATTGCCCGCGTTGAGCCGGCGCTGGCCAGCGTCACGGACATCCTCGCCGGTGCCCTGCGCCTGCCGAACGACCAGACTGGCGACTGCCAGATGTTCACCACCAAGCTTGCAGAAATGGCCGCAAACCTCGGTGTGCAATTCCGTTTCGGCCAGGACATTCAGCGCCTCGACTTCGCCGGTGACCGCATCAACGGTGTGTGGATCGACGGCAAGCTGGAAACCGCCGACCGCTACGTGCTGGCCCTCGGCAGCTATTCGCCGCAGCTGCTCAAGCCGCTGGGGATCAAGGCACCGGTGTATCCGCTCAAGGGCTACTCCCTGACCGTGCCGATCACCAACCCGGCGATGGCCCCGACTTCGACCATTCTCGATGAGACCTACAAGGTCGCGATCACCCGTTTCGACAACCGCATCCGCGTCGGCGGCATGGCTGAAATTGCCGGTTTTGACTTGTCGCTGAACCCGCGCCGGCGCGAAACCCTGGAGATGATCGTCAACGACCTTTATCCTCAGGGCGGCAATCTGGCCGAGGCCAGCTTCTGGACGGGCCTGCGTCCGACCACTCCGGACGGCACCCCGATTGTCGGCGGAACAAAGTTCAAGAACCTGTTCCTGAACACCGGTCACGGCACGCTCGGCTGGACCATGGCCTGTGGCTCCGGTCGCTTGCTGGCTGACCTGATGGCGAAGAAAAAGCCACAGATCAGCGCCGAAGGCCTCGATATTTCCCGTTATGACAACAAAACCCAGGAGCCTGCAAAGCATGTCAGTCCAGCGCCAGCTCACCAATGAGCGCATGAGTCAGATCGTCACCCATAACGGCACGGTTTACCTGGCCGGACAGGTCGGCGATGACATGAACGCCGGGATTGAACAGCAGACCCGTGAAACCCTCGCCAACATCGAGCGGTTGCTCGATCTGGCGGGCACCGACAAGCACAATCTGTTGTCGGTGACGATTTACCTGAAAGACATCGACGCGCATTTCGAAGGCATGAACGCGGTGTGGGACAAGTGGCTGCCAAAAGGCGTCGCCCCGGCCCGCGCCACGGTTGAATCGAAATTGTGCGAACCGCAAATCCTGGTCGAGCTGTCGGTTGTCGCCGCTCTGCCATAAGCTTTCAGACAGATCCCTCTCCCGGTGCTGCTGGCGGTTCACGCCGTCAGCCAGCGCCGGTTTTTCTTCCCGATAACCCGACCAGAAGTCTGCCGCCATGCGTCCTGCCCGTGCCCTGATCGACCTTCAAGCCCTGCGCAATAACTACCAAATCGCCCGTGAGCTCACGGGGGCCAAAGCCCTCGCGGTGATCAAGGCCGATGCCTATGGCCATGGCGCTGTGCGATGCGCACAAGCGCTGGAAGCCGAGGCGGACGGGTTTGCCGTGGCCTGCATTGAAGAGGCGTTGGAGCTGCGGGCGGCGGGCATTCGTGCGCCGATCCTGCTGCTGGAAGGTTTTTTCGAAGCCGACGAGCTGGCACTGATCGTCGAGCATGATTTCTGGTGCGTGGTGCATTCGCTGTGGCAACTCGAAGCCATCGAGAAAGCGGCGTTGAGCAAGCCGATCACGGTGTGGCTCAAGCTCGACTCGGGCATGCACCGGGTTGGCCTGCATCCGGCGGATTATCAGGCGGCCTATCAACGACTGCTGGCCAGCGGCAAGGTCGCGAAAGTGGTGTTGATGAGCCACTTTGCGCGCGCCGATGAGTTGCACGAACAGGCCAGCGCCGACCAGGTTGCGGTGTTCGAGGCCGCGCGCAAGGGCCTGGACGCCGAGGTCAGTCTGCGTAACTCGCCGGCAGTGCTCGGTTGGCCACAGATTCCGAGCGATTGGGTGCGTCCGGGCATCATGCTCTATGGCGCCACGCCGTTCGAAGAAGCCAATGAAGTGGCTGCGCGCCTGCAACCGGTGATGACGCTGGAATCGAAAGTGATCAGTGTGCGTGAACTGCCGGCCGGCGAGCCCGTCGGTTACGGCGCCAGATTCATCACCTCCAAACCGATGCGCATTGGCGTCGTGGCCATGGGGTACGCCGATGGCTACCCGCGTTCGGCACCGACCGGCACGCCGGTGTTGGTGGCTGGTCAGCGTAGCCAGCTGATTGGCCGGGTATCGATGGACATGCTCTGCATCGACCTGACCGATGTGCCGCAGGCCGGCCTCGGTTCGACCGTCGAATTGTGGGGCAAAAACATCCTCGCCAGTGATGTGGCCATGGCTGCCGGCACGATTCCATACCAGATATTCTGCAACCTGCGCCGAGTGCCACTGCTCTATTCCGGGGCTTAGTGCCCGAAGCTCCAGACCGGAAGTCGCCTCGCTGAACAGGATTCAGGTCAAAGTGTTGTAAATACTGAACGCTGTCGCCATGATAACGCTCACTATTCCAACAATTTTGAATCCTGGAGGCGCAAGCTTTGGACGTCGGTGAACGACTGCAATCCATCCGTAGGCTCAAAGGCCTTTCCCAGCGTGAACTCGCCAAACGGGCGGGGGTCACCAACAGCACGATTTCGATGATCGAAAAGAACAGCGTGAGCCCTTCGATCAGTTCGCTGCGCAAGGTGTTGGGCGGGATTCCCATGTCCATGGTCGAGTTCTTTTCCGAAGAAATCCTGCAGGAAAAACCGACTCAGATCGTCTACAAGGCCAACGAGCTGATCGATATTTCCGATGGCGCGGTGACCATGAAACTGGTCGGGCGTGCCCATCCGAGCCGGGCGATCGCGTTCCTCAATGAAATCTATCCGCCAGGCGCCGACACCGGTGACGAGATGCTCACCCATGAGGGTGAGGAAACCGGCATCCTGGTCGAAGGAAAACTGGAACTGGTGGTCGGTCTCGAAACTTTTGTCCTCGAAGCCGGCGATAGCTACTACTTTGAAAGTACCAAGCCACACCGTTTCCGTAATCCGTTCGACGTGCCGGCGCGACTAATCAGCGCAGCCACGCCGGCGAACTTCTAAGAAAAGAGGCGTCCTGCCAGCATCGCGGAGGCGCCCGGGCTGTATTTCCGCCGCAGCCTAAGACCCCTCCGACTTTGGGGTTGTTTCAGTGCGACGGGCTTACCGCTATACTTGCGCCCGCCTGCGAACCGTGGCCGTAGGCGTGACTAGCCACCATTGAGGGTGAACGCGTGAACCTAATTATGAAAATGCTGGCTGCACCAGCAACCGTATTGGCCCTATGGGCTGTCAGTGTCAGCGCTCAAGCTGTGACCAACGACGAAATCGCCAAACGCCTTGAGCCAGTCGGCCAGGTTTGTGTTCAGGGTAAAGAGTGCAAGGGCATGGAAGTGGCCGCTTCAGCCGGTGGTGGCGGTGGTGCGAAAACCCCGGATGAAGTGATTGCAAAACATTGCAACGCTTGCCACGGTTCAGGCCTGTTGGGCGCGCCGAAAATCGGTGATGCCGCCGCTTGGGGCGAGCGTGCCAAGAAAGAAGGTGGTGTTGACGGCCTGCTCGCCAAGGCGATCTCCGGCCTCAACTCGATGCCGCCAAAAGGCACCTGCGCCGATTGTGCAGACGCCGAGCTCAAAGGCGCCATCCAGAAGATGTCCGGCCTGAAGTAAGCCTGAGTCTTGCTGCTGAAAAGCCGCTTTCGAGCGGCTTTTTTGTGCCTGCAATCTCGATAAACGCCGCTGTTCTCTGTAGGAGCGAGCTTGCTCGCGAAGCATTCAAAGGCGCCGCAGGGTGTCAGGCTTGCCGCGTTATCGTTGACGACCATCGCGAGCAAGCTCGCTCCTACAAGGTTTTTTGTGCCTGCGATTTGACCGCTGTGACTGTTCATTGCGGCAAAGACCCGGCAAGCTCGGACCAACCCCAATTCATGGAACGTGAGGGAGGATCCGATGGTTCAGCTGTGTTCTATCGAGCAGGCGGTCGATGACGTACTGGCGCGGTTGCCGGTCCACATTCACATGGGCCTGCCCCTGGGCCTGGGCAAACCCAACCACTTCGTCAACGCGTTGTATCGACGTATCGCGCAACTGCCCGAGCGGCGGCTGACGATCTACACCGCGCTGTGCCTGGGCCGTCCGCCCTTGGGCGACGGATTGCAAAAGCGATTTCTCGAACCCTTTATCGAACGCGTGTTCGGCGATTATCCGGAGCTGGAATTTCTCGCCGACCTGCGTCGCGACCAACTGCCGGGCAACATCCACATCCAGCAATTCTTCATGCAGCCCGGCAGTCTGCTCAACAGTGCCGCGGCGCAGCAGGATTACGTCAGCAGCAACTACAGCCATGCGGCGCGGGACATCAACGCCGCCGGGTTGAACCTGGTGGCGCAATTGGTGGCCAGCGATGCCGAACATCCCGACCGCTTGAGCCTGAGCTGCAACCCGGACATCACCCTCGACCTGTTGCCGATGATCGCCAAGCGCCGCGCCGCCGGAGAAACCATCCTGATGGTCGGCCAGGTGCACAACGATCTGCCTTACATGCCCGGCGATGCGGAACTCGGCATCGACACCTTCGACTTGCTGATCGACCAGAAGGACAACACCACGCTGTTCTCCACGCCGAACATGCCGGTGGGGTGTCAGGACCATTTCATCGGCCTGCACGCCAGCACCCTGGTGCGTGACGGCGGCACCTTGCAGATCGGCATCGGTTCCATGGGCGATGCGCTGACGGCGGCGCTGCTGGCGCGGCAAGCCGACAACGACGGATACAGCGCTTTGCTGGCAGACGTAAACCTTAGCCAGTGGGCGCAACTGATCGAGCGCGAAGGCGGCATCGAAACCTTCGCCAACGGTCTGTACGGCTGCAGCGAAATGTTCGTCAATGGTTTGCTGGTGCTGGCCGATGCCGGGATCGTGCGGCGCAAGGTTTATCCAGACGTGGCTACCCAACAGCAGGCGAATGCCGGCACCCTCGACGAGACTGCGCAAACCGATGGCATCTCGGTGCACGGCGGATTTTTCCTCGGTCCGCGCAGCTACTACGAGCGCTTACGCGAGTTGCCGCAAAGCAAGCGGCTTGCATTCAATATGACCCGCATCAGCTACATCAACGAGCTCTACGGCCAGGAAGAACTCAAGCGCTTGCAACGCCTGGATGCGCGGTTCATCAACACCGCGTTCACCGTGACCTTGCTCGGTGCGGCGGTGGCGGATCAGCTCGAAGACGGACGTGTGCTCAGCGGCGTAGGCGGGCAATACAACTTCGTGGTTCAGGGCCATGCGCTGGCAGGCGCGCGCTCGGTGTTGCTGCTGCGCAGCTGGCGCGAGTCCGGCGGCGACGCCAGCTCGAACATCGTCTGGGAGTATGGTCACTGCACGATTCCGCGGCATCTGCGGGACATCGTGGTCACCGAGTACGGCATCGCCGATCTTCGCGGCAAAACCGATGCGGCAGTGATTGAGGCCTTGCTCAATATCAGCGACTCGCGTTTTCAATCGGGATTGATCGAGCAGGCGCAGAAAGTCGGCAAATTGCCCAAGGACTTTCGTCTCGAACCACGCTTTACCGATAACAGTCCGCAGCGTTTGCAGGCGATTCAGGCACGGCATCCACTGCTGTTTCCAGAGTATCCGCTGGGCTGCGATTTCACCGAGGTCGAGCGTGATCTGTTGCGGGCACTGAACTGGCTCAAGAGCAAGTTCAAGCTGAGCGAGGTGCTGGAGTTGGGCAAGGCAGCGCTGGATGCGCCGGAGGCGGCAGCATTTCCGGAACATCTGGAACGCATGCAACTGGCTAACCCGGAGGGGATGAAGGAGGATTTGTATCAGCGGTTGCTGCTCACAGGCCTCAAGGCGACTGCACGCGCTCGCTTGTAGGAGCTGGCTTGCCAGCGAAGGCGGCGTGACAAACAACAAAGATGTTGGATGTGATGGCCTCTTCGCTGGCAAGCCAGCTCCTACAGGGGGCATTGCGGTGTGGCTTTATTCGATGAAGGTCACAACGCCATCTTTCAGCGACTTCACGCGAGCCAGGGACTCTACGCGATAACCCTGCGAGTCCAGTTCCGCACGGCCGCCCTGGAATGACTTCTCGATCACGATCCCCAAACCGGCAACGGTAGCGCCGGCCTGCTTGATGATCGAAATCAGCGCCTGGGACGCCTTACCGTTGGCCAGGAAGTCATCGATGATCAGCACACGGTCGCTGCTGGTCAGGTGGCGCGGGGAGATCGCGACGGTGCTTTCGGTCTGCTTGGTGAACGAGTACACGGTTGCCGACAGCAGGTTTTCGGTCAGGGTCAGGGACTGGTGCTTGCGGGCGAAAATCACCGGCACGCCGAGGTTCAGGCCGGTCATGATCGCCGGGGCGATGCCCGAGGCTTCGATGGTGACGATCTTGGTGATGCCCGAATCCTTGAACAGCGTGGCGAATTCGTCGCCGATCAGCTTCATCAGGGCCGGGTCGATCTGGTGGTTCAAAAAGGCGTCGACTTTCAGGACCTGGTCGGAAAGCACGATGCCTTCTTCGCGAATTTTCTTGTGCAGGGCTTCCATGAAGCTGTCCTCTTTTGGCGCCTGTGCGCCGAAGGTCATGTAAAAGTGGTCAATTCTAGCGCTTTAACATCGCGCGTATATCCGCCAATGCGTTGTTGCCTCGCACGGCTTTGACTTCGGTCGGTGTGTCGTCGTTACCTTCCCAGGCCAGATCGTCCGGCGGCAGCTCATCGAGGAAACGGCTCGGCGCGCAATCGATGATCTCGCCGTACTGCTTGCGCTTGGCGGCGAAGGTGAAGGCCAGGGTCTGGCGCGCGCGGGTAATGCCCACGTAGGCCAGGCGACGTTCTTCTTCGATGGTGTCGGCTTCGATGCTGGAGCGGTGCGGGAGGATTTCCTCTTCCATGCCCATGATGAACACGTAGGGGAATTCCAGGCCCTTGGAGGCATGCAAGGTCATCATCTGCACGCCTTCGGCGCCGTCTTCCTCTTCCTGCTGACGCTCCAGCATGTCGCGCAGCACGAGTTTGCCGATGGCGTCCTCGACGGTCATCTCGCCTTCTTCGTCTTTCTCCAGGGTGTTCTTGAGCGCCTCGATCAGGAACCAGACGTTACCCATGCGGTAGTCGGCGGCCTTGTCGCTGGAGCTGTTGGTGCGCAGCCAGTTCTCATAGTCGATGTCCATGACCATGCTGCGCAGGGCCGAGATCGGGTCTTCGCCGGCGCACTGCTCGCGCACCCTGTCCATGAAGCGCTTGAAGCGCGACAGGCGATCGGTGAAGCGGCTGTCCAGATGCTCGCCCAAACCCATCTCGTCGGTGGCGGCGTACATCGAGATCTTGCGCTCGGTCGCATAGTTGCCCAGCTTCTCCAGCGTGGTCGAGCCGATCTCGCGGCGCGGCACGTTGATCACCCGCAGGAAGGCGTTATCGTCATCCGGGTTCACGATCAGGCGGAAGTAGGCCATCAGGTCCTTCACTTCCTGACGTCCGAAAAAGCTGTTGCCGCCAGACAGGCGATACGGCACCTGGTGATGCTGCAACTTCAGCTCGATCAGCTTGGCCTGGTAGTTGCCGCGATAGAGGATCGCGAAATCACTGTACGGGCGGTCGGTGCGCAAGTGCAGGCTGAGGATTTCCATGGCCACGCGCTCGGCCTCGGCGTCCTCGTTGCGGCAGCGGATCACGCGGATCTCGTCGCCGTGGCCCATTTCACTCCACAGCTGCTTTTCGAATTCGTGGGGGTTGTTCGAGATCAGCACGTTGGCGCAACGCAGGATGCGGCTGGTGGAGCGGTAATTCTGCTCCAGCATCACCACTTTCAAGGACGGGTAGTCTTCCTTGAGCAGCATCAGGTTTTCCGGGCGGGCACCACGCCAGGCATAGATCGACTGGTCGTCGTCACCTACCACGGTGAACTGGTTGCGTTTGCCGATGAGCATTTTTACCAGCAGGTACTGGCTGGCGTTGGTGTCCTGGTATTCATCGACCAGCAGGTAGCGCACCTTGTTCTGCCACTTTTCCAGGATGTCGGCGTGCTCTTCGAACAGCTTCACCGGCAGCAGGATCAGGTCGTCGAAGTCCACCGCGTTGAACGCCTTGAGCGTGCGCTGATAGTGGGTGTAGACGATGGCGGCAGTCTGTTCCTTGGGGTTGCGCGCGTTTTCCAGGGCCTGGGCCGGCAGGATCAGGTCGTTTTTCCAGGCGCCAATCATGTTCTTGATCTCGTCGACGCCGTCGTCGCCCGAGTATTCCTTCTGCATGATGTCGGTCATCAGGGCTTTGACGTCAGTCTCGTCGAAGATCGAGAAGCCCGGTTTGTAGCCCAGCCGCACGTGTTCCTTGCGGATGATGTTCAGGCCCAGGTTGTGGAACGTGCAGACCGTCAGCCCACGACCTTCACCGGCACGCAGCAGAGTGCCAACCCGTTCCTTCATCTCGCGGGCGGCCTTGTTGGTAAAGGTCATGGCGACGATGTACTGGGCGCGAATGCCACAGTTCTGGATCAGGTGCGCGATTTTGCGCGTGATCACGCTGGTCTTGCCGGAGCCGGCGCCGGCGAGCACCAAAAGAGGGCCGCCGACGTAGCTCACGGCTTCTTGCTGCCGGGGATTGAGTCGGGACATAGGTAAATTCAGGAGTCAGTCACAAAATGGGCCGGCATTTTAACAGGCTCAGCGAATTGTGCTGCTCTGTCCGACTTGTGACGTACCACGCTATCTGTAATTGCCGGTTTTGTTACTTTCACGCAGGATGCGCAATGAATTTGCGGCTAATGTTCGTAATTCCAGATGCAAAGGGCTCGATTTGATAACTGATGTCATTGTCATTAGTTATCGGAACGGCATAATGCCCGTCGCCTACATCTTTGCAGAGTCTAGGGAGCTAGCTTGTCTACGCCTGTCGAACCCTTGCGTTTGCTGCTACTGGCCGAAGAGCCAGCGTGGGCAGCGTTGTTGCGCGAGTGTCTGGTTCCTATGGGGAGCTCGGCCGTTCTCATCAGCGCGCCGAGTTGGGAGTCGGTCAGCAGCCTGTTCGATGACAACCGCAGCGCGGTGTTATTGACCATCCCGCAACTTCAACCGGCGCCGGGCCGTTGCGGCCTGCCGACGGTGTTGCTGCTCGACCATGAGCCGCTGACCCCGCCCGACGGTGTGAGTGACTGGCTGGTGCGCGATCTGCTCGATACCGGCATGTTGCGCCGCTGCCTGCGTCATGTGCGCGAGCGTGGCGTCCTGGAAAACACTCTGCAACGCCTGGCCGAGCAAGATCCGCTCACTGGCATCGCCAATCGCCAGGGCTTCCAGACCCTGCTGACCGCGCGGCTGGCGGAAAACGACGGGCGCGGCCTGGCCCTCGGTCATCTCGACCTCGACAACTTTCGTTATGCCAACGATGCCCTTGGCCATCAGGCCGGTGACCGTTTGATCCTGCAAGTGGTGGCGCGGCTCAAGAGCCAGCTCGAGACCGGCGATCAACTGGCACGCCTGGGCAGCGATGAATTCGCTTTGCTGATCGACACCCGTCGCGCTCCCCAGCGTGCCGAGTGGATGGCCGAACGCATCAGCGAAGCATTGGCCGAGCCTTATTGGGTCGACGGCGAAAGCCTGCTGATCGGTTCCAGCCTGGGCATCGCCTACGCCCGGGCCCAGACCGATGCGGATCCGCTGATGTGGCATGCACATATCGCCATGCAGCAGGCCAAAAGCACCCAGGGCTGCACCTTTCACATTTTCAACGAACGCATCAACCGCAATGCCCGCAGCATCGCCGACCTCGAAACCGAGCTGCGCCGGGCGCTGCGCCGCGATGAGCTGGAGCTGCACTACCAGCCACGGCTGAACCTCGCAGACGGGCAAATCGTCGGCCTCGAAGCCCTGGTGCGCTGGCGCCATGCCGAGCGCGGCTTGTTGCCGCCGAGTGAGTTCGTGCCGCTGGCTGAGCAAAGCGGTCTGATCGTGCCGCTGGGCTACTGGGTGATTTCCCGGGCCTTGCGCGACATGCAGGCGCTGCTTGAGCTGGGTTTGCCGCCGTTGCACATGGCAATCAACCTGTCGTTCCGGCAATTCCAGGACAGTCAGTTGCTTTCGACCTTGAGTCGCCTGATTGCCGAGCGTGGCGTCGAGGCGCAGTGGCTGGAATTCGAGCTGACCGAAACCGCCGTGATGCGCCGCAGCGATCTGGTCAAGCAGACCATGGACGCTCTCGGGCGTCTCGGTGTGCGCTTCTCCCTCGACGACTTCGGCACCGGTTTCTCGTCCTTCGTGCACCTCAACAGTCTGCCGATCACCTTGCTGAAGATCGACAAGAGCTTTGTCGGCGGCATGGAACAGCGTGAGGAAAACCGCAAGCTGGTCCACGCGATGATCAACCTGGCGCACAACCTCAACCTTGAGGTGGTCGCAGAAGGTGTGGAAACGCCGGAGCAACTGGATCTGCTGCGCGGATTTGAATGCGATCAGGTGCAGGGATATTTGATCAGCAAGCCTTTGCCGTTGGCTGAGCTGGTGGAGTATCTGGCGATTGGCTCCAGCGAGCAGCCGATGCTGGAAGTGGTGGTTTAACCACCACCGCACCTGCGCTACAGCGACCACACCTTTGTAGGAGCTGGCTTGCCAGCGAAAGCGGTGTGCCAGACAACAACCATGGCGACTGACACGACGCCTTCGCTGGCAAGCCAGCTCCTACAGGGGTCTCAATCCGGCTGGGCGATGGGGAAGCCGTTCTGTTGCGCTGGCTCCCGCCGAATCATCCGCTTCATCTTCCATTCAAATCCCAGCGTCAGGCTCACCGCCGCGCACGCCAGCCCCAGCGCCAGGCCCCACCAGACACCCGTTGGCCCCCACTGCAAATGGAACGCCATCCACCACGCCGCCGGTGCGCCGATCAGCCAGTAGCAACCCAGGCCGACGAGGAAAGTGGTCTTGGCATCCTTGAGTCCGCGAATGCAGCCCATGGCAATGGTTTGCACGCCGTCGAACAGCTCGAACCAGGCCGCCACCGCCAACAGGCTCACGGCAAGGTTGATGACATCGCGAAACGCCGGGTCATTGTGGTCGAGAAACAAACCGACCAACTGGTTTGGCAGCAACCAGAAGACCATGGCGAAACACAGCATCGCCGCCGCCCCGAATGCAATACCGACCCGCCCGGCCAGCCGTGCATCCAACAGTTGCCCGGCACCGTAGTGCTGACCGATACGCATGGTGATCGCGTAGGAAATACCCGCCGGGACCATGAATGCCACCGAGACGATTTGCAGGGCGATCTGGTGCGCGCCCAGTTGTGTGCTGCCCATGGTGCCCATGCACAGCGCAGCGAAGGCAAACAGCCCGACCTCCACGGCATAGGTACCGCCAATCGGCAGGCCCAGACGCCACAGCTCCTTCAGGTACTGGCGGTTCAGCCGAGACAGGCCCTGACGCAGCGGATAGGCCTCATAAGCCGGATGCCGCCGAATGTGCCACGCCAGTGCGAGTGCCATCAGGTTGGCGACAATCGCCGTGACCAGCCCGATGCCCATCAATCCCGGTTTCGGCAGGCCGAACATCCCGGTAATCAGCGCATAGTTGAGCAGGAAATTGGCCACGGTTCCGCCCAGGCTGATGACCATCACCGGTGTCGCACGGCCAATGGCACTGGTGAACCCGCGCAGGGCCATGAAGCTCAGGTAGCCGGGCAGGGCGAACGGCAGGAAGATCAAAAACTGCCCGGCCATCTGGACGTTGCTTTCGGTCTGGCCGAATAACAACAGTACCGGTTTGAGGTTCCACAGCAGCAAACCGGCGGCCAGCGCCATCAGCCATGCCAGCCACAACCCGGCCTGGGTCAGCCGGGTAGCCCCGACAATATCGCCGGCACCCTGACGGATCGCCACCAGTGTGCCGACCGCCGCGATCACGCCGATGCAGAAAATCGACACGAACGAATAGGTCGCTGCACCGAGCCCGCCACCGGCCAGTGCTTCGGGACTCAGGCGCGCCATCATCAGGGTGTCGGTGAGGACCATCAGCATGTGCGCCAACTGCGAGGCAATCAGCGGCCCCGCCAGCCGCAGGATGGCCCGGAGTTCAGTACGTGCTGGATGCTGCATGATCATCACGCTCGATTGTCAGAGAAAACAGGAAGCGTCGATTCTCGGCGCTCTGCGGGGTTTGCACAAAGGGATAAAAAGGATGGGTGGCATGATTAAAACTCATGTGAGAGAGTTTCCGATAAGTTGAAGCAATCGTGCTGTAGGAGCTTTCCTGATGTCCCGTCGTCTTCCTCCCTTGTATGCCCTTCGAGCATTCGAAGCGGCGGCGCGGCATAGCTCGTTTACTCGCGCCGCCGAAGAACTGTCGATTACCCAGAGTGCGGTCAGCCGACATATTCGTACGCTCGAAGAGCATTTTGCCTGCCGCTTGTTTCACCGCAGTGGCCGCAACCTGCAACTGACCGAGTCGGCCCGTTTGCTGTTGCCGGGCATCCGCGAAGGCTTCACCGCCCTGGAGCGCGCCTGCAATACCTTGCGCGCCGAGGACGACATCCTGCGCATGAAAGCCCCGTCGACCTTGACCATGCGTTGGCTGTTGGCGCGGCTCAGTCGTTTCCGGCACCTGCGACCGGGGAACGAAGTGCAATTGACCAGCGCCTGGATGGACATCGATACGGTGGACTTCAACCACGAACCCTTTGACTGCGCTGTCATCCTCAGCAACGGGCATTTTCCCCCGGACTGGGAGGCGACTTTCCTGTTCCCCGAAGAGCTGATTCCGGTGGGCGCGCCGAATCTTCTGAAGGATCAACCGTGGGACGTTACGCGTCTGGCCAGTACCGAGCTGCTGCATCCGACACCGGACCGCCGTGACTGGCGCAACTGGCTGGAGCGCATGGGCCTGACCGATCGAATCTCGCTCAAGGGCGGGCAAGTGTTCGATACGCTGGAGCTGGGCATGATCGCTGCCGCTCGAGGTTACGGCGTGTCCATGGGCGATTTGCTGATGGTGGCGGAGGATGTTGCGCAGGGACGTCTGAGTTTGCCGTGGCCGACCGCCGTCGCCAGTGGTGAGAATTATTACCTGGTCTGGCCGAAAACCCGGCCCGGTGGCGAGCGTTTGCGTCGCCTCAGTGATTTCCTGCAAGGCGAGGTCCGGGCCATGGAGTTACCGGATGTCGAACGCCTGGACTGAATCGATGGCATCGACTCAATTTCCGTTTGTCGCACAACTGCGGATCAATTGTCTTTCTTGGCATTTGCCACCGATGTCTCCACTTTTATGCTTGCTGAAACGTTTCTTCAGGTCTATAAAAATGGAACAACTCCAAGAAAGGCTATTGCCATGACCCCACTCAAACTCTTCGTTGCCCTCAGCGCACTGTCCGCTGCCTCCCAAGCCCTAGCCTGGGATTACGTCCTGCTCGACACCGACAAAGCCGCCCAGAACTGGCAAATCACCAGCCAGCAACTCGGCGTAAAAACCGACAAACCTTTCAGCGTGACCCTGCGCACCTTGCACGGCGGTCGGCAGGAAGGCGTCAGCATCGTCGACATCGATAACGGCACGATGAAACTTTCGGTAGTTCCAACTCGCGGCATGAACGTCCTGCAGGCCTCGGTCGGTAACGTGCGCATGGGTTGGGATTCGCCAGTCAAGGAAGTGGTCAATCCGTCCTTCATCGAGCTCAACGGCCGTGGTGGCCTGGGCTGGCTGGAAGGCTTCAATGAATTGGTCACCCGCTGCGGCTACGAATGGGTCGGCCACCCCGGCATCGACAACGGCGAACTGCTGACCCTGCACGGTCGCGCTGCCAATATCCCGGCCAACAAAGTCACTCTGCACATCGATGAAAAACCGCCGTACGCCATCAGCCTGCGCGGCGAGCTGAAAGAACAGGCTTTCAAGAAGGTCGACTTCTCGGTCGCGACCGAACTGGTCACCGAGCCCGGCAGCGTAGCGTTCGCCCTCAACGACACCCTGACCAACAACGGCGACTATCCGAAGGAATACCAGGCGCTGTATCACAGCAACTTCAGCACCCCATTCCTGGAGCAGGGCGCCCGCTTCGCCGCGCCGGTGAAACAGGTGTCGCCGTTCAACGATAAAGCCAAAAGCGATTTGCCGGACTGGCAAACCTATCGTGCACCGACCAAGGACTACGACGAAACGGTTTACAACGTAGTGCCGTACGCCGATGCCAAGGGCGATACATTGACCGTCCTGCATAACAAGGCCGGCAGCCTGGGCGTCTCGGTCGGTTTCAACACTCAAACACTGCCCGTGTTCTCCCTGTGGAAAAACACCGATACCCAAGGGCAGGGCTATGTCACGGGGCTGGAGCCAGGCACAAGTTTTTCCTACAACCGCCGGTATCAGCGGCCACTGAACCTGGTGCCAATGATTGGGCCGAAGGAGCAGAAGCAGTTCCGCATCAGCTACGGCTTGCTCGCGGATAAGACCGCTGTGGATAAGGCGCTGAAGCAGGTGAGCGAGATTCAGGGTGGGCGGGAGACTGAGGTGCGGCAGACGCCGTTGGTTGATCTCAGCAAGGGGTGATGCTGACTAGAGTGTTGTTGGCCGATATTGCAGCGCTTCGGCCAAGTGCTCGCGTCTGATCTCATCGACTTGTTCAAGGTCCGCCAGAGTGCGCGCTACTTTGAGCAGTCGATGGGCCGCTCGCAGCGACAAGGTCAGCCGTTCACACGCCGTTTCCAGCCAGGTTTCGTCGACTGTGGATAACTTGCAGTGTCTGCGCAGGCCCGGCAAATCGAGAAATGCATTGGCACAGCCCTGGCGTTTTTGTTGCCGTTCTCGTGCATTGGCAACCAACTCGGCGGCGGTGGCAGTGTCGTCACCGGGTTTTAACGCAGGATTCAACGCCGTGGCTTCGCGTGCGACGGTTAGATGCAGATCAATGCGGTCCAGCAGCGGCCCCGACAGTTTGTTGCGATAGCGCTGCACCATGTCCGGCGTACAGGAACAGCGGCCGCTCGGTTCGCCAAGATATCCACAGGGGCAGGGATTCATCGCAGCGACCAGTTGAAAGCGAGCCGGGAAGCGTACGCGGTCCTTGGCGCGGGAAATCACGATGTGGCCGGATTCCAGCGGTTCTCTCAGTACCTCCAGTACCTTGCGATCAAATTCCGGGAGTTCATCAAGGAACAGCACACCGTGGTGGGCGAGGGTGATTTCGCCGGGTTGCGGTTTCGAGCCGCCACCGACCAGTGCAGGACCTGATGCAGAGTGATGTGGCTGGCGAAACGGTCGCTGCGGCCAGTGGCTCAGCGGCACACAGCTGGCGACTGACTGAATCGCCGCGACCTCCAGTGCTTCGTTTTCGGCCAAGGGTGGCAACAGCCCTGGTAATCGGCTCGCCAGAAGTGTCTTGCCCGTACCTGGTGGCCCGCTGAACAGCAGGTTATGCGCACCCGCTGCCGCAATCAGCAGCGCGCGTTTGGCTGCCATTTGCCCCTGAACTTCATTCAAGTCGGGATAGGGTTTACTGGCGTAGAGCAAACCATTGGAAACGTAAGGCTCGATGGGCGTGTGCCCATTGAAATGTGCCACTGCCTGCAGCAGATGGTCCACTGCAATGACCTTCAACCCCGACGCCAGGCAAGCCTCCTCGGCATTCGCCTGCGGCACCATCAACCAGCGCCCGGCCTTGCGCGCCGCCAATGCCGCCGGCAGCACCCCACGGACGGGCCGCACTGCACCGGAAAGCGCCAGCTCCCCCAGGCACTCCACGTCATCCAGTGTCAGCGTCGGCACCTGCACGCTGGCCGAGAGAATCCCCAAGGCAATCGCCAGATCGAACCGCCCGCCATCCTTGGGCAAATCCGCGGGCGCCAGATTCAACGTGATCCGTCGCGCCGGAAATTGCAGCCCCGAATTGATGATCGCGCTGCGCACCCGGTCCTTGCTTTCCTTCACCGCCGCCTCGGGCAGGCCGACCATGGTCAGCGACGGCAAACCATTGGCCAGATGGACTTCAACAGTAACGGCTGGCGCCTCCACGCCGACCTGGGCGCGGCTGTGGACGATGGAGAGGGACATGGTCGTTCCTTGAGCTAAACGGGGGCCGCTTCCTGCGGGTTTTTGAAGGGTAGTCGTGGAGTCTTGCCGGAGAGGACGGAAACTTTCGCAGAATGTTGCTGAGGTCACGATCTGTAACATCAGCCAAACGCTGCGTTCGGCTGCGGTGGCAAATCCACCTCCTGAGCAATCGCACTACTCAACGCTGTTTGCGAGTTGCATAAGGAGTGTCTGCAAAACATATCGCAGGTATTTGATTTCTCGAATTTATTCTGCGTGCAAAATCAAATAATTTATGTTGAAGCAGCTTCTTTGGAAGAGGTTGTGTCGTCAAACAAACTACTGTCACCGTCCAGGATTTTGCTGGCGAAGCGCTCGGTATCCATCTTTTTTTTGCCTTCTGCGATATTCGTAAAATAGTTGAAGTCTAAATCTATCCAGTCCTTGAGTTTGGTTTCGTAGTTGTTTGGATACTGTGCTTGCTCCACGGGAGGCAGGCCCTTGTAATGGTCAAGGACATTTTGGAAGAAGTTGGTAAGCTTTCCAGTGCTGTTATATTCAAATTCTGCTTGGGCCACCACTTTCTGTCGCCATGCAAATTCTTGTTTGGCCGATTCTTCCAATGCTGCCCGTCTTTCATTGACGGTAAAGGTGCTGCTGCCATCGTAGGTTATTAAGGCCAGTTGATCCATGGGCATCCCCGAAAACGGATTTTTGCCGAGCCCGTTTGTATACTGTGTCGCACTTTTGGCGCGCGCTAGTAATGTGGAATTATCTGTGTCGGGAGCTTCAGAGTCGTATTTTAATTTATTGGCAGTATAATTAGCACTCTCCAATTCGTTGAATGTGTTTTTAGCTATCGAACTCAGTTCCATTTTAGTCAGGCGTACATCCCGGGCCTGCGCACGTACTGAGGCTTCGCTCAATTGGCTCGCTAGCGTGGAAACGGTACTGCTATCTCGTGCGTTGCCATACGGGCCCTGGGGGCTACTTTGGTTGACACCTGGGTTTTTGCTGGGAGTCGCTGTCAGTTTTTTAGTTCCAGCCAGCGTTTGGCCGCTGTTAACTGCAGAATTGTTTAGTGAATTAAACATTTTTTGCAACTCCCATGTTTGATGACTAAAATATAATCTATCGCCTGATAATATTGATACTTATGCAAGATTTTGCAAACCACTTAAGGCCCGCAACATGCTTCATTTCATGGTGATTACTACTGACCAGGCATAGGAGGACGGATTTGTTCTAGTTACCTTGATGTTGCAGGTGGCGCCGCCGCTAGGCGTTGCCGTATTATTCCATTTTGGGATTTTGGTCGCGCCTGGGCCAACAGTCTCCACAAATGTAGTTAGATAAATACATTTCTTTCTACCCATTTGATATCGCAAATTAGCATAGTTGTGGCCAGGAAACATCCGGCTTTGTATGGTGTACGTATCCGAGCCATTTGCAATTACGGACTCTTGTGGAGTAGGTGATGCGTTTACTTTTGTTATAACCTCATTGTTGGTTGTGGGGGTGTACGTAGCGGTCTGTGTTCCAAGGTTCTTGAATGTGACTGTCACAGGCGGCCCGGCGACAGCTGAACTTATGTGAAATGCAGTCAGCGCGAAAGCCGCAATTAAAGACTTATACAGTTTCATGGGTGTTGCTCCTTGTGGTGTTGGTAACAGCATTCCATTTAGAAGATTTTGTTCATCGCAAACTATTATCCAAGCCATGTAGCATGGGCTTGAACTTTCTCGAGCGGGTGCAGCTCCCGCATTCGAATGAAGGAAACTGCCTCTGATTTTCGTCAAACGAATCGGGTGGCAGTGATGCGCGGGTTGGCGAACCGGTGCCTCCGGAAAAAACCGGCAGACCCGAAGGTCTTCAGCTGAGAGTGAGCTTAGGAACCGGAGCTTTGCGACGCAATCGGACGGCGAATGAGATCTTTGTAGGAAGTTGCCGGGATTCTTGCGGGCTTGAAGATCACAGACTGCGGCAATTCCTACAGGTGATTCTGAAGGTCGTTCCGACCTTATCGCGAGCAAGCTCGCGCCCAAATTGGATCGGGTTTGATGGTGGGAGCTGGGGGGGTTACTCGGTCGGCGGATTCAGCTTCGCTTCCAGCTCCGCCACCTTCGCCTCAAGGCTCTCCAGCCGCGCCCGAGTGCGCGCCAGTACAACCATCTGGCTATCGAATTCTTCCCGACTCACCAGATCCAGTTTGCTGAAGCCACTTTGCAGCAACATTTTGAACTGGCTTTCGATTTCTGCTTTCGGCAGAGGCGTGTCGCCGCTGAAGAGGCGGGAGGCGGTACCGGTGAGGGCGTCGAGGAAGTCTTTGGGCGCGAGCATGGGCAATGTCCTGGAAACAATGGCGGGCAGTGTATCACGCAGTGTCTATAGTTCTTTGCGCAGGCGAAGGGCGCACACTTTTCGCGCATGGGGACGGACGGCGTCGCACCGTTATTGTGCGTAACCCGGCGAGTGTTGTTGCGATATGGCGGACATCTGCCGGCAAAAGATTGAAAACTATGAGTTTTGTGGAGATGGCAAGGTTTCTGCTTAGATGCTGGTGACCCATGCACTGATGCAGTCGCTGTGACGAATGCAGTGCGCCAAGCGAAACACGGGGGAGTGCTTCGTGAGGAGCGGTTAGCTGGCGTCGAACGGGCAGGTAAGGCCGACGATGCGTTACAAAGCCAGGCACTGCGCTTAGACTTGAGACGGGTTTGTTTTCCTGGGGCAAGTTCACCAATTCGGGAGAGAGTTTTCATGAAGCTAGTCACTGCCATCATCAAGCCGTTCAAGCTGGACGACGTACGCGAGTCGCTGTCCGAGATCGGCGTGCAGGGCATTACCGTCACTGAAGTCAAAGGCTTTGGTCGGCAGAAGGGTCACACCGAGCTGTATCGCGGCGCGGAATACGTGGTCGATTTCCTGCCCAAGGTGAAGATCGACGTCGCCATCGACGACAAGGATCTGGACCGGGTAATCGAGGCCATCACCAAGGCTGCCAACACCGGCAAGATCGGTGACGGCAAGATCTTCGTGGTCAATCTGGAACAGGCGATTCGCATCCGTACCGGCGAAACCGATACCGACGCTATCTAAGCCGCCACAAACCCAACGCCCCAGGAGAAAACAATATGACTCTGCGTAAATTCGCAGGGCTAGGAGCCCTGTTGTCCATCGTAATGCCCAGCCTTGCCTTGGCGGCAGACGAAGTGGCGGCACCCGTCCTCAACTCCGGCGATACCGCCTGGATGATGACCTCTACAGCCTTGGTGCTGTTCATGACCATTCCCGGCCTTGCGCTGTTCTACGGCGGTATGGTCCGGTCGAAAAACATTCTTTCCGTGATGATGCAGTGCTTCGCCATTACTGGTCTGATCAGCGTCCTGTGGGTCATTTATGGCTACAGCATCGCGTTCGACACCACGGGCATGGAGCAGGGCGTCATCAACTTCAACTCGTTCTTCGGCGGCATGGGCAAGGCATTCCTCGCCGGCATCACGCCTGCCAGCCTGACCGGTCCTGCGGCGCTGTTCCCCGAGGCGGTGTTCGTCACCTTCCAGATGACCTTCGCGATCATCACCCCGGCGTTGATCGTCGGCGCCTTCGCCGAGCGGATGAAGTTCTCCGCGATGCTGGTTTTCATGGGCGTGTGGTTCACCCTGGTTTACGCGCCGATTGCGCACATGGTCTGGTCCGGTAACGGCGGCCTGTTGTGGGACTGGGGTGTTCTGGACTTCGCCGGTGGCACGGTGGTGCACATCAACGCCGGTGTGGCCGGTCTGGTTGCCTGCCTGGTGCTGGGCAAGCGTAAGGGCTTCCCGACCACGCCGATGGCGCCGCACAACCTCGGTTACACCTTGATGGGCGCGGCCATGCTGTGGGTCGGCTGGTTCGGTTTCAACGCCGGTTCCGCCGCTGCGGCCAACGGCACCGCCGGTATGGCGATGCTGGTGACGCAAATCGCTACCGCCGCTGCGGCGCTGGGCTGGATGTTTGCCGAGTGGATCACCCATGGCAAACCTAGCGCACTGGGTATCGCTTCGGGCGTGGTTGCCGGTCTGGTGGCAATCACCCCGGCTGCCGGCACCGTTGGCCCGATGGGCGCGCTGGTCATCGGTCTGGCGGCTGGCGTGGTGTGCTTCTTCTGCGCCACCACCCTGAAGCGCAAGCTTGGCTATGACGACTCCCTGGACGCCTTCGGCGTGCACGGTATCGGCGGTATCCTCGGCGCAATCCTGACCGGTGTGTTCGCAGCGCCGTCCCTGGGTGGCTTCGGCACCGTCACCGACATCGCCGCACAAGTGTGGATTCAGTGCAAAGGCGTGGGCTTCACGGTGATCTACACCGCGATCGCCACATTCATCATCCTCAAGGTGCTGGATGCGGTCATGGGCCTGCGCATTAACGAAGAAGAAGAAGCGGTCGGCATCGATCTGGCGCTTCACAACGAACGCGGCTACAACTTGTAAGCACGCGCATAAAAAACTTGCCCGGCTTGCCGGGCATTTTTTTGTCTGAAATTTGTCGTTGGAGGAACAGCTGAATGGTTTTTTCCTACAGGTTTTGCGATGTTTGCGTCGGGTGTTTTTGTGCGGTCGAAGGCTTACAGGATTGAAGGAATATTAGGGCCTTTGTTTTTTCCCAGAGCGCGCTAGAATGCGCCCCGAACGTGCGGAGAACTGTATGTGGCAACAGACTCTGATTACCTTGCGGGCGAGGCCTCGGGGCTTTCATCTGGTAACGGACGAGTTACTCGCCGGCCTGCCTGAACTCAAGGCGTGTCGGGTCGGTCTGTTGCATTTGTGGCTGCAGCATACCTCGGCGTCGTTGACCCTCAACGAGAACGCCGATCCGGCGGTACGTCGCGACTTCGAACGATTTTTCAATCGTCTGATCCCACAAGGAACAGACGGCTATGAGCATAACGACGAAGGCCTGGACGACCTCCCGGCGCACTTCAAGGCCAGCGTGCTTGGCTGTCAGCTCAGTTTGCCGATTTCGGCAGGCCGGCTGGCGTTGGGGACCTGGCAAGGCGTTTACCTGGGCGAGCACCGTGATCATGGCGGTGCCCGCAAAGTCCTCGCCACCGTGCACGGTGAAGAGGCATAACCGCTGGTCAGCAGCGGCTGTTGATTTTTTTCCGGCAGCCTTCGACAGAGGGCAAAGCTGGGCTATAACTAATCTGCTTTTCGCAAGTCATGAGGTAGAACATGAGCGACGATGATCTGGAAAACGACGACCTCGAAGTAGGCGACGACGAAACTGAAGAAGGTCTGGAAGCAGCGGCGGAAGACGTCGCTGAAGACGACGGCGGTGATGCGCCGGTTCCGACCGCCAAAGGCAAGGCCAAGGCAGCGGTATCGGTCGATGAGCTGCCGAGTGTCGAAGCCAAGAACAAGGAACGCGATGCTCTCGCGCGGGCCATGGAGGAGTTTTTGGCCAAGGGTGGCAAGGTGCAGGAAGTGGAGGCCAATGTGGTCGCCGATCCGCCCAAGAAGCCAGACAACAAGTACGGCAGCCGGCCTATCTGAGCCTGCTACCCGCTTGCTGAAAAAGCCCGCCGTCGCTGCGGGCTTTTTCGTGCCTCATGGAAAAGCAAAAGATCGCAGCCTTCGGCAGCTCCTACAGGTATACGCAAATTTCTGTAGGAGCTGCCGAAGGCTGCGATCTTTGTGAAATCACCCTCGAAACTAAACGGTATTCCACCGCGCCAGCAACGCCGGCAAATCGGTCAGGCTGCGAATCTCCGCATCCGGCAACCGTTCGGCTTCCCAGACCTTGCCCGCCGGGTTGAACCAGATCGCCCGCATTCCCGCCTGCTGCGCACCGGCAATATCGTCTCCTGGATGATCGCCAATATGCACCGCCGTTTGAGCGGTCGCACCACCCCGTTGCAACGCCTCATGAAACAGTCGCGCATCGGGTTTGGCGATGCCGATGTCTTCGGCACACAACGCAAACTTGAAGTAGTCCGCCAGCCCCAGCCGACGCACATCGGCGTTGCCATTGGTGACCACGCCGAGGGCGTAATGGTTGGCGAGGATTTCCAGGGTCGGTTCGACCTCCGGAAACACATCGATCTGATGGCGAGCGTGCAGAAACACTTCAAAACTCTTGTCCGCCAGATCCGACGCCTCGTGATGTCCGTAACCGGACTCTTCCAGCGCATGGAACAGCACTCGCCGACGCAGGGCGCTGATGCGGTGCTTGAGGCTTGGCTCGTTGCTCAATACGCGCTCACGAATAGCCCACAGATGCTCCACCGGCACCGCGCCCAGGTTGGGTGCGTGCTCGGTCAGCCATTCACGCAAAACGGCTTCGGCGCTGACGATCACGGGGGCGGTGTCCCACAGAGTGTCGTCGAGGTCGAAGGTGATCAACTGAATGCTCATGAATCGTCGCCCTTAATGCGTTTGGCCCGTGGGTGGGCGCTGTCGTAGACCGTGGCCAGATGCTGGAAGTCCAGGTGGGTGTAGATCTGCGTGGTCTTGATGTCCGAGTGGCCGAGCAGTTCCTGCACCGCGCGCAGGTCCTGGGAGGATTCCAGCAAATGGCTGGCAAAAGAGTGCCGCAGCATGTGCGGGTGCAGGTTCTGCCCCAGTTCGCGCTCACCCGCAGCCTTGACCCGCACCTGGATCGCCCGCGGGCCGAGACGCCGGCCTTGCTGGCTGACAAACACCGCATCGTCTGCCGGGTTGGCCATGGCCCGCAGAGGCAGCCACTGTTCCAGCGCCTCGCGGGCCTTTTTGCCTACCGGCAGCAGGCGGGTCTTGCTGCCTTTACCGAGTACCTGGACCATGCCGTCAGCCAGGTCGAGTTGATCGAGATTGAGCCCCGTCAGCTCCGACAGCCGCAGCCCGGAGGAATAGAACAACTCGAGAATCGCCTGATCCCGGCGAGCCAGAAAGTCATCCTCCACACCACCTTCCAGCAGTTGCAAGGCGCGGTCGGTATCGAGGGTTTTCGGCAGACGGCGTTCGCCTTTGGGTGGTGCGAGGCCATTGGCCGGATCGTGGTCGCACAGGCCTTCGCGGTTCAGGTAGTGATAGAGCCCGCGAACGGCCGACAGCAATCGCGCCAGGCTACGGGACGATTGACCCTGGGCATGCAGGCGGGCAATCAGGCTGCGCAGGCGCTGGATGTCCAGCGCCGCCCAACTGCCGATGCTCTGTTTGACGCACCAGCCCAGCACTTTATCGAGGTCGCGGCGGTAGGCCGACAGCGTGTGCGGCGACACTTGCCGCTCACTGCGCAGGTGTTCGCAGTAAGCGTCCAGTTGCCGTTCCATGTTCAGCGTACCGAGCGCAGGGAGTTGTTGACCCGTGGCAGCACGCGACCCATGACTTCAGCGATGTAGCTCAGGAACAGGGTGCCCACCGAGCTTTTGTAGTGCTGCGGATCACGGCTGGCGATGGCCAGGATGCCGTGGATGCCTTGGTGGCTGATGACAACGACCGCGGTGGAGCCAATCTGCTTGCGCTGTTCTTCACCGAACAGGAAGTCCAGTTCGTGCTCGCGCAGGCTGCCGCTGACGCTTTTGTCTTCCGAGAGCAAGCCGCCGATGGCCACTTGTGCTTCGGCGTGAGTGGCCCAGCGGCCGACCGGCATGGCGTTGTCGCCGAGCAGGATGAGGCTGACGAAGGGCACCTGGAACTCTTGGCGCAGACTGTCTTCGACGCACATCACCACGTCTTCGAGGCTGGCGGCATCCATCAACGCCAGGATCAGGCGACGGGTCTTGTCGAACAGCCGGTCGTTGTCCCGGGCCACGTCCATCAAATGCGAAAGGCGATGACGCAGTTCAATGTTGCGGTCGCGCAGGATCGTCATCTGTCGTTCCACCAGCGACACGGTATCGCCGCGTCGATGGGGAATACGCAGGGACGGGAGCAGTTCTTCGTGCTCGACGAAGAAGTCCGGATGAGCCTCCAGGTAGGCGGCAACAGCCGCCGCCTCCAGGCTTTCGGACGGTGATTCGTCAGCTTGTCGTGCGGGTACCTGAGGCTTGTCGGTCATGGATTTCGCTCACTCAAAGACGCACTTGTCCTTCATATACGCGCACTGCCGGGCCGGTCATCATCACCGGTTGGCCAGGGCCTGCCCATTCGATGGACAGACGCCCGCCTGGCAGGTCGATCAATAGCGGCGAATCCATCCACCCCTGGCTGATCGCGGCCACTGCGGCAGCACAGGCGCCGGTTCCGCAGGCCTGGGTTTCCCCGGCGCCACGCTCCCAGACGCGCAACTGCGCGCGGCTCCGGTCGATGACCTGGAGAAAACCGACATTGACCCGTGCCGGGAAGCGCGGGTGATGTTCGATTTTCGGCCCCAGTTCATGCACCGGCGCATTGTTGATATCGCTGACCCGCAGCACGGCATGGGGGTTGCCCATGGACACGGCAGCCAGATCGACCGGGGTGCCGTCGACGTCGACCTGATAACTCTTGGCCTGCTCCGGCGCCTGGAACGGAATATCCGCAGGCACCAGACGCGGGGCGCCCATGTTGACGCCGATCTGGCCGTCGTTTCGCACGTCCAGTTCGATGACGCCGCTTTTGGTCTCGACGCGGATCTGCCGTTTTGCGGTCAGGCGCTTGTCCAGTACGAAGCGGGCGAAGCAGCGCGCGCCGTTACCGCACTGTTCCACTTCGGAACCGTCGGAGTTGAAGATCCGATAGCGGAAGTCCACGTCCGGGTTACTCGGCGCCTCGACGATCAGCAACTGGTCGAAACCGATGCCGGTGTGCCGGTCACCCCATTGCTTGGCGTGCTTGGGCAGAATATGTGCGTGCTGGCTGACCAGGTCGAGGACCATGAAGTCATTGCCCAGGCCGTGCATCTTGGTAAAACGCAGCAGCATGGTTTTACTCCGGCAGCAGGCTTTCGCCAGCAAACAACTCGGCTACCGTCTCACGGCGACGCACTTCAAATGCCTGATCACCGTCCACCAACACTTCAGCGGTACGGCCGCGGGTGTTGTAGTTGGAGCTCATGACAAACCCATAGGCACCGGCCGAATGCACGGCCAGCAGGTCGCCTTCTTCCAGTGCAAGTTGACGATCCTTGGCCAGGAAGTCGCCGGTCTCGCAGATCGGGCCGACGATGTCGTAGGCGCGAGCAGCAGAGGTGCGCGGGCGCACGGCAGTGACGTCCATCCAGGCTTGATACAGCGCCGGGCGGATCAGGTCGTTCATGGCGGCGTCGACGATAGCGAAGTCTTTGTGCTCGGTGTGCTTGAGGTACTCGACCTGGGTCAGCAATACACCGGCATTGGCCACGATGAAGCGGCCCGGCTCGAACACCAGCGCCAGGTCGCGGCCGTCGAGGCGTTCACGCACGGCTTTGATGTAGTCGGCAGCCAGTGGTGGCTCCTCGTCCTTGTATCGCACGCCCAGGCCACCACCGAGATCGATGTGGCGCAGGTAGATGCCACAATCGCCGAGGCGGTCAACCAGGCCCAGCAGGCGGTCGAGAGCGTCGATGAACGGCGGCAGGGTGGTCAGTTGCGAGCCGATGTGGCAATCGACGCCGACCACTTCCAGGTTCGGCAGCTGCGCGGCACGCACGTACACGTCTTCGGCGTCGGCGATGGCGATGCCGAACTTGTTCTCTTTGAGACCGGTGGAAATGTACGGGTGGGTGCCGGCATCGACATCCGGGTTCACGCGCAGCGAAATCGGCGCGCTAACGCCCAGTTCGGCGGCGACCACTTGCAGGCGTTCCAGCTCGTCGGTGGATTCGACATTGAAGCAGTGCACGCCGACTTCCAGGGCGCGACGCATGTCGTCACGGGTCTTGCCGACGCCGGAAAACACAATCTTGTCGGCGCTGCCGCCAGCGGCCAGTACGCGTTCCAGTTCGCCACGGGAGACGATGTCGAAACCGGCGCCCAAACGCGCCAGGACATTCAGGACACCCAGGTTGGAGTTGGCCTTGACCGCGAAGCACACCAGGTGCGGCGTGCCGGCCAGTGCATCGGCGTAAGCCAGGTATTGGGCTTCGATGTGTGCACGGGAGTAAACGTAAGTCGGTGTGCCAAAGCGCTCGGCGATTGCAGAGAGGGCAACACCTTCCGCGAACAGTTCACCGTCACGGTAGTTAAAAGCGTCCATGAGGTTCCCTTATTGGTAGACGTCGTGCTTGTGTGCTTTGGAGGCAGGCTGCTGCTGTGACGATTTGGCCTGCTCGGCAGGGTCCTGATTTTCGTCAGGCAGGTACAGCGGGCCTTTTTGACCGCAGGCAGACAGCAGGCAGGCAACCGCGAGGAGCGCAGCAAGGGAGGAGATCAGGCGCTTCATGGCGAAATCCTTGAAAATGCATTAATTGCGCCGGAGTATACCGGCCACCCGGCAGCTTGCCTATGCAACGGACCGCCCGTCCGGCGGGGCTTGGCCGCAAGCACATCGAACCCTGTGGGAGCGGGCTTGCCCGCGATGGGGCCATAACAGGCGCATTGATGTTGAATGTGAGGCCGCCATCGCGAGCAAGCTCGCTCCCACAGTTAGGCAACTGGGCGTTATCCTTTGCAATCGACGGGGCTCGGTCGTATCTTGCGGCGCTTGAGCCTGATCAGACACTTTTTGAGGTTGCCGTAATGAGTTTGTCCGAAGCGCGTTTCCATGACCTGGTCGATGCCACCCAGCAAACCCTGGAGGACATCTTTGACGACAGCGATCTGGATATCGATCTGGAGAGCTCGGCCGGTGTGCTGACCGTCAAGTTCGAGAACGGCAGCCAGTTGATCTTCAGTCGCCAGGAGCCGCTGCGTCAGCTGTGGCTGGCAGCGGTTTCCGGCGGTTTCCACTTCGACTACGACGAAGAAAGCGAGCGCTGGATGTGCGACAAGAGCGAAGAGCAGTTGGGTGAAATGCTCGAGCGTATCGTCCAGCAACAGGCTGGCGACGAGCTCGATTTCGAAGGCCTGTGAGATCGTGACCCAGCCTGCGCCTGTCCGTGCGCCCAAGCCGCTCTACAGCAATGTCAGCCTGGCGGTGCCGTCGCCCTGCAGCGGTGTCTGTCGGCTGGACGAACAGAAAGTCTGCCTGGGGTGCTTTCGTCATGTCGAAGATATTCGTGAGTGGCGTTCGGCCGATGACGAACGTCGGCGGGTGATTTGCGCGCAGGCTTCGAATCGCAAGGCTGGCGCTCTGTAGGAGCTGCCGAAGGCTGCGATCTTTTGGCAGCTCTGAAGATTGCCGAAGAACAAGATCAAAAGATCGCAGCCTGCGGCAGCTCCTACGCCGCCGCGTGGCGGCTTGTATATTTTTTGAGCTGTGATAGTGTCCGGAAACGCCTCAACCCACCGAGGCTTATGAAAACCCCGCCTTTTTCTGGCGGGGTTTTGCTTTTTTCGTGCAGAAGAAAGGAGTCTGCCCAGATCATGACCGCACCTTCCATCACCCTTACCCGTCTGGACGTCCAGCGTCTGGAGCGTCTGATCGACAGCCTGGACGAGACGCTGCCGGGCGTTATTGCGCTGCAAACCGAACTGGATCGCGCTGATACCGTGGTCGGCCACGATGAAGTGCCGGCGGATGTCGTGACCATGAATTCCCGTGTGCATTGTCGAGAAGAAGGCAGTGGCAAGGACTACCACCTGACCCTGGTGTACCCCAAGGATGCGAATGCCGACGAAGGCAAGGTCTCGATCCTGGCGCCGGTGGGTAGCGCGCTGCTTGGCCTGAAGGTTGGTCAGCATATCGATTGGCCGGCTCCGGGCGGCAAGACCCTGAAGCTGACGCTGCTGGAAGTCGAATCGCAGCCGGCCAATGGCGGCGCGTTCCCCGAGTGACACCCCCTCAGACCTGATCGAGCGCCTCGTTCAACGCGTGCTCCAGGTCGGCTTTGTAGCGCAGGTACAGATGGGTGGAACTCTGACCTTCGCCCAGCAGGCCTGACAGGTCGAGGTCGGTGATGTAGCAGCGGTAGCGTTCGGCTTCCCGGCGCTGCCCGACGATTTCCCGGGCGACCACGCTGAACAGCTGGTCGCCATGCTCCAACTCGGAAAACTCCCGTTGATTGCAATACAGCGTGACCTGCACCTGACCCGGTGCGGCTTTGCCGACGATCGCCTGCACGTCGTAGAGCGGCTTGTTCACCGGTGTCTGCGGTACCGGTCGGGCTTCGATGCGGCGCGCCCGGCCAGGGCCTGACGGCAGCAACTGGCAATACAGGGTGTCGAGGTTCAAGGGGTGGGCAGCATCCATTGGCAACAGGGTATCGCGACGGTGCTGGATCGATTGCAGGAAACGTTGCAGCGGCACCAGCAGGCTTTGCTCGTCGTGCCAGGGCAGGCGTTGCTGCCACAGGGCATTGAACTCATCGAGCACGTACAGATCGGCCTGATTTTCGTTGACCCGATAGAACACTTGTATGCAGTCCGGCTGGCCCGTCGGCAGGAACAGCGCGAGGTCGTGGTCTTCCAGTGCCTTCGGATCCAGGTGCAACGGGCTGTAGCTGGCCATTTCCTCGCCCAGGTAATCGATCAGCGCCGGTAGAGTGGCCAGCGCGATGTGCTGGACCTGGCCGGGCACCAGCTCCAGCACGTGGTAGTGCTGCTGGACCTGGATCAGGTAGCGATGATTGAGCCGGCTCAACAGCAGGTTCTGCGCGGTATCGAGGATTTCCTCCACCCGTTGGGCAATGAATTGCGCGCGGTTATGGCAGAAGCAACGTACCCGCAGCTTCGGCTGATGTGGCCCGGCCGGCAGGTTGTTGAGGTAATCGCGGATGCAGTCGAGCAGGGCGTGGGGGCCGTCGTAGCGACCGACCAGCACTTCATTCCAGCTGTTGAGTGTGACCTGGTCCAGGGTCAGCACCAGGTTTTCCCGGACACCGGCGTAGCTCAGGGAATCGGTGCGCTCGGTGGTCATCAGGATGTTCAGGTCGCGATGGTGCTTGAGCGGATCGATGCCGACATTCACCAGAATCAGCACTTCACGCGGCACGCTGGCGCGCAGCAGCGGTTCTTCGGCGACGGTGGGCAAGGGCAGGGCGATGGTCTGTTGCAGGCTGCGGAGCAAGTTGAACAGTTCGAATTCGCTCAAGTCGCTGGTGCCGGGGTGTAAGGCCAGGCGGGTACTGCTGTCGATCACGCCATTGCGGTGGCACCAGGTCAACAGTTCCAGCAAGTGGCGGCTGCGTTTGATCGGCGCGAAATGTTCCCACTCCAGCGCCGTCAGGTTGCCGTTGTACAAGCCCCACTGGCTTTGCCCCGGTTCTTTCCTGTTCGGTGCCTGCACCAGCGTCAGGGTGTCTTCAGCCAGGTCCGGGGCGATACCGGGGTTGATGAACTCGACTTTGCCGGCCTTGCGCTCGAACGCGGCGTACAGGCGACGGCCGAGGACACTCAGGTCGCGCTTGTTGATGCGGCTGACAGTTTGTTCGTGACGGGCAAACTGTGTGAGAAAGCGGTAGCTGTAGTTCAGTTCATTGACCAGCGCCCGCCGCTCGGAGCTGACCTGGCGGATTTTCCACTGACTGCGGCTATCGAGCAGGGCCAGTTGGCGCTGGTCCCAGTGCCATTCGCGGGTCAGGCGCTCGAGCAAAGAGCGTTGCCAGCTCTGGGTGCGGCTGCTGCCGGTCAGTTTGCGATTGACCTTCAGGTACAGCGCGCGACGCACCAGCTCCAGCCTTTCCGGTTCGTTGCGGGCGACCAGGTATTCCTCGATGCGCCGGTACACCACGACATACGGGTCCAGCTCGTCGAGGTCGAGCCGGTTGGCGAATACCGCTTGTTTGAAGCGCAGGCTCAGGCAATGGACCCTTGGGTGTTCACTGGCGTAAACCTCGGTCAGCAACAGCTTGAGTACCGATTTGTAGGGTGACTCGATGCCCTTGAACAACTGCCAGAGCCCGGCGCCGATAAATTCACCGGGCGGGATGAAGGCCAGGTTGCCGAGGTCGAGGGTTTCATCTGCGCGGATGAAGCGTTTGGAGATCAAGGTATGGGTGTATCGGTCGTAGCTCGACTCTTCGTAGACCGGCACCAGCCACCAGATCGGTGTACGTCCGGCCAGCCAGATCGCGGTGCGGTAAAACTCGTCCAGCAACAGGTAGTGCTGGGTGGTGCCGCAATCTTCCGAACTCAGCTGGGTATCGCGCTCGCCCCGGACGAAACGGGTCGGGTCGATCAGAAAGAAGTGCGCCTCGGCACCCTGGCTGGCGGCCCAGACTTCCAGCAACTGGCATTTTTTGTGCAGTTCGGCGAGTTCGTTCTCGGTCAGGTCCGGCCCATGGCAGACCCACACATCCATGTCGCTCTGGTCGGCCTGAGCCAGGGTGCCGAGGCTGCCCATCAGGAACAGTCCGTGAATCGGCCGGGGCGGGTTGCTGCCGTGGCGCGGTTTGTAGGAAAACGATCGGGTCAGGCGCTGGGCTTCAGCGAGGACATTGGCATCCGGTTCGAAATTCGACAGCCCGGCCGGCGTACTGCCGCAAACGTAGCCGGGCAACAGCGGATGGTTCACGTGGAAAAACAGCGGCAGCAAGGTCAGGACCTCTTGCTGGCGGGTCGACAACCCTTCCATGGCGCGAGCCATGCGTCCTTCGTTGAGTTTCAGAAAGCGTGCGCGCAGCTGGCTGAGAACCTTGCGGTCGATTCCCTCGTCCAGATCGGGGCGGATTTCATGGTTGCGGGTCATGTCAGCTCAAACCGGCTCGCAGGGCTCGGACGTGGGGCTCTTCGGATGAGGGGCAGTTTAGCGTCTTGAGGCGAGGACCTTTAAGCTGATTTTTTCTTGCGTCAGAATTCTATCGGCTGGAGACGGAAATCAGGGGAATGTGCCCGCGGAAATCCCTGGCTCGGGGTCTCCGTGGGCGATGCGGCAGAATTCAGGCTGTTACTTCGGCGTTAAGAATGGTCAGCACGGATTGCACATTTTGCGCGGCGTCACGACCCAGGCTGGTCAGGTAACCGCCATCAGGCTGGTCGGTCAGTTCTTTTTCAAAGAGGCGTTTGGCGGCGGCAATGTGTTTCGGGGCAGCGGTCTGATGAATTTTCAGACCTTCCTGGGAACTGTCCAGGTTGAAGAGTGCGAGGACTTCCAGTTCGGCAACCAACTCAGGGGTAAGCGACATAAGGACTCCAGACTTTCTAGGAATTGGACGACAGCGCCCCTAAGGTGAACCCGCTTGTCCGGCATGTCCAGTGCCCGCGACAGGGTTTTTTTCTCTGTAGGAGCGAGCTTGCTCGCGAAGGTCATCAACGATGACGCTGGAAACCTGACGCCCCGCGGCGCTCTCGGGTTTTTCGCGAGCGAGCTCGCTCCTACAGGGAGCGGGTAGGGCTTACTGCTTTTCCGGCGGCAGCTCGGGCAGCGTGCGCAACGCCGCTTCATACCATTCGGTGTTGAACGCGCGGTCTTCTTCGAGGATCGCGTCGATTTCTACCGCCAAAACGTGAGCCATCAAGTTGAGGATTTCTTCCCGCTCGTAACCCACCAGCGTCAGCTTGTTGAACGTCGCCTTGGCCGCTGGCGGGTTGTCGCTTTCGATCTGGTTTTCGATGGCCTGGATCAGGGTACTTTCGGCGAACTCTTCTTCGTCGTTGTCGATATCGTTCAGCTCGCTCATGGCAGGCTCCTCAGGGAAAGGTGGTCAGTTTACCCGCATTCAACCGCGTGATGCTGCTGGCAAGAATCCCGGCAGCGTTCTATAAACAGGCACTGCCCACCCCGCATGGTCTGGAGGCTTTGTGATGATCAAGCTTTATGGATTCTCCGTCAGTAACTACTACAACATGGTCAAGCTGGCGCTGCTGGAAAAAGGTCTGCCTTTCGAAGAAGTACCGTTTTACGCCGGCACCAGCCCCGAGGCACTGGCCATCAGCCCCCGCGGAAAGGTCCCGGTGTTGCACGTAGAACAGGGCTTCATCAATGAAACCAGCGTGATCCTCGAATACATCGAGCAAAGTCAGAACGGCACGCCGCTGCTACCGAGCGATCCGTTCGAACGCGCGCAGGTGCTGGCACTGGCCAAAGAGATCGAGCTGTATATCGAATTGCCGGGGCGGGCCTGTTACGGCGAAGCATTCTTCGGCATGACCGTACCGGAAGCGATCAAGGAAAAAACCAAGGCCGAACTGTTGTTGGGGATGGCAGCCCTGGGCCGGCACGGCAAATTCAGCCCTTACGTGGCTGGCGACAGCTTGAGCGTGGCGGATCTGTATTTCCTGTTCAGCGTGCCGCTGGCGTGTGGGGTCGCCAAGAAGTTGTTTGACATCGACCTGTTGGCCGAGCTGCCGGCGGCCAAGGCGCTGTTGCAGCGGTTGGGGGAAAACCCGAACGTTCAGCGAGTGGCGGCGGACAGGGAAGCGGCGATGCCGGCGTTCATGGCGATGATTGCTGCCAAGAAGTAGTTCTGCGGGGTTTTGAAGTCAGTCATCGTCGGAACGCCGCCCGGAGCCGGCTCGCTCCCACAGGGTTGGATGTGCGAACACTATCCAGTGTGGGAGCGAGCCGGCTCCGGGCGGCGATCCGACGATGCATTTGACGATTTAGCGACTGGCCAGAAGTGCGTGGCCGCGCACTACAGCAGCCTTCACCTGCGCCGGCGCAGTACCGCCGATGTGGTTACGGGCATTGACCGAGCCTTCGAGGGTCAGCACGGCGAACACGTCCTGATCGATCTGGTCGCTGAACTTGCGCAGCTCTTCCAGGCTCATTTCCGCCAGGTCCTTGCCGCTGTCCACGCCGTACTTCACGGCATGACCGACGATTTCGTGGCAATCACGGAATGGCAGGCCGCGACGCACCAGGTAGTCGGCCAGGTCGGTGGCGGTGGAGAACCCGCGCAGGGCCGCTTCGCGCATCATCGCGTGCTTGGGCTTGATCGCCGGAACCATGTCGGCAAAGGCCCGCAGCGAGTCGCGCAGGGTATCGGCGGCGTCGAACAGCGGTTCCTTGTCTTCCTGGTTGTCCTTGTTGTAGGCCAGAGGCTGGCCTTTCATCAGGGTCAACAGGCCCATCAGCGCGCCGAATACGCGACCGGTCTTGCCACGCACGAGCTCCGGTACGTCCGGGTTTTTCTTTTGCGGCATGATCGAGCTGCCGGTGCAGAAACGGTCCGGCAGATCGATGAACTGGAACTGCGCACTGGTCCACAGCACCAACTCTTCGGAGAAGCGCGACAGGTGCATCATCGCGATGCTGGCGGCCGAGCAGAATTCGATGGCGAAATCGCGATCGGAGACGTTATCCAGCGAATTGCCGCCTACCGCGTCGAAACCCAGCAGTTGAGCGGTGTATTCACGATCGATCGGATAGGTAGTGCCGGCCAGTGCGGCGCTGCCCAGCGGCATGCGGTTGGTGCGCTTGCGGCAGTCGACCAGGCGCTCGTAGTCGCGGCTGAGCATTTCGAACCAGGCCAGCATGTGGTGCCCGAACGTCACCGGCTGTGCAGTCTGCAGGTGGGTGAACCCCGGCATGATGCTGGCGGCTTCGCGCTCGGCTTGCTCCAGCAGGCCATTTTGCAGGCGGGTGATTTCGGCCAGGATCAGGTCGATTTCGTCACGCAGCCACAGGCGGATGTCGGTAGCGACCTGATCGTTACGGCTGCGGCCGGTGTGCAGTTTTTTACCGGTCACGCCGATGCGGTCGGTCAGCCGCGCCTCGATGTTCATGTGGACGTCTTCGAGGTCGATGCGCCAGTCGAACTGGCCGGCCTCGATTTCACCCTGGATGGTCTTCAGGCCATCGATGATGCTGTCGCGCTCGGCATCGGTCAGCACGCCGACCTTGGCCAGCATGGTGGCGTGGGCAATCGAGCCCATGATGTCGTGGCGATACAGGCGCTGGTCGAAGGTGACGGAGGCGGTGAAGCGGGCGACGAAGGCGTCGACGGGTTCACTGAAGCGGCCGCCCCAGGACTGATTGGTCTTGTCAGTGCTCATGAATTCGCTCGTATCGGCTTGAAGTAGGAAGGCGTGGAACGCTGACGCGGATAATAACAGGGTTGCCAATCCTGTCGCTGACACTGGTCGACAGGTTTTTTTGGGGGGACGAGTCCAGGCTTGGGTAAGCCCCGCGCATTTTTGCGGAACGATATTTTCCAATTGAGCTGTATCGTCCCGGCAACCGTCTACAGTTGGACAGTAGGATCAGCGCACTTTTCGTTGCAGCCGCTGATTATAAAAAGAGGGGAGTGTTCAGATTGCGTAACAGCAAACCCTGTGGCGACGTGTCGCCAATGCGGGCCTGGGCCGCCAATCGCCCGGCAGATGAAAATTTAGCCGCCGGACCAGCGGCACTTTTTGACGCTCGCGCTAGTCTTAGCGTGGATCGCGGTGACGGACGTCACTTCACCTGTCTACGCTATCCTTGTGCGAGACTCACGCAGGAATCCAGCGCAATATGAATGTCCTGATCGTTGATGACGAACCCTTGGCCCGCGAGCGCCTGAGCCGAATGGTTGGCGAACTCGAGGGATACAGTGTCCTGGAGCCTAGTGCCACGAATGGCGAAGAGGCGTTGGCACTGATCGACAGCCACAAACCGGATATCGTGCTGCTTGATATCCGCATGCCCGGCCTGGATGGCCTGCAAGTGGCTGCGCGGTTGTGCGAACGCGAAACCCCTCCCGCCGTGGTGTTCTGCGCCGGGCCCGATGAATTTGCCGTGGAAGCCTTACAGGCCAGCGCCGTAGGCTATCTGGTGAAACCTGTGAGAACTGAACAATTACATGACGCATTAAAGAGAGCCGAGCGCCCCAATCGTGCCCAGCTCGCCGCCCTGACCCGCCCTGCTGCCGAAAGCGGCAACGGACCGCGCAGCCATATCAGCGCCCGAACCCGTAAAGGGATCGAGCTGATTCCGCTGGATCAGGTGGTGTATTTCATTGCCGACCACAAATACGTGACCTTGCGCCACGAAGGCGGCGAAGTGCTACTCGATGAGCCGCTCAAGGCCCTCGAAGACGAATTCGGTGACCGTTTCGTGCGTATCCATCGCAATGCGCTGGTCGCCCGCGAGCGTATCGAGCGACTGCAACGCACACCCCTGGGGCATTTTCAGCTGTTCCTCAAAGGCCTCAATGGTGATGCGCTGATCGTCAGCCGGCGTCATGTGGCTGGCGTGCGCAAAATGATGCAACAGCTTTAAACAGCTGTTCGCAGGCGAATTTCACACCCGATTGCCGGACATCCGGGGCCAGGGAGGCCGAGTAGTATCTGATACAAGTCAAAGTGGATTTGGCTGAGCTGTTATTATCCGCCGTATCTATTCAGTACGGATTGATCCATGTCCTCTCGCCAGATCCGCATCGCCACCCGCAAAAGCGCTCTCGCCCTGTGGCAGGCCGAATTCGTCAAAGCCCGTCTTGAAGCGGCTCATCCGGGCCTGCTGGTGACACTCGTCCCCATGGTCAGTCGTGGTGACAAGCTGCTTGACTCACCGCTGTCGAAAATCGGCGGCAAGGGCCTGTTCGTCAAGGAACTCGAAACCGCTCTATTGGACAATGAAGCAGACATCGCCGTGCACTCCATGAAGGACGTGCCGATGGACTTCCCCGAAGGCCTTGGCCTGTTCTGCATTTGCGAAAGGGAAGACCCGCGCGACGCCTTCGTTTCCAACACCTACACCAGTCTCGATGAGTTGCCCCATGGCAGCATCGTCGGCACCTCCAGCCTGCGCCGCCAGGCTCAATTGCTGACCCGTCGCCCGGACCTGGAAATCCGCTTCCTGCGCGGCAACGTCAACACTCGCCTGGCCAAGCTCGATGCCGGCGAATACGACGCCATCATCCTCGCCGCTGCCGGCCTGATACGCCTGGGATTTGAAGATCGCATTACCTCGGCCATCAGCGTCGACGACAGCCTTCCAGCCGGTGGCCAGGGCGCGGTGGGTATCGAATGCCGCAGCGCCGACCGTGAAATCCACGCTCTGCTGGCGCCCCTGCATCACCAGGACACCGCCACCCGCGTGACCGCCGAACGCTCTCTCAACAAGCACCTCAATGGTGGCTGCCAGGTGCCGATTGCCTGCTACGCCGTGCTGGAAGGTGAGCAGGTGTGGTTGCGCGGGCTGGTGGGCGATCCAAAGGGTGGTCTGCTGCTCAGCGCAGAGGCCCGCGCTCCTCGCGGCGATGCCGAAGCGCTGGGAGTGCGAGTGGCCGAAGACCTTCTCAGCCAGGGTGCCGACGCCATACTCAAAGCGGTCTATGGCGAGGCTGGTCACGAGTGATCGGCTGGCGCTTGCTGCTGACGCGTCCCGCCGATGAGTCGGCGGCGCTGAGCAGTCTTTTGGCCGAGCAGGGGATATTCAGTAACAGTCTGCCGCTTTTGGACATCATGCCCATTGCGGCCACTGACACAATGCGCCAGGTGATTCTGGCGCTGGATCAGTTCTGCGCGGTCATTGTGGTCAGCAAGCCGGCCGCCCGGATCGGCGTCGAACTGCTCGAGCGGTATTGGCCAACACCGCCCGGTGTGAAGTGGTTCAGCGTCGGCGCGGCGACTGCGCAGATCCTCGAGGATCACGGATTGGACGTGAGCTTCCCGGCAGAGGGCGATGACAGTGAAGCCTTGCTCGAACTTTCCCGACTGCGCGAGGCTATCGCACAACCCCATGCGCGAGTGCTGATCCTGCGCGGGGAGGGCGGGCGCGAGTTGCTGGCGGAGCGTTTGCGTGAGCTTGGTGCTAGTGTCGAGTATCTGGAACTGTACCGTCGGGCATTGCCGATTTACCCGCCGACAGCGCTGCCGGAACGGATCCAGGCGGAACGCCTGAACGGGCTGGTGGTCAGCAGTGGACAAGGTTTTGAGCACCTGCACCAATTGGCCGGCGACGCCTGGCCGCAGTTGGCGCAGTTGCCGTTGTTTGTACCAAGCCCCAGGGTTGCCGAGCTGGCGCGTGCCGCCGGGGCCAAAACAGTTGTGGATTGTCGCGGTGCGAGTGCCGCGGCCTTGCTGACGGCGTTACGGGAGCATCCCGTACCCGTTTTCTAATGCAAAGGATGGATACGTGAGCGAAACAGCCTTGCCTAAAGATGACTCGCGACGGGTGCTCGATGCACCTGTTGATGCACCTGTTGATGCTCCTGTTGATGAAATGCCGCCGCCGCCGCCGCCGCCGCCGCCACCTGCTGCCGAGCAGCGTCGAGGCAATGGTCTGGCAATCATTGCGCTGCTGTTGGGAGCGGCCGGTGTCGCGGTGGGCGGTTGGGGTGTCTGGCAGGTGCGTCACCTGCAAGCCAATAATCAGCAGCAACTGAGCCAGATGCAGGTGCTGAATGACCAGGCGCAAAACCTCAAGCTCAATGAGGAGCGCCTGAGCGCACGCCTGGCGCAATTACCTCCCGCGGATGAACTGGAAGCACGTAGCCGTCTGGTGATTCAGCTGCAAGGTGATCAGCAGCGGTTGAACCAACGGCTGGAAACCGTACTCGGCGCCAGTCGCAAGGACTGGCGTCTGGCCGAGGCCGAGCACCTGCTGCGTCTGGCCAGCCTGCGACTGTCGGCCTTGCAGGACATCAGCAGCGCCCAGGCACTGGTCCAGGGTGCCGATGAGATACTGCGCGAGCAGAACGACCCAGGCTCTTTTGCCGCTCGCGAGCAGGTGGCCAAGACCCTGATTGCCTTGCGCAGTACCGAACAACCGGATCGCACCGGGCTGTTTCTGCGTCTGGGCGCGCTGCGCGATCAAGTGGCCAGCCTCACCGAGCTGGCGCCGGAGTACAAGGACCGTGGCGATTCGTTGCTGGGTCTGACCGCCGATGGCGACGGTGCCAGCCGCTGGGCGCAATGGTGGGATCAGATTTCCCGCTACATCCGTATCGATTTCAGTGCCGACAAAAACGTTCGCCCATTGCTGGCCGGCCAGAGCCTTAGTCAGGTACGCCTGGCCCTGAGCCTGGCGCTGGAGCAAGCGCAGTGGGCCGCACTCAATGGCCAGGCGGCGGTTTACTCCCAGGTGCTGGACGAAGCGCGGGACATCCTCAAGGGCAACTTCAACCCGGACAACGCACAAAGCAAAGTAATGCTTGAGCAGGTGGCCGAGTTGAGCAAGCAACCTGTCACCGTAGTCACTCCGGACATGACCGGCACCCTGAGCGCGGTGCAGGGGTATCTGGAGCGGCGCAACCTCAATGCCGAAGATTCGGTCAAGCCAATGGCCAGGCCTGCCGCGAACACCGCGCCGGAGGCCACGCCATGAAACGCCTCTATGTGATCGTGTTCCTCGTGATCGCCGCTGCCGCTGCGCTGGGGCTGGCGATTGCCGAACACTCCGGTTACGTGCTGATTGCCTACAAGACCTTCCGCTACGAGTCGAGCCTGTGGGCTACTTTGGCGCTGGTGGCTGTGCTCTGGCTGGTGATCTGGGGCGTCAAATCGCTGGTCGAACTGGTGATGACATCCAGTGGCGTGGTCAACCCGTGGTCTCGGCGTAACCGCAGTCGTCGGGTGCAGGTGGCGATCGAGCACGGTCAACTGGACCTGGCCGAGGGTCGCTGGGCCAGTGCGCAACGTCACTTGCATCGGGCCGCCGAAGCCGAGCGCCAGCCGCTGCTTTACTACCTCGGTGCGGCCCGTGCCGCGAACGAACAAGGCCATTACGAAGAAAGCGACAACTTGCTGGAGCGCGCCCTGGAGCGTCAGCCTCAGGCCGAGTTGGCTATCGCCTTGAGCCACGCTCAGTTGCAGACCGATCGCGGTGATACCGAAGGTGCCCTCGCCACCCTGCAAGCCATGCGTGAACGCCATCCTCATAACGCACAGACCCTGCGGCAGTTGCAGCGCTTGCTTGAGCAGCGTGGTGACTGGTCGGCAGTGATTCGCCTGCTGCCGGAGCTGCGCAAAGACAAAATCCTGCCGGCGGCCGAGCTCGCCGAGCTGGAGCGTCGGGCCTGGGGGGCGAACCTGTCTCTGGCAGCGCAACGGGAAGAAAACGGAACGGAGGGGCAGCAATCGCTTGAACGTGCCTGGCAACAACTGACCTCGGCACAGCGTCAGGAGCCGCAACTGGTGCTCGCGTATGCCGAACAACTGCGTCAATTGGGGGCTCAGGTCGAGGCCGAAGAAGTGCTGCATACTGCTCTCAAACGCAGTTACGACAGTCATCTGGCACGACTCTACGGACTGGTTCGCGGCAATGATCCGGCCCGCCAGTTGCAGGCCGCCGAAGGCTGGCTCAAGGACCATCCGGCCGATCCGGGCCTGCTACTGACACTGGGTCGTCTATGTCTGCAAAACAGTTTGTGGGGCAAGGCCCGGGACTATCTGGAAAGCAGCCTGCGTGTACAACGCAATCCGGAAGCCTGTGCGGAACTGGCACGCTTGCTGGCGCAAATGGGCGATACCGAGCGCAGCAACCAGCTGTTTCAGGAAGGCCTGGGGTTATTGGATGAACGCTTGCTCGCGGCCCCTCTGCCAGTGCCAGTCCGCGCTTGACCCGTTCGCTGGCGCCAGGTTTCGGCGTCTGAGCGATGACCTGCGGCGAAGGAGTGATCGCCCTCGCCGCAGTGCGATGAATAGTTGAAATTCAGTTGCCGCATCTCGTCGCAGACAAAGTCCTACAGAGGACTACATTTTATCCTCTCGCCTGCGTCGGGATTTCCCTACGCCTGTGCTGAAGTCTCTGTGAGCACTTGCCTTGTAAGGCCGTCGTGCTTTCCTCTACCGTAATGGTCTGTCACTACTTTTACGGAAAAGCCATGTCTTTGGCCTGCTCACGCTCCTTGTTTTTCATGGCTTTCATTGCGGGCGCTCTGGCGATAGGAGTTTCCTACTACCTGGAATATGCAGTCGGCCTGCGGCCTTGTGGATTGTGTCTGTTGCAACGGTTTTGCATGGCGCTCTTTGCCGGTGTCTGCCTGTTGGCTTCGGTCCATGGCCCCGGTCGCATCGGAAACGTTCTGTATTGGCTGCTCAGTCTTTGTTGCAGCCTCGCGGGCACTGTCACGGCGTGGCGACAGGTCCTGCTGCAAAGCCTTCCGATGGAACAGGCAGCGGCGTGCTCGACCCATCTGGCGGACCTGTTGGCCAGTTCTCCGTGGCTATCCGTCGTACAACAAATGTTCAAGGGCGCTGCCGATTGTGTGGAAATTTCCTGGACGCTGTTCGATCTGAGTCTCACCGAGTGGAGCCTGCTGTTCTTCGTCGCGATGATGATTCTGGCCGTTTACCAGTCGTTGCGACTGGTCTGGACCAGCTATCAGCGACCACTCAGCGGCGAGTCGTCGCACCGGGCCTTTGCGGGCGATTAAACACTTGTATGAACTTTATCGCCTGCGTACCTTGAAGCCAGTGTCGTGCGGGCATAATCTGGCCCGCACGTGTCATTGGAATTATGTTGCTCGATGACGCTCTGCCTGAAATCGCCCCCGACGTAACAAGAGGGCGACGGGCATTGAGCAGCTGACCCACAAGGGAAGAGAGATCACCATGCTCGAAAGTTGTCAGAATGCTCAGGAACGCTGGGGTGGAGTGCACCTGCTGATCGATCGCTGGTTGCAGGAGCGCGAAGAGCTGATCGATGCATACGACAAGCTCGGTGCCGATCCAGAGGCACTGTCCACGAATCGCAAGCCATTGCAGGAGTTCTGCGGCGTGTTGGTCGATTATGTATCGGCCGGGCATTTCGAGATCTACGAACAGCTGACGGGGGAGGCCAAGGCCTTCAACGACAAGCGTGGGCTGGAGCTCGCCGAGACCATCTACCCGCGCATCGATGTCATCACTGAAAAGCTGCTTGCGTTCAATGACCTTTGCGACGAAGGCAAATGCGTTGCCGAGAAGTTCAAGGAACTGGGTAGCCTGTTGCACGAACGCTTCGAACTGGAAGACTGCCTGATCGAAGTGCTGCACACAGCCCACAAGGAAGCCGATTCGGTTCAGGCCTGAAGCACTTCCTGCAAGACCCCGAAACGGCGTGCCAAGGCACGCCGTTTTTCATTGTGCGCCAGGCATGGCGCGTTGCGCATAAGCGCAACCAGTTTGGCTGTGGTGGCCACGCTGGTGACTTGGAGGTGAAAGTCCTCTACACACCCGGCAAGGGGAAGTGTTAGCCAGAGGCAAGGGTGTCGCGGGTGACTGC